>JANNJV010000349.1:0-6592 GCA_031395945.1 Gemmatimonadota bacterium | reverse complement strand
TGGCGCCGGCGCCGGCTCAGGGGTCGTGCGATACTGACTTCACCCTGGATCTGGGCGTTGTCCCTGAGCTGGGCGCTCGGTGAGTTCGCCGGATACGCAGCAGGCGCAGGATCGAGTCTGGACAAATGGCGTTGAGTTTGCGGCCCATGCGCATCGGCATCGACGCGAGCTGCTGGCTCAACCGCCGCGGTTTCGGGCGCTTCACACGCGAGCTCGTGGGGGCACTGCTCGAGATCGACCGCCGCAACGAGTACGTGCTCTTCATGGATGCCGCGACGGCAGGGGCAGCGCAGAACCTGCCTGACGAAGGCCGAGCGACGCGCGTCATCATTCAGACCAGCGCCGCGGCGACCCAGGCCGCATCCGCGGACGGCAGCCGTTCGCTTTGGGACCTGCTGCGCATGCGTCGCGCCGTCGCCTCGTGGCGAGCGAGCGACGGGCGCGAACTGGACGTGTTCTATTTCCCGGCGGACTACACCTACTTTCCCATCCGGACATCGGCAAAGGTCATCGTTACCAAGCACGACATGACCGATCGCCGCGTCCCCGAGCTGCTGTTTCCCAGCTGGCGCAGTCGCTTTCTCTGGGAGGCAAAAATCCGAATGGCCATGCGCCGCGCGGACCTGGTGTTCACCGTGTCGGAAAACTCCCGCAGCGACATCATGCACGCGTTCCACCTGGACGCAAACCAGGTTCGGGTGGTGTCCGATGCCGTGGACCCGAGCTTTACGCCAGCGCTGCCAGGCGCGGAGCGGGACGAGGCGTTCCGTCGGTACGGCTTTCAGCCCGACGAACGGCTGGTGCTCTACGTGGGCGGCATCAGTCCCCACAAGAACATCGATACGCTGGTGACGGCCTTTGAGCGGTGGCGTCGCACGGTGACTGGTTCGGCTCGCGACGTTCGGCTGGTGCTCATCGGTGACTACGTCGCGGACGTGTTCCATTCGAGCTATCCAGCGATTCGCAAACTGATCGAATCCGGCGGGCTTAGAACCTCGGTGCGCTTCACCGGATACATGCCCGATGCCGACATGCGACACTTCCTGTCTGCGGCAGATGCGCTGGTGTTGCCTTCATTCTACGAGGGGTTCGGGCTTCCCGCCCTCGAGGCCATGGCCTGTGGAGCGCCGGTCATCGCCAGCAGTGCCGGCGCGCTCCCCGAGGTGGTCGCCGACGCTGGGTTGCTCTTCGATCCGTACTCGGCCGACGCGCTGGCGAATGCGCTGGGTCGAGTACTGGGCGACGCTGATCTGCGGCGAGCAATGACGGAGCGGGGCTACAGCCGCGCGGCGCAATTCACCTGGCTGGCGTCGGCGCGATCCGCGGTCGCGGCGTTCGAGGACCTGGCGCGGTGAGTCCACGTCCGCTGCGTTTCTGTTTCGTGACGACGTTCTATCCACCGTACAATTTCGGCGGGGACGGGATTGCCGTGCGCAGGCTCGCCGTGGCGTTGGCAGAGCAGGGGCATCACGTGGAAGTCATTCATGACGTGGATTCATTCCAGATGCTGCGGCCCACCGGCATGTCAGCAGACGGCGACTACATCGATCACCCCGACATCGTCCATCACGGACTGCGCAGCCGAGCGGGCGTTCTGTCGCCGCTCATCACGCAGCAGACGGCGACGCCCGGACTGAAGCGAGCGCGCCTCAAGAAACTTCTTGGCGCCAGCAACTTCGACGTCGTGCATTTCCACAACGCTTCGCTCATCGGAGCGACCGCGTTGGGTTACTCCAGCGCGACGACGCTGTACACGATGCACGAGCACTGGCTGGTGTGTCCGACACACGTGCTGTGGCGGTTCAATCAAGAGCCGTGCCCGGCGAGGAAGTGCATACGCTGTCAGCTTCACTATCGCCGTCCTCCGCAGCTCTGGCGATACACCGGCGTGCTCTCGCGCAGCCTCCGGCATGTGGACGCGTTTATCGCGCCGAGCGTGTTCACGCGGGAAAAGCACCGGGAATTCGGATTGCGGGTGAAGGCTCCGATCGTTCACATCCCGAACTTCATCCCGCTGCCGAAGCCGGTCGCCGCCGCCGACAACAGGCCGCACGCGCGTCCGTACTTTCTGTATGTCGGTCGCCTGGAGCGCATCAAGGGGGCGCATGTCCTGGTGGATGCGTTTACGCGCTACTCCAATGCGGATCTCCTGGTCGCGGGTGCGGGGCACGACGCGGAGCAGCTGCACGCGATGGCGAGTCGCAGTCCGCACATCCATTTCCTTGGCCAGACGCCGTACGCGATGCTGGAAGCGCTGATGCGTCATGCCATCGCGGTCGTGGTTCCATCCGTGGGCTTCGAGGTCTTCCCCACCACCGTCCTCGAGGCCAACGCGCAGGCGACCCCGGTCATTGGGCATCGACTCGGCCCGCTACCCGAAATGCTCGACGGTCGGGGCGGACTGACGTACGGCGATGAATCGGAGCTCATGACCGCCCTCGAAAGCCTGCGAACAAGCCCGGAGCGCCGCAACGCGCTGGGACTGCGCGGCCGCGAGGAGTACGCAGCCAAATGGACGCCCGAGCGCCACCTGGAACGCTACTTTGATCTCATCAACAACCTTAAATCGGGGATTCGTCAATTCGCGTAGCTCTCCTGGGTCTGGGTAACGCCGGCTGGATGCTGCATCTCCCGGCGCTCTCCGCCATTCCATCCGCGACGCTCGTCGGCGCGTGCGACCTCGACGAGGCACGCCGGGCGCGCGCGGCCGCCAAATGGAACGTTCCGATGTTCGCGGACTTCGACGAAATGCTCGTGCAGGCGAAACCCGAAGTCGTGGTCGTCGCGACGCCGCCCGAGCATCACCTGAACGCATGCCTCCGCGCGCTGGCCGCGGGCGCGCACGTGGTGTGCGAGAAGCCCCTCGCCACCACGATCGCAGAAGGCAAGCAAGTGCTTGAAGCCGCCAAGCGAGCTGGTCGCCGCGTCGCGATGAACTACGAATTCCGCGAGATGGGCATCGCGGGCAAGCTCCTCGAGCGGATTGGAGCTCCGGGTGTAGGTCCCGTGCACTTTGCGCAGGTGTGGCAGTCCATGGATCTGCCGCCGTGGAAGGAGCCGGGGTGGCGAGGCCAGTTGTCGCGGGGCGTGTTGTTCGAAGCGGGGATCCATCTGGTGGACTACGCGCTCGCACTCTTCAACGAGCGTCCGCTCTCGGTGTGGGCCACGATGTCCACGTGCGGTGTTCGACAGGAGAAGACCGATTCCGTTGCGTTGGTCACCCTGGAGTTTCCCGATGGACGCCTCGCTCACGTGACGCAGAATCGATTGAGCCCGGGCGATACGCGCTATTTCGAAGCCAGCGTGGAGTGTGCCGAAGCCACGCTGCGCGCGTCGTTCGGCGGTCGAGCGCGCGTGTCGGTAGGACTCGTGCGCAGCACGCGCCCGCACGTGCGTTTGGAGTACGGCCCGTCCGGGCTTGCCTGGGAGGAGAAGGGCGCTGCACGCCGCGTCTTCGCCAAGAATCCGCGCGAAGCAGGCATGGACGCGACGCGCCGGTTGCTCGAGAAGACGTTCGCGGCGTTCGCCAGTGGAGGCGAGGTACCAGCCAGCGGGGAGGTCGGACTGCTCGGCCTCGAAGTGCTCGCGGCCTGCTACCACTCCGCCGACACTGGGATGCGCGTCTCGCTGGACCAGTCCGGGCTCCAGGGACTGGCTGCCTATCCCATTGGCAAATAGCAACCAACGAGCACGTCACCCAGCGACCCGCGCCGCTTGAAAGCAATTCTCACGTACCACTCGGTGGATGACAGCGGGTCGGTGATTTCCATTTCGCCGGCCCGCTTCGCCGCGCACGTGGAGTGGCTGACGGCTGGTGTCGTGAAGGTCATGTCCATCCCCGACCTGCTCGCGGCCAGCGATGATGTGCCGGCTGTGGCGCTCACCTTCGACGACGCATTCGAGAATTTCGCGACGCATGCCTGGCCACTCCTGCGCACGCACGCACTACCGGTGACGATGTTTGTGCCCACCAGCTTTGTGGGACGCACCAACGAATGGAGCGCCATGCCGGGGGGAGGGATGCCGACGCTTCGCCTGCTCGGCTGGCCGGCCCTTGCGCAGATGACCCAGGAAGGGTTGACCCTGGGTGCGCATACCCGCACGCATCCAGACCTGCGCCAGGTCGCTGAGCCATTGCTGAGCACGGAGATCGCCGGCTCGTGCGAGGACATCGCACGAGAGACGGGGCGACGTGTGGATGGCTTTGCGTATCCGTACGGCTACTTCGACGACCGTGTGGTACGCGCGGCCAGCTCGGTCTGCCGCTGGGCGTGCACGACGGTGCTGGCCCCGCTGCACCGCGCCGACGACCCGCTCCGGCTTCCTCGACTCGATGCCTATTTCCTTCGTGGTCCCGGACGCCTGCAAGCGTTTGGAACGCTCACCTTCGACGCGTACATGGCCTTGCGCGCGGGCATCCGCAAGTTGCGCGGCCGATGACCCAAATGGAATTCGTGTGCCCCAGATGCCGCGGGCCGCTGCAGCAGTCCCCGGAGGCGTACACCTGCCGCCGCTGCCCCGCGGAGTATCCGATTGTCTGCGGGATTCCCGATTTTCGTGTTTTCCCCGACCCATGGATCGATTTCGAGGGCGATCGGGCCAAAGCGCGCAGGATCGAGGGAATCACGCGCGACCTCGATTTCGAGGCGAGCGTTCGCGCATACTGGGAAATCACCCCCGATACACCGCGCTCCCTGGCAGACCGATATGTGCAGCACGTGATCGGTGCATTCGCACGCTCGAAGCAATGGCTCGAGTCCTTGCCTGCGCCTGCGGGGAACGGCCAACGATGGCTGGAGTTGGGATGCGGCACCGGCGACCTGCTGGCCGCAGCGGTACACCGCGGCGTGCCGATCATCGGCATTGACATCGCCATGCGATGGCTGGTCATCGCGCGGCGGCGCCCCGAACTGCGTGACGCTCGAGTCCCGCTGGTATGCTGTTGTGCCGAAGCGCTGCCTTTTCCAGAGGGTACGTTCAGCCGCGTGACCGCTCTGGGCCTTCTGGAGCATTGCGCTGACCCGGTGGCCGTGTTCCGTGAGGCTCGCCGTGTTTTGGCGCCACCAGGCGACATCGCGCTGCGTACGGTGAACAGGTTCTCGCTCCTTCCTGAGCCGCACGTTCAGGTGTGGGGTGTCGGCATGGTTCCTCGACGCTACGCCGATCGCTACGTCCGGTTCCGCACGGGCATGAGGTACCAGCACCATCGTCCGAACTCCGTGAGGGAACTACGTCGTGCCTTGCGATCAGCTGGCTTCCACCGGGTGCGCGTCGAAGCGGCCCGGGTGCTCGACGAAGAGCGCGGTAACTTGGGGCGCGTCGGGAATTCGTTCGTACCCGTGTACGCCGCGCTGCGGCGCACGCCGCTGGCGCGTCGCGGGTTGGCGTGGGTTGCTCCACTGCTCGAGGCTTTCGCGAGGGCGGAATGACACTTCCACCGATTTTCACGCCGGAGTATTACGCCTACTGGCGTGAGTTCGAGGCGACCCACTGGTGGACCGCGGGGATGCGCGATGTCGCCACCATGCTCTTCGCGACGGTCGATCTTCCCGACGAGGGCGTGCTGCTGGACGTCGGCTGCGGATCGGGGCAGGGAATGCGCTGGTTCGCGGGGATTCGGCCGCGCTGGCGTCTGGTGGGTGTCGATCCCGGCATGGAGGGATTGCGAGCAGCGGCGACGTCCGGCTTTCCAACCGTGGCGTCGGCATCGGCGACCGCGCTGCCGATTGCGAGCGGGTCGGTGAATGCCATCATCAGTCTCGACGTGATGCAGCACCTGCCGCTGAACGGTGGAGATCGCGTGGCCCTTCGCGAGATGCACCGGGTGCTGAAGCCTGGCGGACATCTGTTCATTCGCACGAACGTTCAGGCATTTCCCCATGTGCCCGACGACCCGGTCGCCGTCTGGCACAAGTACGAGCCGAGAGAGCTCAAAGAGAAACTGCGCGACTCGGGGTTCGAGATCCTTCGCCTCAGCCGGATCAACGCGCTGCTGGGGCTCGCGGAGATCCCGGGCGAAGTGCGCACTGCGCGGACGCGACAGGCACACACGTCGTTCGAGGTCGTTTCCAAACCATTGCGGAAATCGCCGGCGTGGTCGGCGACCGTCAAACGCGCCTGGCTTCGCATGGAAGGACGGGCCATTCGCGCGGGACTTCAGTTGCCAACCGGCCGCTCCCTCATCGCATTCTGCAGGCGTCCGAGATGACGCGGGTCGGCATCATCGGACTCGGCGAAGCAGGAACAACAATTCATCTGCCGGCGCTGCGCGGGGTGGAAGGAGTCCAAGTCGTTGGCGCGGCGGACCCCGACAAAAACCGGCGCGCGGCGGCGTCGCAATCGGGCGTCCCCGTGTTTGGCGACGCCAGCGAGCTGTTCTCGCAGGCAAGACCGGAGTTCGTGATCGTGGCAAGCCCACCGGCGCTGCACGCGCGCCACTGTGTGGCAGCTATGGAGGCGGGCGCCAACGTTTTGTGCGAGAAGCCGTTCGCCGCCAGTGTCCGCGAGGCGCGCGAACTGATCGCTTGCGCGTCGGGATTGGGGCGGACCATATCCGTGAATCACGAGTTCCGCGCGATGCCCATCTTCCGTG
>JANNJV010000342.1:0-2607 GCA_031395945.1 Gemmatimonadota bacterium | reverse complement strand
CATCGCCGCGGTGATCATGGTGCCGGTCTTGACGATTATCGCGGACGCGGTAGGCGTCTTCAGCGGCTTCGCAATCTCCGTCGCCTTTACCGACATGCGCATCCAGGACTTCAAGGACGGCGTGCGGCTGGCGTTTGGAGTCTTCCAGGTGGTGTACAGCCTCATGAAGGCGACGCTATTCGGCTTCGCCATCGCTGTCGTTTGCACCTATGAGGGCTACATTACAGGCGCTGGCGCGGAAGGAGTTGGTCGCTCGACAGCGCGCGCCGTCGTCATCACGTCCGTCGTCATCACGTCCGTGACGATTCTCGTGCTCGACGCACTCACAGCCGCCCTGTTCGCACCCTTCCTCCAGGCATGAAACGACGCGACGAAGTGACCGTCGGCATTCTCCTCACGGTCGCCGCCATTGTGCTGGTCGTCGGAACCCTGTGGCTGGCCCGCGGTGGATTGAGCAGTGGCTACCCGCTGAACGCGCGGTTCGCGTGGGGTCAGAACCTCAAGCAGGGACAGCCGGTCTTGCTGGCCGGAGTGACCATCGGGTACGTCAGCGATGTGCGGCTCCGCGACGATGGCTTCCTGGACGCGGACATCCGTGTCAACGACAAATACAAGGTGCCCCGCAACGCGGTCGCGGAAGTGGTTCCTGTGGGCATCTTCGGCGACGCTGCCATCGCGCTCAAGACCACCGGGCCCAGCACGCAATCGTATCAGCCCGGAGACTCGGTTCCGACGCGCTCCGCCACCGGCGGGCTGGACGCGCTCACTGGGCGCGCCGACTCCATCATGGCGTCGGTTGGGCGTATCACGGCCGGCCTCGAGACCGACTTCGTGAAGGCGGGTGGCATGCGCGACTTGCGAGAAACCGCTGCCACTATGAACCGCCTGGCCGTCCAGATGTCTGCGGTGGCGGCGGAGCAGAACAGGAACCTTACCCTCACCATGGCGTCATTCCGGCGCGCGGCAGGGGCGGTGGACTCGGCACAGGTCGCCGCGACGATGGCCAGCTTCCGCACGACGGCCGCGAACGCGGATTCGCTCATGATCCGGTTGTCATCCAACACGACGCAGCTGCAAGCCATCCTCGCGCGACTGGAGCGCGGCGAAGGCACCGTCGGCAAGTTCATGACCGATTCCATGCTCTACCGCGACGCGCGCAACCTGCTCACCCGCGTGGATTCACTCATGGCCGATTTCCAGCGAAACCCGCGCAAGTACATCAACCTCACCATTTTCTAATGAACGCGGGCGTCATCGTCTTCGCGCTCTGCGCGTTGGCATGCGCGGTGGGTCATGTAGCGATTCTGCAGTCGGTGGTGCGCAAGGGCACGTCGCAGGCAGACGCCAATGTCCCCCGGCCCAGAATGATGGTGGAGTTGCTGTGGGCCATCGTTCCGATCATCGCGCTCGCGTTCGTGTTGACAGCGACGTGGACGCGCGTCCGCGATCATGCCAAGCCGCGCCCCGACATGATCATGAAGGTCGCGCGATGAGGCTGTCGCGTGTGGCAACCATCGCGGTGGTGCTCACCTACCTGCATCTCGTGTTCGGCGGCATCGTGCGCATCTCTGGATCGGGGATGGGATGCGGTGACCACTGGCCCAAATGCAACGGGTCATGGATACCGCCCTTCCACCACGCCACGGTCATGATCGAGTGGACGCACCGGTTGCTGGCGGTGCTGGTCATCCTGTCTATCGTGTGGCTGTGGATGGCCGCGGGGAAACAGGCCGACCATCCAGACGCGACGGCCGAGCGAGGCGCGCGGCGGCCGGCCGGCGCAGCGCTCGTCCTGGTGATCGCGGTCGCATTGCTGGGAATGCTGACGGTGAAGCTTGGCAATACCACGCTTGCCACGGTCGCGCATTGGACGTTGGCCATGACCCTGCTGGCCGTGCTCTGCGTCGCGGCCGTCCGCGCCGGCGCATTTGGCGGCGATGCTGCCCGCCGTGAGGGAGCGTCCGCTCGCGCAATGCGCTCCATCGGTGCCGGTGCCGCCCTCGCTTTTGTCACGGTGGTCCTCGGCGGGCTCGTCGCGAAGGTGCCCGGCGCCGCCGTGGCCTGCACGGGCTTTCCTTTGTGCGGCGACAGGCCGGCGGGGGTGTCCGGGGGTGCCGCGCACGTACAGCTGACGCACCGGATCGCTGCATTTCTGCTCGTCTTTCATGTGCTTGCCATCGCGATCGCCGTATCGCGTCGCGCCGGCGAATCGAGAGTCGTGCAGCGCGCGACGAAGGCGGCGGCGGGTCTCGTCGTGCTTCAGCTGTGTTTCGGAGCCGCCATGGTCCTCGCGACGTTGCCGGTGACGCTGCGGGTGCTGCACCAGGCCGTCGGCGTTGGCGTGTGGCTCGCCCTGTTCATTGCGGCATATCTCGCCCGACGCGCTGCCACGGCTGACGCCGGCGCATGAACGACACTACGATGACCGTTGGCGGCGTTCGCGTACTGCTGCGCGATTTCGTCGCACTGACGAAGCCGAGGATCATCTCGCTGTTGCTGGTCACGACCATCGCGCCGATGTTCGTTGCTGGCCGTCCCGGGTGGGAGCTGGTGCTGGTCGTCTTCGTGGGCGGCTATCTGATGGCGGGTGGCGCCAACGCGGTGAAC
>JANNJV010000332.1:0-1710 GCA_031395945.1 Gemmatimonadota bacterium | reverse complement strand
GTTCACCGGCAGCGTCGTCCCCCGCCGCTGCGGCGGAATGTTGTCCACCAGAAGCGTCGGCTGTGTCGAACGCGCCGGGCACTTGGAGAACGCCTGACGCACCGGAGGCGGCGCGGTCTTTGTCGCTGCGGGTGGCGTGACCGCCGCTCTTGCTGCCGCGGCAGAATCACCGGCCAGTCGTGCGCTCGCTGCACCGGTGCTCGAGCCAACCACCGGCGGGACCGGCGTCTTGGTGCCGGGCGCGATCGAAGCCGCCGGGGGCGCCTCAGGTGCCGTCAGCAGATTGACCGCGGTGCCCGCCACCACGATCAGCACCGCCCCCACCGCCCACGCGCGCCAGTCACTGGTCCAGAACCGCTTGATGCGAGTGCCGTACGTTGGCGTGGGAATGATCTCGGTGGGTTGGCCGGCCACCAGAAGCGAGGGCAGCGTCTGACTCACCAGCGTGGGCTCGGACACGTGGCCCCCCAGCGCGATGACCATGTCTTCGGCGCTCTGAAACCGGTCTTCCGCCTTCTTGGAGAGCATCCGTTCGATCACCGCGTACAGCGCGAACTCCTCGTCGCTGTGCAACTCGGGGCGGGGCAATGGTTCGTTGATGTGCTTGTACAGGATGGCGAAGGGATCTTCCGCATCGAAGGGCGTGGCGCCGGTGAGGCTCTGGTACGCCACGATGCCCAGGCTGTACATGTCGCTCCGTCCATCCAGCTTGATACCCTGCGCGTGCTCGGGGCTCATGTACTTCGGCGTGCCCAGCGACGTGCCCGCGGCGGTGTTCTGCCCGCCCGGCGCCTTGGCGATGCCGAAGTCCGTGATGACGCAGCGGCCCTCTGAATCCAGCAGGATGTTGTCCGGTTTGATGTCGCGGTGCACCACGTGGCGCCTGCTGGCGTACCCCAACGCGCTGGCCGTTTCGATCAGGATGCGTCGTACTTCGCCGACACTGAGCTTCCCGCGCTCCTTCAACACCCGCCCCAGGCTTTGTCCCTGGAGCAATTTCATCACGAAATAGATGACGTGCCCCGAACGGCCTACTCTATAGATGGGGACGATGTTGGGGTGTTCAAGCTTGCCCGCGGTGCGCGCCTCGTGCTGGAAGCGTTCCACGAACTCGTTGTCCATGGCCAGCATGGCCGGCAAGACCTTGATGGCCACCTCGCGGTCCAGCTCCCGCTCTTTCGCGCGGTATACAATGGCCATTCCGCCGCGGCCCAACTCCTCGAGGATTTCGTAATCCGGTTCGAGGGATGCGCGTACGACGTCGATTTCAATCGAATTGCCCTTGGATACGGTCGTCATGGCCATCATCTAAGACTGTCCTGACGCGACCCGCGTCACCAGTGGCAATTTTCCTTCAAATACTGGCGCTGGTAATAGCCTCCGGCCGTACGTCAAGGGCCTGCCTCACGCGCTCCACCAACTCCTGCGCGCTGAAGGGCTTCTGCAGCAGCATGACGCCCGGATTTTCCAGGCCGCGGCCGATCACTTCGTCGTTGGTGTACCCGGAGATGTACAGCACGCGCGCTGTCGGACATATATCGGCCAGGCGCGACACCATCGCCGGCCCGCTCATCTCCGGCATGACGACATCGCTGAGAATCAAGTGGATGGAATTCCCGAGCTCCTGCGCCAGCTCCAGCGCTTTCGTTGGGGTCGCAGCTTCGAGAATCTGGAACCCGCTGCGCGTGAGCACGCGATTGGCCAGTGCGC
>JANNJV010000114.1:0-2134 GCA_031395945.1 Gemmatimonadota bacterium | reverse complement strand
CTTCACGCAGCGCGAGCTGCTCGCCAAGTGGCCGGATCTGAAAGACAAGATCGAGGTGGTGCCCAATGGGATCGACGAGCGCTTCTTCGCGGCGCCGCAACCCCTGCCACAGGCGATCGCGAGCCTCCTGCCGGCTGGTCCCTTCATGTTGTCGGTGGGGAATCTCAAGACCCACAAGAATCTCATCGTGGGTCCCGACGTGCTCGCGTCCGTCCCAGGTCTGCATTGGGTGCTGGTGGGCGAGGAGTTCCCGGACTGGCATGCGGTCGACGAACGGGCGCAGCAGCTTGGGGTTACATCCAGGATGCGCGTTCTTGGACAACAGTCCGACGACATCCTTCACACCCTGTACCATCGCGCGGGCTGTCTGTTCTTCCCGTCCCGGCACGAAGGGTTCGGGCTTCCCATACTGGAAGCGCTCGCGTGCGGCACACCCGTGGTCGCGGGCAACGCCGAGGGCAGCGCGGAAACCCTCGGCGATGCAGGGTGGCTCTGCAACCTGGACGAGCCAGCCGATTTCGCTGCCGCGGTCTGCGCGGCGATCGAGACGGGCCGTCATCCGGATCGCGTGGCGCGCGGTATCGCGCGCGCGCGCGAGTTTACCTGGGAGGCAAGCGCGGCCCGGCTCGCGAGCATCTTCGAGAACTTGAATGCTCGTTCGTAAAGGCGTTTGCCGGCTCATCGCGGTGGCGCTCGTCGTCGGCTGCGCCGACGGGACGAGCCCGGGGGTGAGTCCCGCAAGCCTGTCGTCCATTTCCGGCAACTGGCAGGCGGGCACGGTGGGGCAGCCCTTGAGTGTCCCACTCGTCGTGGAGGTGAAGGGACGCGATTCGATTCCGCTTGCGGGAATCGCGGTCGACTTCCGCGTCAGCGCGGGCACCGCTGACCTCTCACCGACGTCTGCCGCTACCGACCAGTTGGGCCGGGTGAGCGTGACGGTGACTCCGACCGCGCCAGGGGTGGTTCAGGTCACCGCCACGGTTCGGAACTCCAGCCTCTTCTTCAAGTTTTTCCTTTCCGCGGCTGGGGGCGTCGCGGGCACCTGTGAACCCACCCGTGCGCGGCTGCTCGCCAAGGGGCAGGTAGTCACGGACCTGGGCGGAGCCGGGGTGTGTCTGTCGGGGAGTGACTCGGGTGCCACATTCGCTCTCATTGCGTTCAATGCCGATCTCGTTCCGGACGCAGCCCTGGCGGTTCAGCTCACGACAACCGGCACGCTCGCGGCGGTCCGCGCTCCATCGCCACCTGGCGCTCGTGTGCTCGAGCGATCGGAGTTCGCGTCGACCAGTGTCGCCTCCGGAATCCGCGGCAACGCGGTCGGCGTCAACTCGCTCGCGAGCCTCGCCGTAGGTGACGCGTACACCTTCAACGCGAATCTTACGGACGCGTGTACCAACCCGGTTCTTCGTACCGGCCGCGTTGTCGCGATCAGCACCACCGCCGTGGTCGTCGCCGACAATACCAACCCCTCGGCCGGGCTCACCGACGCGGAGTACGCCGCGGTCGGCCAGGAGTTCGATACCCTCTGGAATCCCGCTGTGTCGCTCAACATCGGTAACCCTTCGGACATCGACAACAACACTCGTGTCGTGCTCGTATTCACACGCGCGATGAACGCGTCAGCGGCCAGCTTGCCGACACATCCCACGGTGTTGTTCCTGGCAAGGGATCTCCGCCCCGCGACGCCGAACCCGTCCACCCCACTCCCTGCCTGCGGCGGCAGTAACGTGGCGGAAATGCTGTACATCGTCGCGGCGGACCCCAACGGCGCCGCCGGTGGGATGATTCAGAAGGCGGCGCTTCTTCAGCAGCTGCCCCGGGCGGGGGCGCACAGCCTGTGGCACCTCATAAATGCTTCGCGCCGGCTGGCAGCCAACCCGGTGCGCCCGCAGGAGCAGACCTGGATCGAAGAGGGATTCGGCCAAATTGCCGAAGAACTGACGTTTCATCGCGCTTCAGCCAGGGCGTCGCGTCAGAACATCAGTGTCCTGGATCTGACGCAGACCTTTCAGTCGCTGAATGCCTTTCAAGCATTCCAGCGCCCCAACGTCGACAACTACGTCGCTTTCCTGCGCAACCCGTCTTCTGTCAGTCCGTTGAGCTCCGATGAATCCCCAGCGACCCGCGGCGCCAC
>JANNJV010000099.1:0-3670 GCA_031395945.1 Gemmatimonadota bacterium | reverse complement strand
AGGTCGAGCGCGTGGTGGAGACGGGCATGCAGGACGAACTGGCGCTGGTCGGCCAGCTCGTTGCCGACGGCAAGATCAACGCGGGCAACGGCAATTCACTCACAGTCAAGCTCGAGCACGCAGCAAGGTCCATCGGGCTTGGCAACAACAACACTGCCATCAACCAGCTCGAGGCATTCCTCAACGAAGTGGACGCGATGGCGCGTTCGCGGCGTCTCGATGCGGCTGACGCCACCGCGCTGCGCTCGGCGATCGCGGCACTGATCGCGTCACTTACCTCTTAAGGCTTCCGCGCATTTCCAACAGCGTTGATCCGAATGGTTCCGAATGAATCCGAATGGTTCCGGTGCGAGGGTTGGACTTTACGTTGCGGGCCGGACTTGAATGGTGGTTCTTAACCAAATATCACGGCCCGGGGGAGTGAGTCTCACCTTCGCACCGGAACCATTCGGATCTATTCGGTCTTATTCGGATGTGCTGTTCGATCCCACGAAAGCGCTTGGTTAGCCCGCGGCAAACGTCGTCCGTCCGCCTGCAACGGTGCGCACCACCTTGATGTCCTTGATCGTGTCGGGCGGGACATCGTGTGGATCCTTTTCCAGCATCACGAAATCCGCGAGCTTGCCCGCGGTGATGGTGCCCTTGAGGCTCTCCTCGTACGACGCGCGCGCGCCGTTCGCCGTGGCAATGCGTAGCGCTTCATCCACGGTCACCCTCTGGTTGGCGCCCCAGACACGTCCGCGGTAGTCGGTCCGCGTCACCATGCTCTGGATTGCCATCATGGGCTCGAAGGGACCGGGCCCGTAGTCTGACGCGCCCACCACGTTGATACCGCTGTCCAGGAACGAACGGTGCGCGAACATCGAGCGTGTCTTCTCTTCTCCGTACTCCGCCCATTTCTCGCCATGATAGTACACGTACGTCCAGAAGGGGGCCGGGATGGTGCCGGTGGCTTTGATGCGGCGCAGCAGGTCGGGATTCACCAGTGTGCAGTGCTCGATGCGGTGGCGGCGGTCGGGGTGTGGCCACTGCTGCAGAACGCGCTCATATGCCTTCAGCACCATGTCGATAGTCACGTCGCCATTGGCGTGAATGCCGATCTGCCAGCCGTTCCGGTGCGCGTCTTCAACGATTTCATCGATTTCCTTTTGGGTCATGGTCAGGATGCCATAGTCGGTGGTGCCGACGTATGGGGTGCTCATCCGCATCGTGCGCTCTGACGCCGACCCGTCGGCGGTACGCTTCACGCCGCCCACGCGAATCCATTCGTCGCCGAACCCGGTGCGAACACCGGCGTCGCGCAACCGTTCGTACGGACCACGGATCATCATATAGGCGCGGTGCCGCAGCTCGCCTGCCGCGCGCGCGTCTTCGTACGCGCGGATCGAGTCCGCACCCGCGCCCGCGTCATGCACCGAGGTCAATCCCGCAGCGGCGAAGAGCTTTGACATGTGCTGCATGCCAAGCCGCGACCGCTCGCGCTGCTGCTCCGGCGTGAACTCCTGGCTCTTCCCCACGGAATTGAACGCGTTGCGTGCCAGCTCGGCCACTCGGCCGTTGTGGGCACCATTCGCATCCCTGAAGAATCGGCCGTGATCCGGATCGGGCGTGTCGCGGGTGACTTTCGCCAATTCGAACGCGTTGCTGTTGTAGAAGCTGGTATGGCCGCCGCGATGGTGAACGCCGACGGGATGCGTCGTTGAGACGTCGTCCAGGTGCCGGCGCGTAAGCGGGCCGTCCGAGAGCTTGGTGTCGTCGAACATGTAGCCCTGCACCCAGAACCCCGCCGGCGTCTGCGCGGCTTTCTTGCGCAGCGCGTCCTGGATCTCACGGACGCTGCGGAGGTTCGCGTTCACTTCGTACAGCTCGTTGACGCCGCGCGGGTGACAGTGGCAGTCGATGAAACCCGGCACCACCGTCATCCCGGCCGCATCGACGACCGGGGTCGCGCGGGTGGCCAGGTTGCGCACGTCGGCGTTCGAACCCACCGCCACGAACCGCCCGTACTTCACCGCCAGCGCCTGCGCGCGCGGCAGCGCACCATCCATCGTGAGTACCCTACCGTTGATCAGTATGAAGTCGGGCGACTCGGGAAACGGCGCGACCGGTGCATTCTGCGCCATCGCTTTATTGAAGGGGAGCTTTGCGAGGGCCGCAGCGCCGGCGAGCATCGCGGTCAGGCTGAGAAACTCACTCCGGGAATATTTTCGCATGGCTCGGATATATCTCGCCGAACGCGTGTTGCAAGCATCCGCGCATTTCCAACTACTTGATCCGGCAACAGCCAGTGACTACGGCGCGCCCCGCACCCACGCATCCCGAAGCCGTACCTGCTTCGCCGTGGCGCCAACGACTGGCGTGACCCGAACGACTGGCCGATCGTGGCCCCCCACGAGCACGCGTACCGTTCGTGGCGCAGCTGCCTGTGGTGCTCTCACAATGAAAGTGACGGTGTCACCGAGACGCACCCGACTCAGCACCGACCTGAAGTCGTTCCACGTCCTCGGTAGCGCGCCGTTCATGGACATCACCCGATCGCCGCTGTGGAGTCCGGCGCGTCCCCAGATTGTCTCGGGGTTATTCACCAGGAGCGACAGGAGCGTGTCGCTCGGCGGATTCCACGCCCACAGTCTGATGTCCGCAGCTGGCTGCCCCTCGCGCAACACGGGCTCCCGTGTCACGGTGGCGCGCAAGCCGATGGAGCCGAGATACCGGTTGAAATCCACGGGTTGAGCACCGCGGACGTGCGCAGCGAAGAACGGGGCCACGGTACAGGAGCACACGTCGGCCACGGCTCGCTCGATGTCGGCACCCACGAACCCGCGGTCGCCGCCGGCGCGCTCGAGCATCAGCCGCATGACATCATCGAACGACCGACGGCCATTCGTGGCGTCGCGCACGACCAGGTCGAGCATGGAGCCCAGCACCTCGCCCAAGAGATGTGCGCTCCCACTGTAATCACCCAGTGCGTCCGGCGGCGCATTGTACGCCACGTTGCTGACCTGCTCCGCCGAGAACCGGGAGTAGGTCGGCTGAGACAGATAACGGGCGATGATGCCTTCCATGTGGCCGACGCGCGTACTGTCCCACGTGGGAAGCTGTGCGCGCCGAAGGAGAAGGTCCGAGTAGAAAATCGTCAGTCCTTCGCTGAACCAGAGCGTCGGCACGGGCTCGATCTGCTTGTACGTCACGCCGACGTACTGCGCCGGCCGGATCCGCATCAGGTTCCACGTATGAATGAACTCGTGCGCAGTTTCAGCGAGCACCGCGTTCGGATCGCGCGTCAACTGATCGCTCGGCGCACCGAGGGTGACCGAGTTGTGATGCTCGAGCCCGCCCCACGCCAGGTCCTGAAAAAGGAAATGGTATTCGCGATATGGGGCGCGACCGAAGAGGCGCACCGCCTGTTGCGTCATGCGCTCCACGCCGTTTCTGAACGCCAACGTGTCGAACGCCGGACGCCCCGGCTGACCCAGGTACGCGATGTGATGCGGCACGTGATCGACGCTGAACGACCACTGCCGATACTGCCCGACGAGGATGGGCGACTCCACCAGCACATAGGCGTTGGCCGCGAAGAACGTCGTCGGCGCCAGTGTGGGCGTCAGGCCGGTGGCAATGCCGGGCCAGGGCGTGATGACTTCCACGTGCGCCGGCGCCAGCTCCGATC
>JANNJV010000082.1:0-7751 GCA_031395945.1 Gemmatimonadota bacterium | reverse complement strand
GGACTGAACTTCTACATCGATCCGGTGAACAGGTGCTTCGTCGATGCCGGTCCGGCGCCCGCGGCAGCGGTTTGACGAGACTCCGCCGACTGCCTCCGTGAGCCGCTCAGTCCAGAGTCCGTGGCTCGGACCCCTGTTGTCCGTGTTGCTCGCCCAGCCGGTATGCGCGCAGAAGGCGCCGTCGCTGATCGTTCGCAACGCGCGCTCGACACGCACACCGTGACCGTTCGTGAGCGCATGGCGGTCGTGATCACCGGCGATCGGATCACAGCGGTCGTGGCCGACAGCCTGGCGCCGCGATCGTCGCAGGCTCGCGTGATTGACGCGCGCGGCAGGCTGGTGACGCCGGCGTTCATCGACGTTCACCATCATATCGACTTCGTGTTCCCGGACTCAGGCACCCCGACGGGTGGCGCGATCGCGAAGTTCGTGATGCAGCCGGACTCGATTGCGGCGTATCGAGCCCGATGGGCGCGTGAGTACTTGCCTTACGGTGTCGCGGTGGTGCGCGAGGTGGGCGGGGGTGAGCGGCACATGGCGCTGCGGCGGGCGTGGATGGTGCCCTCTCCCAGCGCTCCGGACTTCTTCACCAGTGGTGGCGCGCTCGTGTCGCCAGAGAAGGACCGCGTCGCATACCTGGGTCACACGGTGGTGAGCGACTCCGCCGACGCGGTCCGATCCTCGGCGCCAAGACGGTGATCAAGGACGGCCTCGTGCGTTCATGAAGTCTGATGGTCAGCTTCGAAGAAAGCCGGCGACGGCTATCTCGGCTCCAAGCGCATCTTCGAGCGGAGCTCCTCAAACCAGTTGTCCACGACGATCAGCTTGCCGGTGGCGCGCGGCGTCAGTTGCTGGATCATCAGGAAGCGACGGGCGTCCGGTGACACGGCATACTGGTGCGCAATCCCGTACGACGCGAGTAGCGCGGGATCCGTCCCCTCGTCGGCGTTCGAGGTTATGCCCCGAGCGGCAAACAGCCTGGAGGAAGCGCCGCGCGAGAACTCAGTCCCTGTTTGCACCTGGACGGCCACGAGGTTCCCCTGGGCATTCCGATAAAACAGCTCGTTTCCTTTGCGCGACCACAGAGGCTCTGTCCCGCCGTGAGTGGTGATCACCCACTTCGCGCCCGCTGTGTTGGGAAATGGGACGACGTAAACCTCGAACTGGCCGCTCTCATCGGACGCGTACGCCAGCCAGCGTCCATTGGGCGAGAGCGCGGGATTGGCCTCATTGAAGCGCGATCCGAGGAGCGTTGTCGGATTGGTATCGATGCCGGGTCGGACTGCCGCGATGTCGCCATTTCCGGTGCCCAACTGGAAGATCAACCATTTTCCGTCCGGGGACCACGCTGGACCCCAGACATCCATGTTCTTCAGCCGCAGCTGCAGTGCGGCCTTTGCGCCACCATCCGCGCGCTGTGTCCAGAGCTCGGAGTAACCGCGTTCTTTCGAGCTGAAGGTGACCGACCTTCCATCCGGCGTCCATGCCGACTGACCATGGTCGGTATACCGCGTCTGGGCACTGTCACTCATGGGGAATGTCAGCCTGACCGCAGGACGCTTATCGAGTGGTTTGATCCAGACGAAGTTCCCGCCCGCGCCAACGACGTCGATGGCGAGACGGGAACCGTCCGGCGAGATGGTTGGATTGAAAAAGACGCCCGTCCATGCGGAATCAATCAGCTGACTCCGGCCTTCCCGGTTCACCCAGGCGAGCCCAAATGCGCCTAGTCCACCATCCCGGCCATACAGCAGTGTGCCATTCGCCGAGACCGAGAGGTCGACTGAACCCAACAGGCCCAGCCGCATTCCGTCGGCGAGGACTATCGGCTCACCCATCAGTTGCATCGAGCCCTGGTCGAAGGGCACGGCCATCAACGTTCGGTTGGTAGTCACATAGACGAGATGTCCCGACGACGCGTAGCGCGCATGAACCGCGTCGTGCAGCAGTACGTGATGCTTTCCCGACGGAATGGCGGCGACCGCGATGGAGTGCGACCAGGAGCCCCTGGCGTTCGGGAGGCTCGTCGCGTTGCTGAACACCACCCCTTTCCCATTGGGGAGCACGTCCGGCCAGGCGTGATCGATTTCGCCCGCGGCTGTGTCCAGCACCGTGAAGAATGCTGGCGCTGCACCGCGTCTGGCTTCCACGCGAACCAGCGCCGTTAGCCCACTACCGTCCGCGATGATGAACCCATCTGGCCCCCATGAGGCACCGGACATACCGATGAGTTGGTCTGTCACGAGGGTAGGTGGGCCGCCCGCGAGCGACGTTATCTGAAGATTCAGCTCCCGCATGAGGCCAATGTGCTTGCCATCCGGGGAGAAAAAAGGCGAGGCACCCCCCTCGGAGCCCTGCACGACCGCGCCCTCGAGTTGGTGCCGTTCGCGCACGAACAGCTTCGACGGCCGGCCACCGATGTGAGCCAAACGCGAGCCGTCGGGTGACAATGCCAGCCGCGTTGTCCACGACCCACCCGGCATGAGGATCTCAGTCGAGTCGAACGTGAGCAGCGACCGCACAACCTGACCTGGCTCGGTTGGCCGCATCCAGCCCCAGGCTGCTGCGACGGCCAGCAGAATCGCCAGCGTCGTCACGGCGTACAACGCCGGCCGACGTCTCTCGTCACGCCCTGTTACCGTCGATGCTGCCGTGGACAACGTGAACGCAGGATTCTTCAGTGCTTCGGCGAAATCATGGGCGGTCGCAAAACGATCCGCGGGCACCTTCTCGAGCGACTGACTCACCGCCGCGGCGACGTGCGGCGGCACGCTGCGCCGCTGTCCGCTGAGCGATCGCGGTTCCTCGCTGATGACGCGCGAGATGATCGCGTGCACGGTCGGACCGGTGAAGGGAGGCTCACCCGACAGCATCTCGTAGCACACAGCGCCGAGCGAGTAGATGTCGCTCCTGGCTGTGATGACGCGCTCGCCCATCGCCTGCTCCGGACTCATGTAGCTCGGCGTGCCAAGCGACACGCCAGTCTGCGTCATCCTCGAGCCACCCGCCTCCGTGACCGCCAACGCGATACCGAAATCCGCGACGATGGCGCTGCCGTCATGCAGAAGGATGTTTTCGGGCTTGATGTCGCGGTGAATCACGCCCTGTCGATGCGCGTAATCGATGGCGCTGGCGACTTCCGTCGCAATGCGCACGGCGTCCGCGAGGGGAAGCTGCTGCTCCTTGTTGATCCGCTGCCGCAGCGACTGCCCTTCGACGAACGGCATGACATAGTACGGCCTGCCGGCCAGCGCTCCAGCGTCAGCGCCGATCAACCCCGAATCGATCAACCCCAGGATGTGCGGGTGCTGCAGGTTGGCCGTGACTTTGATCTCGTGCAGAAAACGCTCGGCACCCAGAGCGGCCGCGAGCTCGGCGTGCAGAACCTTTATAGCGACTCTACGGTCGTGCTTCCTGTCGTGGGCCAGGTACACGGTGGCCATGCCACCTGCGCCGATCTCCCGTACGACCTCATACCGGTCGGCGAGCGCGGAGTTGAGAGAAGCTTCGGCGCTCATGTGGGGCGCCTCGTGAGGAGGGATTGTCAAGATACGGGTGCGGGCGTTGAGCGGCCAGCGAGGTCTTTTCCCTCATCTCCGACACGGCGGCCACAACGAGCCCGACGTACGACCACGTGTAATCGCGATGCTGCGTCAGGCCATCGCCTCCTCGGATACGGACACCGGAGTGACCGCCGCCTGATCCTGCTCCCCTGTGCGGATGCGATACACCTTCTCGACCGGAAGCACGAAGACCTTTCCGTCACCGACCTGTCCCGTGGTCGCCGATGAAAGAATTGCCCTCACCGTCGGCTCCACGAAGTGATCGGATACGCCGATTTCGACCCGCATCTTGTCGTGCAGCTCGACCTTCACGGTCATGCCGCGATAGGTCTCGACATCCTCCACTTCCCCACCGTGTCCACGCACGCGGCTGATCGTGAGGCCGCGTACGTCCGCGCGGTACAGCGCCTCGAGAACGTCGTTGAGCTTGTCGGGCCGGACAATCGCGACGACGAGTTTCATATGGCCGCTCCTCCGACGATTCCGGGCTCGTCGGCAAAGATTGAGCTGTTCACAGTCTTGACTTCGCTTCCCGTCGGCTGGCGCGGCTGCACGAGAATCGCGCCTTCCAGTCTGCTGTATGCCTCTTCGCCGTGCTGCGTGACGTCGAGGCCGAGGCCCTCTTCTTTCGGCGTCGCGCGAAGGGCCGTGACGGCGGCGAGGGCCTTGACGATGACCCACGTTCCGGCTCCGCAGTACGCGATGGTGGCAAGCACCGCGACGGCCTGGATTCCCAGCTGCGGAAGGTTGCCGAACAGCGCGCCGTCCGCGATTCCGTTCCAGCTCTTTTGTGCCAGGACGCCGGTGAGCAACGCGCCGGTAATGCCGCCGACGCCATGCGCGGCCAGCACGTCGAGCGAATCATCGAGACGCGTCCGCGCGCGGTAGAGCAGCGTGAAGTAGCTCGGCACCGCCGCAACGCCGCCGAGTACTATGGCGCTCAGCGGACTCACGAAGCCGGCTGCGGGCGTCACCGCGACGAGGCCGACGACGATCGCGGTCGCGGCGCCGACCGCGGTCGCCTTGCCGGAGCGATTGAAGTCCAGCAGGGTCCACACGACCAGGGTCGCCGCCGGCGCGAGCATCGTGTTCGTGAACGCGAGCGCGGCGGACGCGTTGGACGCCAGCGCGCTGCCTCCGTTGAAACCGAACCACCCGAACCAGAGCAGGCCGGCACCGAGCAGCGTGTACGGGACGTCGTGCGGCACCAGCGCCTGGCGCGCGAAGTCCTTCCGCGAGCCCAGCGCGATGGTCACCACCATCGCCGCAACCGCGGCGTTCACGTGGACGACGGTTCCGCCGGCGAAGTCCAGTGCGCCGAGCTTGGCCAACCAACCTCCGCCCCAAACCCAGTGCGCGATCGGGGCATAGACCAGCAGGCACCACAGCGTGATGAAGGCGATGTACGGTCGGAATTTCATGCGCTCCACGATCGAGCCGGAGATCAGCGCGGCCGTGATGATCGCGAAGGTCGCCTGGTACCCCATGAAGACCACGTGCGGGATCGTGCCGCGCGCCTCGAGCCCAACCCCGCGGAGCAGGACGTTGTCGAACGAGCCGATCCAGCGATCGACGCCCGGCGACGCCGGATTCGAGAATGCGAGCGAGTAACCCAGCAAGGCCCACCCGATGCCCACGAATCCGAGCGCGACAAAGCTCATCATCATGGTGTTCAGGGTGTTCTTGGAACGGACGAGCCCTCCGTAAAAGAAGGCGAGGGCCGGCGTCATCAGGAGCACCAACGCCGTGGAGATGAGCATCCAGCTCGTGTCTGCCTGGTTGATTGCGTTCATGGCGTCATCAACGGGTGCAGGGTCATGAGTGTTCGCGCCTCGGAGTGAAGGGGAGTGGAATTCGTTGGCAGGAGTTGCAAAGTCAGATCTGAACCGGTCAGAAGACGTAGGACAGCGCCACGCCGTACGACACCTGACTCTTGCTGCCGTCGAACACGGGGAGCGTCGCGCTATCGAAGCGCAGCTCCGGTCGAACGAGGGTGTGGGCCCAGTGCTTGAGGTTCAGCGTCGACGTGAAACTGCGCACGCTCATTCCGGTGTTGGCGGGGAAGCCCAGGATGCCCGACGTCCGCGCGCCGTTCCGGTCGTTCACGTAGTCCGCTCGGAGCGCCAGCGATGCGCTGGAGGCCAGGTCGTAGGTCAACCACGTGCCTGCCGCGCTCCATGTCGCCTTTGAGCCAGCGACGTCTTCGTGTCCGTAGTCGAGCTGGAAGATGGCGTTCGCCGCCGATCCGATTCGGCGCGACGCAACGACGTTAAGAGCCCTGCGACTGCTCGAGTTGTTCAGCACCTGCTCCGGACCCAGTGACCCCGTCAGCGCGAACAGCGTCTTGTCGTCCGGCGCAAGGCCGACGCGAGCGGTAACCGTCTTGCGGGAATTGACGTCGACCACCTGGTCCCAGCCGTTGCTCAGGCGCAGCTGGGCGTCGATGCGGGGTCCGAGCCTGGCGCCCAGCTCCACGCCTGTCTCGGTAAACGGCTCGACCAGGAGATTCTGGTACCCGACCGCGGCGTTCGGATTGAGCGGCTCCTGCCCCACCTCGAGCCCGACGAGCGCCGCGATCTTGCCCGCCTTGAGCTGGAGGTACCGGTCCTTCCCTGACATCGGGAGGTTCAGCACCACGTACGCCTGCCACATGTCGGCGTTGGGACCGAGGTCGAGACCGGCGGACTTCACGAGCGCGGCCTGTGGACCGAGCCACGCTTCGGCGCGGAACCCGGCCGCCACCTGATCCGTTGGCGCTGCGCGCTCCAGCGTCAGGTTCGCGATGTTGATGAGAAAGGTGTTGTTGCGACGATCGTACGCCCGTCCGACGATGATCGAATCGCCGATCGCGCGCGCGCTGGAGGTGTAGCTCGTCGTCACATAGCCGCTGATCCTGAACGGCAGCGAAGTGGTGTCCTGTGCCGCGAGCATCAGCGGAGCCAGCAGAAGCGCCATCGAAACCCGAAACGCAACTCGTTCCATGCGATCTCCGTCGTGCGAGTGGGACGGAGTCTCGGGATTCTGCCCAAAAAGGGACAGCGGAATTTCGCGCTCTTTTGTACCAGCGGCTTACAAAAACAGCTTTTCGCAACTCGTCTCTAGCGGCTGACGCTGAAATAGCGACCTACGAAGCTGGTGACGTCTATCGACGGTTTCTCTACGACGCGTCTTCCGGGGTGCTGCCCGTCCTGATGGAAGGTGATCCCCTCCACCGTTCCGTCCGCGGCCGCGTTGAATGTCATCCGGGCAGGCGCGCCGACTACTTCGAAGGCAGTGCACTACATCATCGCCAGAGCGTAACAGAACAGGAGAGCAACATGGCCAGTCGCACCCTGTGCCTTGGGCGCCGACGCTTCAACCACTTTCTAGCTAGCGCGCTGAAGGACGCGAACTTCCTTCTTCAGTCGCGGACCGAGTTCGTCTCGTTGCGTCTCAAGGTCGAAGCGCGCCTGCAAATTGAGCCAGAAACGTTCGGTCGTGCCGAAATACCGGGCAAGCCGAAGCGCGGTATCGGCTGAGACCGCACGCTTCCCGTGCACGATCTCGTTGATCCGGCGTGGGGGCACGCTGATATCCTGGGCCAGCCGATACTGAGACACCTCGAGTGGGTCGAGGAACTCAGCGGCCAGAACTTCGCCTGGGTGAATAGGGCGGTGTTTGCGAGCCATGCAGACCTCTAGTGGTAATCAACAATCTCAACACCGTACGCATCCGCGCCTTCCCAGCGAAAGCACACGCGCCACTGGTCGTTGACGCGGATGCTATGCTGCCCAGCGCGATTGCCTTTGAGCTTCTCAAGCCTGTTGCCTGGTGGTACGCGTAGGTCATCCAGGCGTTCAGCCGCATCGACGAGCACGAGTTTGCGCAGCATGTTGCGCTGCAGACCCGCCGGTAACCGCCGAGGCACTTCACGCGCAAAGAGCCGGGCGGTGTCGCGGTCACCGAAGCTTCGGATCACGCCCCATAATAACGCGACGCGTTACTATGGGCAAGCGCGACTACCTCTGGCTGACGCGCGAGGCTTTGATTTCCTCTATGAGCGTCGGGGCCAGCCGAACACCCCCAGGGAACAAGCGCCGGCTTGACCCGATCCGCGGTAGACTGATACTACCAGGCAGACCAGCTCCCCTCTTAGGGGCGTTTTGCTTTCTCGGCACGCTTCAATGAATCGGCGAGCTGATGGACGCG
>JANNJV010000058.1:0-5490 GCA_031395945.1 Gemmatimonadota bacterium | reverse complement strand
AAGAGCTGAAGTCGCTGCTGTTTCAGCTGCTGCAGCCGTTGCCGGCGCATTTGCTCTTTCTGTTTGTCGAATTCCCCGCGGTCCGCGTTGACGCGACGCTCCACACGCAGCACAAACACCGATTCGTCGCCCTTGAGTGGTCCGCTTACCGCTCCTACCGGGAGGCCGAACGCGGCTCCCATCGGCACGCTGTACTGACCCAGACCGGGCACGAAACTGAGCCTCGTGAAGGTCGGAGTCTTGATGACTGTCAGATTCGCGCTCTTGGCGGCGGCATCGAGCCCGGCCGTCGCCGCCTGCTGCGCGAACTGCTGCGCAACGGGCAGGAGTCGGTCGAGCGCCTTGTCGCGCGCGAGCTTCCCCCGAATCTCGTTGCGCACCCTGTCAATGCTGGCCTCGCCGCCTGGCGTGATCGAATCGAGCCGGGCGAGCCAGTAGCCGTTCGCGTCGTCGAACAGTTCACTGACCTCGCCTGCGCGAGTTCCGCCAAATGCCCACGCGCTGACGCTCGGCACTGGCATTCCCGCGAGATTGGCCGGTCGCCCTTCCACCGCGGCAACATGATAGATCGTGAGCCCAAGCTGCTTCGCGGCACTATCGAGCTTCGTCGGATCCTCCGCCGCCGCAGCAAGCCGCGCGAGCTCATCGGCCTGGCGGTCCGTGGCGGTGGCGGCCGAGTCACTCTGTTGAATGCGCAGCAGGATGTGGCGAACCGCCATCGTATCGCCTTTCCGCTCGTCGACACGGATGAGGTGATACCCGAACGGCGTCAGGACCGGCGCGGACAACTCTCGAGGGCGCAACTTGAACGCGGGCCCATCGAATTCGGGCACGAAGCGTCCACGCGCGCCACGACCGAGATCGCCGCCATTGGCACCAGAAATGGAATCCTGTGACTCGCGCCGGGCGACGTCCTCGAATTTAGCTCCGCCCGTGATCTCGGCGCGCAGCTGGAGAAGGCGATTGCGCGTGGCAATCGTGTCGGCGGCGCCAATCGTGCGCGGGATACGGACGACGGACAACCACGCCTGACCGGGGCGGTCGTACTCCGCCTTGTTGGAGTCGAAGTGGGCCCTGATTTCCGTATCACTCACGGCGTTCACCGCCGCCGAGTCAGGCTGCGGCCTCCACGCGACGTAGCTCACCTGCGCCGAGTCGCGCTCGTCCTGCCACGATCGCCACATCTCTGCGTCGGTCAGATAGACGCCGTCGGTGATTTGCTCGAAGAGCTTCTCCTTGGGAATCTCGCCGCGATAGTAGTTCTCCAGCGCTATGAGTATGCCGCCCTGTCGCGCCTGCGGGCTGGCCAGCAGCCGCTGGTACTTCTGTGGATCGAAGCGCCCCTCGGTTTGCAGCTCGGGGTTGTTGTACAAGAATGGCGGCGGGGCGTAGCGGGCGAATTCGCGCAGCTCTTCATCCGTGACCCCGATGCCACGCTTGCGGTACTCCTGCTCGAGGAGCAACTGCATGATCATCTCGTCCAGAACGTCATTCTCGATCTGACGCACCTCGTCCTGCGAGAGCGTCGACCCGGAACGCTGCTGGTTCTGCATCGCCTGCGACACGCGCTGCTGCCAATCGATATACAGAATGTCCCGGCCGTTGACTTCTGCGACCGCGGTCGTGGGCGTAATGGCAGCGCCGCCGATCAGACCGGATGTATCGGCGAATAGGAAGACGCCGACAAAGGCGGCGAAGAGGAACAGCCAAATCCATTTGGCTGTGCTCCTCATCTGTTGCAGCACGGGGCGTTACTCCTCGGAGGGGTGGCGCAAAAAAGCAACTGACAAGCTTGAAAAGCTATCCGGCGACTGCAGCTAAAATCAAGTCGGCGCGTGACTTCTGATTGACTGGCTGAGTCGGGAAGATGTATCTTGCCCGTTCTTTCGCCGCCGCCGCGCCCTCAGAAAACATCGCAAATGGCGAGTTCCGCCCGCATAGACGAACTGCGCAAGAAATTCGAGGAGAACCCTCGGCGGTACTTCGCTCCCCTGGCGAACGAATACCGCAAAGCGGGGGAGGTCGATCAGGCGATCGCCATTTGCCGCGACTACCTGCCGCAGCAGCCCGGCCATATGAGTGGGCACATCGTATATGGCCAGGCGCTCTACGAAACGCGTCATTTCGAAGAGGCAAAGACGGTCTTTGAGACGGCGTTATCGCTCGACCCAGAGAATCTCATCGCGCTGAGGCATCTGGGGGACATTGCGCTCATCGTGGGGGACAGCGCCGGCGCCCGAACATGGTATGGCCGTGTGCTGGAAGCCGACCCTCGCAACGAGGAGATCCAGGCACAGTTGAAGTCGCTGGATTTACTCCCCGCGCCGGTGACGCCCACTCCCGTTTCTACACCGGTAATCGAGGACGCGCCTGCGGTGGCGTCCGTCCCCGAACAGCCGCCAGCCTCCTCGGTCGCAACAGTTGTAGTGTCGGTCGTGCCTCGACCCTCCGTCGAGGGGACTCTCGAGCAACCGGCGATAGAGCGGCCGGCTGCGGCTTCAACGCCGACGCCAGCGTCTCCCGTCTGGTCTGACAGCCCGACCGCGGAGATCGTCCTGGACCAGCTTCCGTCGGCCCCCTTTGGCGCTCCACAGGACACGGCCGCGCCAACGTCGCCCGTCGAAAAGCCGGTCCCGGCGGCTGTCGCGGATGATCACCCAGCGGGGGGCGGGGAACTTCCATCAACGGGAACTGTGGAGATGGCGATCGGCTTCGAGCCGACGTCCGCTGCAACTCCGCCAGTAGCTCCGGCGAACGCCGCCGACTCGATTCCGATCGAGCTCGATTCGCGATCGCCCGCGACAGCGGAAGTGCCCGCGGTCGGCGCCATCGGCATGGACGGGCTGGAAACCACAGCGTTGGCATCCGAACCCAGTCCTAACACTCCCGATGCGGTTCCAGCGCAGGCGGTAGCCGCACAGCCGCCCGAACGTGTTCCCGAGGCGTCCGTCGAGGCGCCGGCTCGAGCCGCCGAGGAGCCTGCTGCGACTTCACCGGGCGCCACGCACGGCCTGCCAATGCTGGAGATCGATACCTTGCCGGCGGCGCCTGAAAAGGTGCCCCTGACGGTACCCGTAGCAGTCGAGTCCGGCCCCTTCGTCACCGAGACGATGGCCGAGCTGTACCTCCAGCAGGGGCATCGCGGCGAAGCACTCCGCGTCTATCGCGCACTGCTGGAGCAGCGGCCTGGGGACGCACAACTTCTGGCAAAGCTGGCGAGTCTCGAAGCGCCTGACGTTGCACCGGCATCGGTGACATCTGCTCCTGCCGGCGAACCAGGTGCTGGCCCGGTGCCATCTGCCCCAAGCGCCCCGACCGGCCCAACGATCAAGGATCTGTTGCGGCTCGTCGCCTCGCGCCGGCCAATTGCATCGTTCCCGTCGATGCAGAACGGCTCCGTGCCTTCGGCCCCGGTCAACGCGCTGGCGACGGCGGGTGGTCCAGGCGAAGGAGGGGAAGCGCCGACTGAGGCACCCATTCCTGCGGTTGCCGAGGCGTCCGTTCCTGCGGGCGAGGCACCCGCGCCTGCGCCGCAGGTGTCCCTCTCTGCGTCTGACGCGCCCCCTGTGGCCGAAGCCGTTTCGCCAGCCAAGGCAGCAGCCGTGGATTCCCCATCGCGGCAGGATGGCCTTGCCGTGCTGTTCGGAGCGGCGCCGGTGTCGCGGGAAAACGAAGCGGCTGGGATGGCGCTGGCCTTCGCCTTCGCGGACGGCAGCGCCGCGTTGGGAAATGCGGCCGAGGGATCGGGCGCCATGCTCGGCGCGCCGGCGCGGCGCGCGTCCAAGGATTTTTCACTGGACGCGGTCTTCGGTGGCGGAGCGCCGGCGCCGCCGCCACCGCAAGCCGCATCCAGTTTTTCGTTCGATCAGTTCTTTTCCCAGCGCGCCACCGCTGAGCATCCAACGCCCTCCGGCTCGAGTCCGGCCGGCGCTGCGGGAGGAAGCGAGCCCGCCGGCCCGGAATCACGCGACGACGTCGCCAGGTTCACCCAGTGGCTCGAAGGCCTGAAGCAGCGGTGATCATCGCTGTCCTCAATGGTCCCAACCTGAATCTTCTGGGCACTCGCGAACCGGAGCTGTATGGCAGCACGACGCTCGCCGATCTCGAAGCGCGCCTGCGGGTCGTCGCCAAGGAATTGCGTGTCGAGCTCGAGGCCTCGCAATACAATGGTGAGGGCCAGATGATCGACGCGGTGCACGCGATGCGGGGGCGAGTGGCCGGCGCGATCGTCAACGCGGGCGCGTACTCGCACACGAGCCTGGCTCTGCGCGACGCTTTCGTCGGCGTGGCGGTCCCGTTCGTCGAGGTACACATCACCAATACGTTCGCGCGGGAGGCCGAGCGCCGGCGTTCGATGCTCGCACGCGCGGCCATGGGTTCGGTGTGTGGTTTGGGCGTGTACGGGTACGAATTGGCCCTGCGTGGCCTGGTCGCGCGTTTGACAGCGCATGACTGATCAGCGTCCGCGCCGCCTGGCGGCGCTGGCGGACGGCCTTGCGGCCGCGCACATGGATGGCTTGCTGGTGAGTGGCTCCGCCAACGTGCGCTATCTCAGCGGTTTCTCCGGATCGAGCGCGCTGCTGTTCGTGACGGCGCGAGAAACCTTGCTGATCACGGACTTTCGCTATCAAACGCAGGCCACGGAGGAAGTTGGAGACCTGGCGCGGATCATCATCGAGCCGCAGAGCTTGTGGTCGGGATTGTGGACCCAGCTCGTCCAGCTGTCGCACGTCGAGGTCGCGGGGTTCGAGTCCGCGCATCTCGTGCATCGTGATTTCCAGCGCTTGTTGGAGGCGGGGTCGCGTTATCAGTGGCGTCCCACCGTTGATCTCGTGGAGACGTTGCGGGAGCGGAAGGACGCGGGCGAAGTGGGAAGTATTCGCGAAGCCGTAGCCGCCGCGGAGCAGGCGCTTGAGGCGACCTTGCCACGCGTCCGATCGGGCATGAGCGAGCTCGAAGTCGCCGGCGCGCTCGAAGCCGCGCTGCGCCAGTCCGGCAGCGACGGTTTTCCATTTCCGTCAATCGTCGCCTCCGGACCCAACACGGCACTCCCGCATGCGCGTCCTTCCGACCGGCGATTGTGCAGCGGTGACTTTCTGTTGATGGATTTCGGCGCGCGCGTGGCTGGCTATTGTTCGGATATCACCCGTACTTTCGTGATCGGACGCGCGAGCGACGACCAGCGCGAGATTTATGAGGTGGTACGCTTGGCGAACGACCGGGCGGCGCGTGCGGTTCGGCCGGGCATGACGGGTCGGGATGCCGACGGGGTCGCGCGCGGCTACATTGAGGACCGCGGTTACGGTGATCTCTTCGGTCACAGCCTGGGGCATGGCATCGGGCTCGAGGTGCATGAAGCGCCACGGCTCGCGAAAACAGCGGAGGGTCTGCTAGTTGAAGGCGCGGTTGTGACGGTGGAGCCCGGCATCTACCGGCCGGGGTGGGGCGGAGTGCGGATCGAGGATGACGTGCACTTGGGTGCGGGTGGGG
>JANNJV010000053.1:0-6018 GCA_031395945.1 Gemmatimonadota bacterium | reverse complement strand
CTCATGCGCAAGGGCGACTCACAGCTCGTGTTCGACGTCGATCTCGCGCGGTCGCAGTCCGACGAGAATCCGGTGTACTACATCCAGATGGCGCACGCGCGCATCAGCGGCATCTTCCGCGTCGGCGAGATCGACGCCACATCGATCACCGGCGAAGGCGCGGACCTCTCCGTGCTGGGCCTCCCGGAGGAGCAGGAGTTGCTCAAGACGTTGCTCGACTACCGGCGTCTCGTGCAGGATGCCGCGGACGCGCTCGAGCCACACCGCCTGGCGACATATCTGCACGACCTCGCCGGCAAGACACACCTTTGGTACCACAAGGCGCACGTGCTGAACGAGCCGGAGGATATCACGCGGGCGCGGCTGGTACTCGCGCGCGCGGCGCAGATCGTTCTGCGCAATGGCCTCGCCGTGCTCGGCATCGGCGCTCCCGACCGAATGTAGATTGCTCTCTGGGCTGTGTGCTTTGGGTCGTGAGCTTTGGGCTCGAGCCCAACGCCCATAGCCCACCGCCCACAGCCCAAGCCCAAAGAATGTCCCTTCTCGTAGTAGGATCCGTCGCGCTCGACTCCGTCGAGACCCCGTTCGGCAAGGCCGACGAAGTGCTGGGCGGCTCCGCGACCTTTTTCTCCGCGTCCGCGTCGAACCTCACACCGGTGCAGCTCGTTGGCGTGGTCGGCAACGACTATCCCATGGAGAAGCTGCAGCCCCTGGTGAAGCGCGGCGTGGATGTCGCTGGGCTCGAACAGATGGAAGGCCGCTCGTTTCGGTGGCGCGGACGCTACCGGCACGATCTCAACGCCGCCGAAACGCTCGAGACCCATCTGGGCGTGTTCTCGAATTTCAGCCCGAAGATCCCGGCCCAATTCCGGAAGGCGCCGTTCGTGTTTCTCGGGAACATCGATCCGCGGCTGCAGCTCGACGTGCTCACCCAGGTGGAGCGTCCCCGGCTGGTGGCCTGCGACACCATGAATTTCTGGATCGAGAGTCGCCGACCCGACCTGCTCAAGCTCCTCGAGCACGTCGACTGCATCACGCTGAATGACGGTGAAGCCAGACAGCTCACGGATTGCTTCAACCTGGTCCGCGCGGCGCGCTGGATCATGAAGCGGGGGCCCAAGCTCGTGATCATCAAGAAGGGCGAGCACGGCGCCTTCATGTTTTCGGGCGACACCGTGTTTTTCGCGCCAGCCTACCCGCTGGAAGAAGTCTTCGATCCCACTGGCGCGGGCGACGCGTTCGCCGGCGGCTTCATGGGCTATCTGGCGAAAACCGGCGACATCTCCGATGCCAATCTGCGCCGCGCCGTGATCTATGGGTCGGCGATGGGGTCGTTCGCCGTGGAGAAGTTCTCCATCGAGCGGCTGCTCGAAGTGACGCCGGCACAGCTGGCATCGCGCGTGAGAGATTTCCGAAAACTGGTTGCCTTCGAGGAAGACCTGTGAGGAAGAAGAAAGCACCCGAGACCGAGAAACAGCGCCCCACGCCGAAAGCGGCAGCGGTCAAGCCGAGAGCCAAGGATCCTGGGAGCATCGACTATCGCAGCGCGGGCGTGGACCTCGCGGTGGCGGACGACGCCAAGCAGCGTATCAAGCGCCTGGTGGAATCCACGCACACGCCGGGCGTCGTGGGCAAGTTCGGCGGATTCGGCGGCATGTTCCGCATGCCGAAGGACGCCAAGAATCCCGTCCTCGTCTCGAGCGCCGATGGCGTAGGCACGAAGCTCAAGGTCGCGATCGAGGCCGGCCGACACGGTACCGTGGGCCACGATCTGGTCAACCACTGTGTCAACGACATCCTGGTGCAGGGCGCCACGCCGCTGTTCTTCCTGGATTACGTCGCCTTCGGAAAACTGGACCCTACGGTGCTCGAAGAGATTGTGACCGGTATCACACGGGGGTGTCGCGAGAACGGCGCGACGCTCTCTGGCGGTGAGACCGCGGAACTACCCGGCCTCTACACCCCACCCGATTACGATCTGGCGGGCTTCGTCGTCGGTTATGTGGAAGAAGACGCTGTGCTTGGGCCGGATCGGGTCGTTGAAGGTGACGTGCTCGTGGCGCTCGAGAGCAGCGGGTTGCACACCAACGGGTATTCTCTCGCACGACGCGTTCTCAACGACCGCATGAAGCTCGGGGTGCAGTCGCAGTTCCCAGGCGAGTCAGGCACGGTGGCGGACGTGTTGTTGCGGGTCCATACGTCGTATCTGGAGGCGTTGCGGCCGGTGCTGCCACGCCTGCACGCGATGGCGCACATCACGGGAGGCGGGCTGCCGGGCAACGTCAATCGGGCCCTCCCACCGACGCTGGACGCCGTCGTTCACACAGCGAGTTGGCGCATGCCCAACGTTTTTGAGCAGCTGGAGCACGCGGGTGGGGTTCCCAGAGCCGAAATGTTCCGCGTGTTCAACATGGGTGTAGGAATGGTGGTCATCACAGGTTCCGCCGATGTGGACGCTGTCAAACGCAGCGCACGCGAGGCGGGAATTTCAGCCTGGCAGCTGGGCCGCGTGGTTCGTGGCAGCGGTCAGGTCATACTCGACTAGGAGAGCACGCATGCGGTTCCGTTCAATTGCTATCGTTTCTCTGTTGTCGCTCGGCGCGATGGGCTCGGCCCAGGCGCAGGCGACGGTGGATCCCGGATGTCCCGCCGGCACAGGGCCGCTGACACCCGAGCGATATCTGCAGGACGCCTGTCAGCAGGCGATCGATCTGTTCAAGTACATGTTGCCCCAGCTCGGCATCGGTATCACCGGTGGCAATACGACGCTGGCGCAGGGCGGCACGCTGGGCGGCCTGCCGCATTTCGCCCTTGGCATACGCGCGAACGCGCTTGCCGGCTCGCTGCCGGTTCCGCAGACGCCGGCCACCACGGGCGCGGTCCAGCGGCCGGACTATGAGACCAAGAATCAGTTTCTCGGATTGCCGGCGGTGGATCTGGCCATCGGCGTGTTCAAGGGCCTGCCCCTCGCGATTTCCAACGTGGGCGGCATCGACCTGCTCCTGAGCGCGGCCTACATCCCGAACATTGAAACCGACAACGTGAACGTGACGCCAGATACACCGCTCAAGATCGGCTACGGTGCGCGCGTCGGGCTGCTCCAGGAATCGCTGCTCATTCCCGGCCTCGGCGTGTCGTTCATGAAGCGCGACCTCCCCAAGACGACTATCGTCGGGTTTACGGGGAACGATTCGTTGTCGATTACGGATCTCGACGTCAAGACCACCGCTTGGCGCGTGACCGCGAGCAAGAGTCTCGTCCTCTTTACCATCGCGGCCGGCGTTGGACAGGACACGTATGACTACTCGACGACGATCTCGGCAACGATCAATGAGTTGGCGCCCGTGGGCCGACAGACCATGACGCCGGTCCTCGTCGCACCTCCGAAGATGACACGGACGAACTATTTTGCGGACGTGTCGATGAACCTGCTGGTGCTGAAGCTGGTCGGCAGCATTGGTATGGTTTCCGGGGGCGAAGTTCTCACCTACAACACGTTCTCAACCGCCGCGGATGCTTCGCGCATGTACGGCTCGGTGGGAGTGCGGATCGGCTTCTAATGACAGATTCGACGCGCGCGGCGCATGAGGGTGAATCCTTCATGCGTCGCGCGTTGACCCTGGCTCGAGTAGGATGGGGACAGACGGCGCCGAACCCGATGGTCGGCGCCGTCGTCGTTCGTGATGGCCAGGTCGTGGGCGAAGGATCCCACGCGAAGTACGGCGAAGCGCACGCGGAGGTGAACGCGCTGCGCGCGGCGGGAGATCGTGCCCGCGGCGCCACTCTCTACGTGACGCTCGAGCCCTGCCGCCATTTCGGCAAGACGCCGCCGTGCACCGACGCCATTCTCGCCGCCGGCATCGCGCGCGTGATCGCGGCGGTGGCCGACCCCACGGAGAAAGCGGGCGGCGGCATGGAGATCCTTCGTGCGGCTGGCGTCGCCGTCGAGTTCGGCCTCCTGAAGCAGGACGCCCGTGAGCTGAATGCACCCTTTTTCCATGCCGCCGAGAGCACCCTGCCATGGACGACGCTCAAGCTCGCCGTGTCCATCGAGACGGCGATCTCGAACGCGCGCGGCACCACCAGCCACCTCACGAGCGCGGATGCGCGCCACGATGCGCACATGCTGCGTGCGGGTCACGACGCCATCGCGGTCGGTATCGGCACGGTGCTCGCGGACGATCCGCTACTCACGGTTCGCGACGTCCGGCAACCGCGCGTTCCGCTCAAACGCGTGATCTTCGATCGCTCGTTGCGAACGCCGGTGGACTCCGCCGTCGTCCGCACCACGTCCGACGCTCCCACGATTGTGGTGACGCGCACGACCTCCTCGTCCCACGTACAGGCGCTGCGCGACGCGGGCGTCGAGGTCATCGCAGCGCGCGACCTTCGCGAAGGCTTCCAGGAGTTGCGGGCGCACGGCATCCGATCGCTGTTGGTCGAGGGTGGCGCCACCCTCGCCTCCGCTGTGCTGACGGAGGGGTTGGCGCATCGGCTCGTTATCTTTCAGGCGCCCGTCGCGCTTGGGCCGGAGGCATTGCACGCCTTTGACGGCGCGTCGCGCGACGTGTTGCAGGCGCTGGAAGCGTATCCTGTGTTGGACCGCCGACAGCTTGGTCCAGATGTGAAGACCACCTATGCGATCGTTGAGCACTGATGTTCACCGGACTCGTTGACGACGTCGGCACGATCGATCGCGTAGCGAGTACAGATGCTGGGCGAGAGCTGCGCATCCGATGCCGGTATGACGACTTGCAGGATGGCGAGAGCATCGCCCTTAACGGAGTTTGTCTCACCGTCCGGGAGCACGGTGCCGGCTATTTCATGTGCGCCGCAGTGGTGACCACTACTGCGGTCACCACGATTGGCGACTGGCGGGCGGGGCAACGTGTGAATCTTGAACGGGCCCTGCGTCCTACGGACCGGCTGGGCGGGCACTTTGTGCAGGGCCATGTCGATGGTGTGGCGCGAGTTACGCATGCTGGCATGGATGGGGATGCGCTCATCATCGACCTTGCACTCCCGTCCGGGCTCTCTGAGCTTATGGTGGAGCGAGGGTCGGTCACGGTGGACGGCGTCAGTCTCACGATCACTGCGCTTCCGGGCGGAGATGCCGTGCAACTCTCGATCATCGAGCACACCAGGCGACACACGACGCTTGGAACGTTGAAAACGGGCGACCTGGTGCACGTTGAGGCTGACGTTCTGGCCAAACATGTACGCCGACTACTGGAGGGGCGTTTGATGTAAGACGTTTGAGGTTCGATGTGTGACGTCCAACCTCCAACATCACACGTAGAACGTCACTTGCACTTATCCGATGATGCATTCATGACATTTTCCACTGTTGAGCAGGCCCTGGACGACATTCGCTCCGGCAAGTTCGTGATTGTCGCCGACGATGAGGATCGCGAGAACGAAGGCGATCTCATTTGCGCGGCGCAGTTGGTGACGCCGGAGATGGTGAACTTCATGATCCGCCGCGCGGGCGGCCTCATTTGCGTGGCGCTGACCGGCGATCGCGTGGATCAGCTGGGCCTCGCGCCCATGAGTGAATCCAACGTGGACGACTATCGCACCGCGTATACGGTGAGCATAGATGCGTCGCCGCGCTTTGGGGTCACCACGGGTATCAGCGCACAGGATCGTGCCACGACCATTCGCGTCGCGGTCGATCCAGTGACCGTGCCGGGCGACCTGAGACATGGCGGCCACGTCTTCCCGCTGCGCGCGCGGGAGGGTGGCGTCTTGCAGCGGGTGGGACACACCGAGGCCGCCGTGGATCTCGCGCGGCTGGCCGGACTCAACGCGTCCGGCGTAATTTGCGAGATCTTGAATGAGGATGGAACGTCCGCGCGCCGTCCCGAGCTGGAGAGTTTCGCGTCGGAGCACGCCCTCACGTTCATCACCGTTGCTCAGGTGGTGGCGCACCGCCTGAAGAACGAACGGCTGGTGCATCGCGTCGCCGAAGCGCGCCTGCCCACGGAACACGGCACGTGGCAGATCGTCGGCTACCGG
>JANNJV010000030.1:0-11395 GCA_031395945.1 Gemmatimonadota bacterium | reverse complement strand
GGACTGAGCGGCAGCGAAGGAGCGCACGACGAGAAGCACAGCGTGGTCCGCGTGGCGTGTCCCCAGCCCAAGCCAACAGAGCATGATCGCGGGCCGAGTGCCCGGCCCGAAGCGAGCGGCTGGCCTTCACACGAGCATACCTGCTGGCTTGCATTCAACGATGTCCCATTTGCGATCTGCGTTGTATGCGGGCGTGCTCTCGTCGAGCCTGGCATTCACCAGCGGTGCACAGAGCGCGGCGACGCCGCACGTCCTCGTGGCCACGAAAGGCAGCTCGCTCACGATTCGGGGATCCACGACAATCGGCGCGAAGTGGCACTGCTCCTCCACCGAGGTCGAGTCGCGAATGGCGATCGTGCCACGCGCGGACAGCGACTCCAGCGCCGTCGCTGATGTCCGCGGCGTGACCATCCACCTGCCCGTCTCCGCGCTGCGATGCCAAAGCGGCGCGATGGAGAGAGCCATGCGGAAGGCTCTCAAGGCCGATCGAGATTCCCTGGCTCGCGACATTACGGGACGCTTCGAGATCTTTGACGAACTGCCGCCAGCGTCCACGAAGGAAGCGCCCCTGACGGGCGCGTTGCGCGTCGCTGGCGTGGAACGCAACGTCCTGCTGCGCTCGACGGTGGAGCCGCAGTCCGATGGCACGTTGCGCGTGCGCAGCGTCGTAAGCCTGGCGCTGAGCACGTTCGGCATCACGCCGCCGAAGGTGCTCTGGGGCGCGGTGCGGGCGCGCGACGCCATCACCGTTGAAGTTGACCTGCGCTATCCCGCGGTTCGCCGCCCCTGAAAGAACGCGCGGAGCAGATCCGCGCACTCCTGTTCCCGCACGCCACCGGCGACCTCCGCGCGGTGATTCAGCTTCGGATGGCGGACGATGTCGCCTACCGAGCCTACCATGCCGGCCTTGTCATCCCACGCGCCGAACACCAGCCGGTCCAGCCGCGACAGCACGATTGCGCCGGCGCACATGGCGCACGGTTCGAGCGTGACGTACAGCGTACAGCCGATGAGTCGCCATGAGGCTAGCGACGCCGCCGCCTCGCGAATGACCAGGACTTCGGCGTGCGCCGTCGGATCCTGAAGCCGCACGGTCCGGTTTTCCGCCTGCGCGAGGATCTTTCCATCCTGCACGACGACTGCGCCGATGGGAATGTCCCCCGCGCGCTCCGCGACGCGCGCCCGCGCGAGCGCGACGGACATCCATTGCTCGTCGTCTGAATTAGGGATCATTTACAAGTCCCGGTTCCAATGCAGCAGGCATTCACGACACAGTTAACAAGGATCACTCGATGAAGCAGATGACCCCGATGAGATCCTTGTGACGGCTCAACACAAATGTTGATCGGGTCGATCCTGCTCTATCGGTTGATCCTGTTCACTTGTGTCGTGAGTGCCTGTCAGATGGAGAGACTCAGACGCCGGCAGGCACCACCCCGCCCGTCTTCTCGAGCGCCAGCCCGCCCTTTCCGTCGGGACGCGCGACAATGTGATCGCCGTCCACGAAACGACCCTCCAGTACGGCCATCGCCAGCGGGTTCTGGATCAGCCGCTGGATGGTACGCTTGAGCGGACGCGCGCCAAAGGCGGGATCGTAGCCATCCTCCGCGATGAGTTTTTTCGCTTCGGCAGTGACTTCCAGCTTGATCTTCTTGTCCGCCAGCATCCGGTCCAGCCGCTTCAATTGGATGTCGACAATTCTCTCGATCTGTTCCGTTCCCAATGGCCGGAAGATGATGATGTCATCCACGCGATTGAGGAACTCAGGCCGGAACTGCTTGCGCAACTCCTGCATCACCTGCGTCTCAACCAGCGCCCAGTCGCCGCCGGCATGCTCGAGAATGAAGTAGCTCCCGACATTGGAGGTCATGATGATCACGGTGTTGCGGAAATCCACCGTGCGACCCTGCGAGTCGGTCAACCGTCCGTCGTCGAGAATCTGAAGCAGAATGTTGAACACATCCGGGTGCGCCTTCTCGATTTCGTCGAACAGGATCACCGCGTACGGACGGCGGCGCACCTTTTCGGTGAGCTGGCCACCTTCCTCATACCCGATATATCCCGGTGGCGCGCCGATGAGACGCGCAACTGCGTGCTTCTCCATGTACTCGGACATATCGAGCCGCACCATCGCGTGCTCGTCGTCGAAGAGAAACTCGGCGAGCGCGCGAGCTGTCTCGGTTTTCCCCACGCCGGTTGGGCCCAGGAAGATGAACGAGCCGATGGGGCGGTTGGGATCCTGGAGTCCGGCGCGCGAGCGACGCACCGCGTTGGCCACCGCCTCGACGGCTTCGTCCTGGCCAACGACACGCTTGGCCAGCTCCTTGTCCAGCTTGGTGAGCCGCTCGCGCTCTCCCTCGAGCATGCGCGTCACGGGGATGCCCGTCCACCGCGCCACGATCTCCGCGATGTCCTCGGCGGTCACTTCTTCCTTGAGAAAGCGCGCCCGGCCCCCGGCGTTGGCAATGTTCTTCTCGGCCTCCACGAGCTTCTGTTGCAGCTCGGGGATGCGCCCGTACGAAATCTCGGCCGCCTTCTGCAGATCACCGCGGCGCGTGGCCTGCTCGGCTTCGATTTTCGCCTGCTCGATTGCCTGCCGCACGATAGCCACGGCGCCCAGCGTCTCTTTCTCCCTCTGCCACTGCGCCTTCATGCCCGCTGACCTCTCCTTCAACTCGGCCAGTTCCTTCTCGATGGTCTTGCGACGCTCGACGGCAGACTTGTCCTTCTCTTTCTGCAGCGCGGTGCGCTCGATCTCCAGCTGCATGATGCGCCGCTCCACCTCGTCGATCTCCTGTGGCATGGAGTCGATCTCGATGCGCAGTCGCGACGCGGCTTCGTCCAGCAGGTCGATTGCCTTGTCCGGGAGAAAACGGTCACCGATGTAGCGGTGCGAGAGAGTCGCGGCCGCGATCGCCGCGTCGTCGGTGATGCGCACGCCGTGGTGCGCCTCGTACCGCTCCTTGAGTCCGCGCAGAATCGCGATGGTGGCTTCCACGCTGGGCTCGCCAACGAACACGGGCTGGAAGCGACGCTCCAGTGCCGGGTCCTTCTCGACGTGCTGGCGGTACTCGTCCAGCGTGGTGGCACCCACGACGCGCAGATCGCCGCGCGCGAGCGCCGGCTTGAGCATGTTGCCGGCATCCATCGCCCCCTCGGCTTTGCCGGCGCCGACGAGGGTGTGCATCTCGTCGATGAAGGTGATGAACTTCCCTTCACTCTCGGTGAGTTCCTTGAGCACCGCCTTCAGGCGTTCCTCGAACTCGCCGCGGAACTTGGCACCCGCGATCAGCGACCCCAGGTCCAGGGCGACAAGCCGCTTATTCTTCAATCCTTCCGGGACGTCGCCATTGATGATGCGCTGCGCGAGTCCCTCCACGATCGCGGTCTTGCCGACACCGGGTTCGCCGATGAGCACCGGGTTGTTCTTGGTGCGGCGCGAGAGCACCTGAATTACCCGGCGTATCTCTTCGTCGCGCCCGATTACCGGGTCCAGTTTTCCCTTCTGCGCCGCCTCAGTGAGGTCGCGAGTGTAGCGCTGGAGCGCCTGGTACTGATTCTCGGGGTTCTGATCGGTGACGCGATGCGACCCGCGCACCGCCTGGAGCGCTTCGCGCAGATCGTCCGCGCCGACGTTCGCCTCACTCAGGATGGTGCGGCTTTCCGTGCCCTTCGTGTCCGCGAGCGCGAGGAGCAGGTGCTCGGTGGACACGAACTGGTCGGTGAGCTTCTTGGCTTCATCCTCCGCGCGGTCGAACACCTGGTTCAGCTCACGCGAGATGGTGGGCTGCGCGTCCGACTGTTTCGGGTACCGATCCATCTCGCGCTTGACGCGCTCACGGATGGCGGTGACGTTCGCGCCCGTCTTCTGGATGATGGGGACGACGATGCTCTCCTCCTGCTCGAGCAGCGCGGAGAGCAGGTGCAGATCGTACACCTGCGGATTGCCGTTACGGCGCGCGAGGGTGATGGCCTCGTTGAAAGCCTCGCCGGCTTTGACGGTCAGACGATCAGGATTGATCATGGAGCCTGGCTGATTTCAGCATTGCCCAACAAACAATAGCGCCGAACACCAAACGCCACACACCAGACGCCCCACGCACCGTACGGCGCGTTTGGCGCTTGGCGTAGGGAGTGTGGAGTTGGGCGTTTAATGCCGTCGTTGACATTAGCTCGTTTGTCTCCCGCGCCAAACACGTCCGCTGCCCTGCCGGGCTGTGTATCCGCGCTTGTCACAGAACTCCAGAAAGGGGATGAGGAATTTTCGAGAGAATCCCAGCGCCTCTCTCAGATCGGTGGGCGCCAGTTCGCCTTTGCCCGCCATCGCGCCCTGAAGGCGGCTCACAAGCTCGTGAACAGCCTGCGGCGTGTAATACCTGGCGTCCTCCACCTGAACGACGCGTTGTTGACGCTCCAGGTGTCGCAGTAGCGAGACGGTCTGGGGCCCAAAGCGTTCCTGCAGTTCGGCCACGGATGGCGGTTCGTGTCCGGCGGTCTCGAGCGCGACCATCAGATCCTCCGACGTCCTGGTCTGCTGTGTCGAGAGTTCAGGACCGAACCCTGCCGCGCGGAGCTCGGCGCCGGTCGCGACCAATTGCTTGCCTGCGGTCAGCTGCGCGATGAGCTGATCGAAGAGCGCCTGGTCCATTCCCAGCCGCGAGCGGATGTCCTGGCGCGGCGCGCCTGGCTCGAGCGGGCGCTGCGCGTGGTGCGCCCGCACCAGCTGCAGGAGTTTCTCTCGTGCATGCTCCAGCGCCTGGGTTGCATACCATTTGTCGCCATTCTTGATCAGGCTTCCCATGCCTTGGACGGTGGCGCTGACGTCGCGAGGCGCAACACCAAGACGCACCGCAAGGGTGGACTCCTTCACGCCGTGCAACCCCGCCTCGTGCGCGAAGAGCTCGAGCCGCTCGGAGGGGCCGAGGCCGAGGTCCGGCATCGGGCGCGCCCGGCGGGGCGCATTGGGGTCGGTAATCACGCCGCCGCCAATGGTCGCCAGCGGCGACGCGGACCGCAGCACGAACCTGTCGCCGGCACGCGCCATCACCGGCTCGTCGAGCGCGATGCGCACCGCGCGCGCTGTACCCGGCGCCACCGGAGATCCCGACGCCACCACACGGGCACCGACATCAGACGTCGCCAGGTGAAACCGGACCCGGGTACGAGGTCGCAGCTCTGGCGCGCCCGCCAGGAGCGTGAGATCTGCCCGCACGATCAAGGTTGCGTCCCATTCGCCGTGCGCCACGAGCGTGGCGCCACGATTGAACGCATGCTGATCCACGCCGGCCAGTGCTATCGCCGCGCGCGTACCCGGCGCAATGCTCTCGACGGCTTGGCCATGGCTCTGCAACCCGCGAATGCGGACCGTGGAACCGAGTGGCATGATGCGGGCAGAGCTCTCGAGCGAAAGCTCGCCAGACCAGACGGTGCCGGTGACGACCGTGCCCGTGCCTTTGACTGAGAACACACGGTCCACGGGCATCCGGAAAAGATCGACTGCGTTCGACGTTTGACGTTTGACGTTTGACGTTTGACGTTGCAGTGCGTCGCGTAGCCGGTCTATTCCGCTGCTGCTGACCACCGAAGTCGGTATGACCTCGGCGCCCGCGAACGGAGTGGGAGCGAGCAGCGCGCGGACGTCTTCGGTGACGAGCTCGAGCCAGTCGACATCCACGAGGTCCGCCTTGCTGAGCGCCACGATCAGCTGCGGCACCTGGAGCAGCTCGAGAATCGCCAGGTGCTCGCGCGTCTGGGGCATGGGCCCTTCGTCGGCCGCTATCACAAGCAAGGCGAGGTCAATGCCGCTGGCGCCGGCGAGCATGGTGCGCACGAAGGCCTCGTGGCCAGGCACGTCCACGACGCCCAACGTCTCGCCGTTGGGCAGCGCGAGCGGCGCGAAGCCGAGGTCGATGGTGATTCCGCGGCGCTTTTCCTCAGGCAGCCGGTCGGTGTCCACCCCGGTGAGTGCGCGCACCAAGGCCGTTTTGCCGTGATCGATATGGCCGGCGGTGCCGAGGATCATGCGGCGGACCATCCCGCGCGCTCCCACATGTCGTACGCACGCAACGCGCGGCCGTCGTGCAGATGGTAACCCAGGAATTCGCGCAGGAGCCGCTGGTGCGCCCGCCCGTCGGACTCCGCGAGCTGGTCCAGATGCTGGCCCCGCATCCACCCTGAAATGGCTGCTCGCGCCGGCGCCGGAAGCTTGCGGCCGCCGGAGCTGAGGGCCGCACAGCGTTTGCAGAGAATGCCACCGGCGGCGTGCGTGAACAGCGCTACATCGCTCTCGCGCACTTGTGTATCGCATTCCGCACACTCGTCGAGTGCCGGCCCGAATCCCAGCGCCGCCACGATCTGCCACGCTCCCGCCAGCGTCGCCTCGCGCGCCTCGCTGTTGGATTTGGGGGCGAGCGTGTCGAGCGCGCGTGTCACGGCATCGAAGAGCTCAGCGTCCGCGCCTTCCCTGCCAAAGGCCAGGGCGATCTCGCCGATGGTCTCCGCACCGGTGAAGCGCTCGAGATCGCCGGCGAGATCGGTGCGCGTGCGGGCATCCTCGAAACTGCTCAGCGTATCGAGGTCGCGCCCCGGCTTCGTGTGCAGGAACGCCATGCCCTGCGCGAAGAGATCGAGTCCGCTGCCGAACCGGCGCCTGGACTTCCGGGCGCCTTTTGCGAGCGCCGACCGTATTCCCGCGTCCCGCGTGAGGACGCGGACGATGCGCGAAGATTCCAGGTAGTCGAACGCGTGCAGGACGATCGCTTCTGTCACGAGCAGCGGCATGTCGATAAAGATACTGACGCGTACTCCTCCACCCTGGCAAGACGATGCGGCGTTCTAAAAGGCCGATCGCACCCCCACGCTGATGGTGCGGCGCGGCGACAGGAAGTTGAAGACGCTCTCGTAGTGCACGTTGGCGAGATTCTCGACGCGCAGCGAGAATGAGGCCGGCGTGCCTGCAATGGCGTACTGGGCCGCCACATCCACCCGCTCATACGAGGGCAACGTCACGGGCGTGGCCGGAAAACTCCGGAAGTCCTTGTCGTGACGGATGCCCACGGCCAGCACGCGCAGCGACGCGGTCAGCGGACCAGCCCCACGATACGCGACCTCGGCGTTCACATTGCGTTCGGGACGGCGGATGAGCGATTCCCCTCGCCGGTACAGGCCACCGCTGGTGCTGTCATAGCCTGGCTCGACGACCTTCGTCTGCAGGAACGTGGCGCCGGCGCTGGCATGGAAGGGACCGCGCATCTCGGCGCGCAACTCGGCCTCAACGCCGTTTGACGTAGCCCTGGCAACGTTGCAGTAGCTGAAACCGCACGCGCCATTTGTGGACTCGTAATCGATCATGTTGACGAATCGCTGCGCGAAGCCGGTGAGTGCCAGCTGCGCCCTTCCGGCCAGCAAGTCCTGTTCGACGCCGGCGTCCCAACTCGTCGCGCGTTCCGGAGCGAGGCCGGGATTCCCCGCAACGAATCCCGTGGCGTAGTTCTCGAAGAAGCTCGGCTCACGAAAGGCGGTCCCCACGGTGGCTCGCAGTCGGGTCGTCGCCGAGGGACGCCATGAGACGCCGCCCCTGCCAGTGCCGAACGTTCCGAACTGCTGGTTGTCGTCCACGCGGCCGCCCAGCGTCGCCGTAATCGCCGGCGACGGCGTCAGCACCACTTCGGTGTACGCGCCGATGTTGTGCCGCGACGCCTGGAAGTTCGAGTTGAACGGACCGAAAGGCGACTGCGACTGGAACTGCGAGTGCTGATCCTGCTGCTCCATGGCGACGCCGACCGTGACTGCGGTCGTCGCAGCCGGCAGCAGGTGCACGCGCAGCTCGCCGCTGCGCCGCCGGGTCTTGTCCTGTGACACGAAGCTGCTGCCGGATGGTCCATCCATCGCGTCGTTGGTGCCACCATCGTTGACGCTGACGTTTAGAGCCAGTACGGCGCGCACGCGGTCCGTGAACCTGCGCTCCAGCTCACCGCCAAAGACGGAGCGATCCTCCGTGCGCCGCGCATTGCTGTCCACCACGTCGCCGCCGCCGCTGGTGGGATAGTGGAAGCGGTAGTCGGTGTAGCGCAACGCGAAGCGCACCTCGGTGCCCACGACTGGCGTAAACTGAAAACGCCCGCTGAGGACGTTGTTCTGATACCTGTTGTTGAGCGCGTACAATCCCGTGCTTTGATGACGCGCGAGCGCCATCGAGTATGCTCCTGACGCCATCTCGCCGCCGACGGTGCCGATCGCGTCCATGGTGGTCATACCTTCCGCGCTTCCCGCGCCGAGCCGATCGCGTGGCGCGACGCCCGTGCGCACCTCGACCTCGCTGCGTGCCGGGCCCGCCCCACGCCTGGTGAAGATCTGCACCACGCCCGTCACCGCATCCGCTCCGTGAATGACGCTGGCCGGACCGCGGACGATCTCGATGCGGTCGATGTTGTCGGTGGTGAGCGAGGCAAAGTCGTACACCCCACCCGCCTCGTTCGTCGGCACGCCATCGACGAGCACCTTCACGTACTTGCTTTCGCCGCCGCGCAGGAACAACGACGTTGTGGCGCCCTGCGATCCCGCCTGAGCTATATAGGCGCTGCTCACGTCCCTGAGCGCGTCGGCAACGGTGGTGATGCCCCTCAACCGCAGATCGTCCGCCGTAATTACCGTGACGGCCACGGGCACCGCACCGCGGCTCAACGGAATTCGTGTCGCACTCACGACTACGGGATCGACACGCGCGGTGTCAGGCGAACGCTCCTGCGCGGCAACCGAATGCGCAAACGGGAGAACGAGCAACGGAAGACTGCGAAGGGTGGTGGACATTATGTGATCAACTCGTGGATGTGCCGCCGGGGCGGCGAAGCGGAACAAGTGAGGGCGCTCCAACCGCAGGGTCACGCGTAACGACAACGGGCCATTGGTACACGCGCTCCAACACCTCGGCGCGCATCACGTCATTCACGGTGCCGGCGGCGGCAACCATCCCGCTGTCCAACAGCACCAGCCGGTCCGCGAACCGTGCAACGAGGTTGAGCTGGTGACTCACCAGCAGCACGGCGCGACCGTCGCGGGCCAGGCGGCCCAGCAGCTCGAAGACCACCATTTCGTGCGCGATGTCCAGAAACGTGGTGGGCTCATCGGCCACGAGCGCGTCCCCACCCTGCGCCAGCGCGCGCGCGAACCGCACGCGCTGCCACTCCCCGCCGGAAAGCTGGTGCACCGAACGGTCCTGGAACGCCGTCACCTCGGCCCAGCGCATCGCCGCGGCAACAGCATCACGGTCCGCGACCGTATCGCGCCCCCATGCGCCGCGGTGCGGCAGACGCCCCAGGGCGACGTAATCGCGGACGTCGATGGGAAACGCGGCCTCCTCGCGCTGCGTCACGACGGCGACGCGGCGCGCAGTCGCGTCGCGCGCGAGCGTGCTCAGGTCCGTGCCGTCGATCGTGATCGCGCCCGCGTCTAGCGCCACCCGGCCCAGCAGGGCACGCACGAGCGTGCTCTTGCCGCTCCCGTTGGGGCCGACGACGGCAGTGACCTGGCCGCGCGGGGCGGTGAGACTCACGCCCCCCAATGCGTCGCGCTGCTGCCCGCCGTATCGGACGTGGATGCCGCTGAATGCGATCATGTCAGCCGGCGCAGTGTCACGAGAAAGAACGGCACGCCGATCATTGCCGTCACTGCGCCCAGCGGTAGCTCTGCTGGTGGGAGCGCGTTGCGCGCCAGCACGTCGGCAAGCACCACGAGCAACGCGCCGGTAAGCGCGCTCGCAAGCAGCAGACTGCGATGCCCCTGTGCGCCTAAACGCCGGGCAATGTGCGGAACCACCAGGCCCACGAATCCGACGAGCCCGGCGGCTGCAACGGTCGCCGCTGCGACGAGGGACGCCGCGAGGTACACGCGACGAGCGGCGCGCTCCACGTTCACGCCCAGACCAGCGGCCGAATCTTCCCCGAGGGCGAGCGCGTCCAGGGTTCGGCCAGACGCGACGAGAAACGCGCCGCCCACTGCGACGTAGATCGCCAGCCAGCCGCTCTGCGTCCACGTGGCGTTCGCGACGGATCCCATCATCCACCAGAGCGCGCCGCGCACGGTGCTGGCATCGGCCCCAGCGAGCAGCACCATGATCGCCGCGTTCGCGAACGCGCCCACGACAACGCCCGCCATGACCAGTACTCGCGGATCGCCTCGGGCATGGGTGGCATGCGCGACGAACAGCGCGACGAACACCGCGGCGAGCGCACCGGCGAACGCCGCGATGGGAACGAGCGCGATGAGCAACCCCGCCGTGACTGCCAGGACGGCACCGACCGCTGCGCCGCCGGACACGCCCAGCAAATAGGGCTCGGCCAGCGGATTGCGCAGCACGCCCTGGAGCGCCGCGCCGCTCACACCCAGCCCCGCGCCCACCAGCACGGAGAGGACAACGCGCGGGAGCCGTAGCTCACGTACCACGAACACCGCGGTGCGGTCGCCCTCCCCAAGCAGCGCTCGGCCAACCTCGACGATGCCGACGTCGATGGTGCCCATGGCGAGCGCCACGCCCGCTGAAATGAGCAGCGCGACAAACAGCACGAACCAGCGCGACGCACGCATCTGCTACTTCACGAGCTCCGGATGGAGCAGTTTGGCCAGCGACACCGCGCCTTCTCCCAGGCGCACGGCGGGACGAAAGACGAGCGATGTATCCAGCATCAGAACGCGACCGCGTCTCACCGCATCCAGGCCGCGCCAGCGCGCCGACGTCTTCAGCTTGGCTCCGTGCTCGGGACCCGCGAGCACCGCGTCCGGGTTCCGGCGCACGATGTCCTCGAACGTCACCGCAGGCGACGGCTGCGGAATGGAGTCGTAGATGTTGCGTCCGCCGGCGATGGTGACGAGCTGGCTCATGAAGCTGGCACCGCCGATGACCAGGAGAGGACTCTCATAGACGGGGATGACCACGCTGACGCGCGGCAGATCGCGCGTAATCGCGCGGACGCTGTCCAGCGTTCGCATCACGGTGTCCGCGACATGCGCGCCGCGGGCAGAATCCCCGATGAGGCGGCCCAGCAGCCGCGTCGTGCGATCGAACTGCTCGATGCTGTCCACCTTGAACGCCGCGGTGGTGATGCCCGCCTGTCGCAAACGCTGCGCGGCCGCGCGGTTGTCCTGCGACGCGTACAGGAGCACGAGGTCGGGTTTCCTCGCCAGCACGGCTTCGACGTTGGGGCGCAACCCGGGGCCAAGATCCGGAATGGTGAGCGCGGAATCGGGCCACTTGTCGTACTCGCCGCGGCCGACGAGCCGGTTGCCCGCGCCGAGCGCGAACAGGATCTCCGTCGTGGCCGGCGTGAGGGAGACGATCCGTGCGACGCGCGCCGGCGGACGGATGGTGTCGCCGAAGTGGTCGATGCCGAAGGCTGTGGGC
>JANNJV010000027.1:0-5727 GCA_031395945.1 Gemmatimonadota bacterium | reverse complement strand
AATGCCCAAGGGCCGAGACGACTGGCGCGCAGGCTCGGTGGTTTCGGCGCTCGTCCACTTCGGCATCATCCTCTTGCTGCTCATGCCGGTCGCGCTGACCAGCGACCTTCGAGAGATCGCTCAGGGCGCGGGTGGCCCGGGTCCGGCGGGCGGCGGCGGAGGTGGCAACCGCGGCACGGGCGCGCTCCGCGCCGAGATGCTCCGCTTTGTCCGCTTGGTGCCCGCGCCGCCTGCGCCCGTGGTCCCGAAGCTAGTGAAGCCCCCCACCCCTGAGGTGCCGAAGCCTCAGCCGCCGCCACCGGTCGAGGTTGCCAAGCAACCGGAAGCCGCGCCGGCCATGCCGCCGGGCACAGGAGGGGGGACTGGGGCCGACAATACGACGGGTTCGGGGCCGGGCACAGGAGGTGGCGTGGGAACCGGGACCGGCACGGGGCGCGGCTCGGCGGTTGGCCCCGGGACCGGCGGCGGCAATCAGCTGAACTATCCGCCCACGCCGACGGAGATTTTCATTCCGCCGCTTCCAGTCCCGGGATCAGTGAAGGGACATCACTTGATCGCTGAGTACGACGTCGACGAAACGGGCAAAGTGCTGTCGATGACGTTCAACGACACGCGAGACCGCGGCTACAACAAGCGGCTGCGGGAAGTGCTGAAGGGATTTCGCTTCAAGCCTGGGATGCGGCCGGACGGCACGCCCATTCGGATGAAGGCACAAGTGGTGGTGGACCTCTACTAGCGTCCATCCCTTTCGCCAACATATACTTCCGTGTTCCCAAACGCCGGCGTTTTACCGCCGGCGTTCTTGTGTCCTGCCCGAGCCGACCCTAGACCCGGAGCGCGATGGCGAGCGTGACCGCCCCGACGGATAGCACATCGTCGCAGCCGCAGTCCGAGTTCGTCAAAGCCATGACCCTGACCGACGCGACAATGCTTGTCGCGGGCTCGATGATCGGCTCAGGAATTTTCATCGTCTCCGCAGACATCGCGCGTAAGGTCGAGTCGCCTGCGTTCCTGTTGATCGCGTGGATTCTGACCGGAGTGATCACGCTCCTTGGCGCGCTTGCCTATGGCGAGCTTGCCGCGATGTATCCACGCGCCGGCGGTCAATACGTGTTTCTCCGTGAGTCCATGGGTCCGCTCATGGGCTTTTTGTATGGATGGACCCTGTTCGTCGTGATTCAGACCGGCACGATCGCGGCGGTCGCCGTCGCCTTCGGCCGATTCTCTGGCGTGCTGTGGCCGTCCGTCGGGCCGGATCTGTATAGCTGGTTCCCTAGCGGTCAAGTGTGCATTGGCGCGCTCGGGTGCAGCGACCCCGCGACACAAGCGATCAATCTCGGACTCAGTCCGCAGCGGCTCGTGGCGCTGGTCAGCATCCTGGTTCTGACCTGGATCAATCTCCGCGGCATTCGCGAGGGAAAGTTCGTCCAGACCACGCTCACGGCCGTGAAGACTGGCGCGCTCGTTCTGCTGATCGTGCTGGCCGTGACGATCGGCCGGAATGCGACGGCGACTGCTGCCAACTTCGGCGGCGGCAACTTTTTTGGTCAGGTCGATGTGACGGGGGCGTTCGTGGTGGCGTTCGGCGCCGCGCTCATCGGGTCGCTGTTCTCCAGCGACGCCTGGAACAACGTCACCTTCGCCGCGGCCGAGGTACAGAATCCGCAGCGCAATCTCCCGCTCGCGCTCGTGATGGGCACCGGCATGGTGTCGCTGCTATACATACTGGCGAACGTCGGCTATCTGAGCGTGCTGCCCATGCAGGGCGACCCGGCCGCGGCCGATGCGCTGGGACGCGGAATTGCCAACGCCACACAGGACCGAGTCGGAACAGCCGCGATGGAAGTGATGTTCGGCGCCTCGGGCGCAACCATCATGGCCATCGCGATCCTGATTTCCACGTTCGGTTGTAACAACGGGCTGATTCTCGCTGGCGCGCGCGTGTACTACGCGATGGCTCGCGACCGTCTGTTTTTCCGCAGCGCCGGAGTGCTCAACCAGAAGCGCGTGCCCGCGGTCGCGCTGATTCTACAGAGTCTTTGGACGGCGCTGCTGTGCTTGACCGGCACGTACAACCAATTGCTGAACTACGTCATCTTTGCCGCCCTGGTGTTTTACGTGCTCACCACGCTGGGGCTGTTCATCCTGCGCGCGAAGCGACCGGACGCCGAACGCCCGTATAAGGCCCTGGGCTATCCGTTCCTTCCCGCTTTGTATATCGCGCTCGCCGGGGGCGTGATGGTTCTCATCCTCCTCTCGCCGACGTCACGCACCGAAGCCGTCTCCGGCCTCGTGCTCGTGCTCATCGGCATCCCGGTCTACTACCTCTGGCGCACCGTGGAAGGGAAACGTCCCCTGCCACCGCCCGTTTAACGTCCCAGGAGAAATCGATTGATGCAGCAGCACCAACCCGGCGGGGAAGCGAACCTCGTCATTCCAGATCTGAACAGCGTGCAGTTCCTCGGCATGGGCGGCAAGACGTTGCTCATGTACGGGCTCATCGTGTGCGCGGCGGGTCTCTTTTTCGCGCTCACGATCTATGGGCGGCTCAAGCGGCTCCCTGTGCATTCGTCCATGCGGGAGATCTCCGAGCTCATCTACGAGACGTGCAAGACCTACCTCCAGACGCAGGGAAAGTTCATCATCGTGCTCTGGGTCTTCATCGGCGTCATTGCTGCTGTGTACTTCGGCAAGCTCGCGGCGACGGTCGATCCGGTGAGCGGAGCGGTCACGCACGGCTTCCCCCCCACGAAGGTGGCGGTGATCCTGCTCTTCAGTCTCATCGGCATCGCGGGGAGCTACGCGGTCGCGTGGTTCGGCATTCGCGTGAATACGTTCGCGAATTCTCGCACCGCGTTCGCGAGCTTGAAAGGCAAGCCGTATCCGTGCTATGCCATTCCGCTTCAGGCTGGAATGAGCATCGGCATGCTCCTGATCGCAGTGGAGCTGCTGCTGATGTTGTTCATCCTGCTGTTCGTTCCGCGCGACTACGCCGGTCCGTGCTTCATCGGCTTCGCCATCGGTGAGTCGCTCGGAGCCGCGGCATTGCGCGTGGCGGGCGGCATTTTCACCAAGATCGCGGACATCGGCGCCGATCTGATGAAGATCGTGTTCAAAATCAAGGAGGACGACGCGCGCAATCCTGGCGTGATCGCGGATTGCGTTGGCGACAACGCCGGCGATTCGGTGGGTCCCAGCGCCGACGGTTTCGAGACGTACGGTGTCACCGGCGTGGCGCTCATCACGTTCATTCTGCTGGCCGTCACGCCGGCGACGGCGGGTGCCGGCTTCGAGGCCGTCCAGGTGCAGCTGCTGGTGTGGATCTTCGTCATGCGCGTCGTAATGATCATCGCGAGCGGCGGCTCGTACCTGCTCAACGAAGTGGTCGCGAAGGCACGCTACGGCAACGCCGACAACATGAACTACGAGCATCCGCTCACGCAGCTGGTATGGCTCACGTCACTGGTGTCCGTTGCGTTGACGTACGTGGTGTCCTACTTCCTGATCCCGCAGCTCGGCGACGGGTCGCTCTGGTGGAAGCTCTCGACGATCATCACCTGCGGCACTCTCGCTGGCGCGATCATTCCCGAGTTGGTCAAGGTGTTCACGTCCACGGAATCGCGGCATACGCGCGAGGTGGTCTCGTCCTCGCGCGAAGGTGGGGCGTCGCTGAACATCTTGTCAGGGCTGGTCGCCGGCAACTTCAGCGCGTACTGGCTCGGCCTGGCCATGCTGATCTTGATGGGTGCGGCCTACCTCGTATCCTTGGGCGGCGTCGGCACGCTCATGATGGCGCCGGCCGTCTTTGCCTTCGGTCTGGTGGCATTCGGATTCCTCGGGATGGGTCCGGTCACCATCGCGGTGGACTCATATGGTCCCGTGACGGACAACGCACAGTCGGTGTTCGAGTTGTCCACCATCGAGCAGATCCCCACCGCCCGCGAGGAAGTGAAGCGCGAGTTCGGATTCGATCCAAACTTCGCGCGGGCCAAGCACCTGCTCGAGGAGAACGACGGAGCGGGAAATACCTTCAAGGCCACCGCGAAGCCAGTTCTCATTGGTACGGCAGTGGTTGGCGCGACCACGATGATCTTCGCGATCATCGTCGCACTCACCAATGGATTGCAGCCCGAGCTGGTCACGAACCTCTCGATCCTGCATCCGCCATTTCTGCTGGGCCTGATCGCGGGTGGTTCCGTGATTTATTGGTTCACGGGCGCGTCCATCCAGGCGGTGACCACGGGAGCCTACCGGGCGGTTGAGTTCATCAAGGCCAACATCAAGCTCGAGGGGGCCACGAAGGCCTCGGTCGCGGACTCCAAGAAGGTCGTGGAGATCTGCACCCAGTACGCTCAGAAAGGCATGTTCAACATCTTTCTGGTGGTGTTCTTCTCGACGCTGGCGTTCGCGTTCCTGGAGCCGTTCTTCTTCATCGGCTATCTGGTGTCGATCGCACTCTTCGGGTTATTCCAGGCCATCTTCATGGCCAATGCCGGCGGCGCCTGGGATAACGCCAAGAAAATCGTGGAGGTCGAGCTGAAGCAGAAGGGAACTCCGCTTCATGCAGCGACAGTCATCGGCGACACCGTCGGCGATCCCTTCAAGGACACCTCGTCGGTCGCCCTCAACCCGATCATCAAGTTCACCACGCTGTTCGGGCTGCTGGCGGTGGAGCTGGCCGTGTCGCTCACCCAGGAACAGGGCTCGGGGCTCACTCGAATTCTCGCCGCGATCTTTTTCCTCATCTCCGTCACTTTCGTGTGGCGCTCGTTCTACGCGATGCGAATCCAGACGCAATAGCGCAAGATGAAGTCTCTCTTCACGCGGAAGCCGATAAGCGAGCTCCTCGCGGAGGAGGGCCACCCCAATTCGCTCAGGCGCGCGCTGGGACCTGGCGACCTGATAATGCTCGCCATCGGCGCCGTGATCGGTGCGGGCATCTTTTCATCGATTGGAACCGCGGCGGCAGGCGAGATTCTCCCGAGCGGAGTGGTGGTGCGCTACGGGGCCGGTCCCGCGCTCGTCGTCTCGTTCATCCTGCTGGGTCTTGTCTGTGGACTCGCGGCTCTATGTTACGCGGAGCTGGCCTCGATGATTCCCCAGGCGGGGAGCGCCTACGCCTACTCCTACGCCACTCTCGGTGAGCTGGTCGCCTGGATCATCGGCTGGGACCTCATTCTCGAGTACGCGGTGGGGAACGTCGCGGTAGCAGTCGCATGGGGCGGCTACTTCAAGTCGCTGCTCAGCGCGTTCAACATCACGCTGCCCGACTGGAGCACCCACGGATACCGAGCTGCCCTATTGAGCTCGGATCCGGCCGTTCACGGTTTGCTCGCGACGGCGCCACGGATTGCCGGCGTTCCAATACTCGTCAACATCCCGGCCTTTCTCATTGTCATGGCGATCACCTGGCTCCTGATGCGGGGCGTGCGCGAAAGCGCCCGCGCCAATAACGTCATGGTGGTAATCAAGCTCCTGGTGCTCGGTCTCTTCGTGGTCGTAGGCTCCATGCACATCGATACATCCAACTACGTTCCCTTCGCGCCGAATGGCTGGCGCGGGATCCACCAAGGCGCCGCCATTGTCTTCTTCGCCTACATCGGCTTCGATGCGATCTCGACGGCGGCGGAAGAGACCAAGAATCCGCAGCGCAATCTCCCCATCGGAATTCTCGGCGGGCTGGCGATCTGCACGGTCATCTACGTCATCGTTGGAGCCGTGGCAACC
>JANNJV010000014.1:0-4297 GCA_031395945.1 Gemmatimonadota bacterium | reverse complement strand
AAGACATTCGGGAATCTCATGGTGGACCTCCGCGCCACGAACGTGAAGCTCGTGGATCGCAGCGAACGCATCATCATGGAGGTGTGCGAGGTGGATCGGCAGGCGGCGCGCGACCTGCTCGAGCGGGCCGGCGGCTTGGTGAAGACTGCGATCGCAATGCACTACGTGAAGGCTTCGCGCGCCGACGCCGAGCGCGCGTTGACCCAGGCGGGCGGCGTCATCCGGAAGGCAATCGGGCGCGTTCCGCCCCCAGTGCAATGATCCGCGGCGAAGCGTTTATCGGCCTGATGTCGGGCACGTCCCTGGACGGAATCTCCGCCTGCGTCGTGCGGTTTGCGGACCCGAAATCCGCGGCCAGCGTGTTTTCGTTGGAGTTGCTTGCCTTCGAGGTGAAGGAGTACTCGTCGGACCAGCGGAAGCGGCTGTTGGACGCGATGCAGAAGGGAAGCGCGCAGGACTATTGCCGCCTGGGATTTGACCTGGGCTCGTGGCTGGCCGACGCGGCACTCGCGGTCATGGTGGAGTCGGGCGTTCCGCGCGAGCAGGTTCGCGCCATCGGCTCGCACGGCCAGACGCTGTGGCACGAGGCTCCGCACTCGACGTGGCAGATCGGCGAGTCGGCGGTGATCGCCGAGCGGCTGGGCATCGACGTCGTGAGCGACCTCCGGGTGCGGGACGTGGCGGCGGGCGGCCAGGGCGCGCCACTCGTTCCCATCGCTGATGCGCTGTTGTTCGCGTCCAATCACTGGCGTGCCCTCCAGAACATCGGCGGTATCGGGAATGTCACGGTCGTCCCTCCCGGGGGCGCGCTTCCAGCCGTACGCGCCTTCGACACCGGGCCGGGCGTCGGCGTGCTCGATGCCGTCGTTCGGTTGCTCCGCCCGAAGCAGCGCTTCGATCGTGACGGCAGCCTGGCGCGCGCCGGCACGCCCATCGAGAGCGTGCTCACCGAGCTGCTTACTCATCCGTATTTTCAGGCGCCTCCGCCGAAATCCACCGGCCGCGAGTTGTTTACGCCCGACTACGTGTCGCGCCTGGTGCACCTGTGCCGGACCGCGAAGCAGAACTGCACGGACGAAGACATCATCGCTACTGCGACAGCACTCACGGCTCGGAGCATCGCGGATGCGTACCGCCGGTTCATGCCGGAGCCGGCTGAGGAGGTCGTCGTGTCCGGGGGCGGTGCGAAGAACGCGACACTGGTGGAGATGTTGCAATCGCTGATCGCGCCGAAAAAAGTGCGGCAGTTCGACGACATTTTTTTTGACGGCGAGGCCAAGGAGGCCGTTGCGTTCGCGCTGCTCGCCAAGCTGTTCCTGCAGGGTATTTCCGGCAACGTCCCTACCGCGACCGGCGCAAGCGGCCCGCGTATCCTGGGCAAGTTGACGCCGGCTAACCGCATGCTAAGCGGAGCCAGAACGTCCTCGGCTCAGGTATCCCAGAGCCCATAGCCCATAGCCCACAGCCCAATGACTCACTCAGGCCCCATCTACGAAGGCGAGCCCGTCGTCCGCGAACGTGTCGTCACACGCACGCGGGAAGTCGTGAAGTCGGGCGTCAGTCTCGGTAGTGCGTTGGCGATCGCGATCTCATGGAGTGTCCACAAGTCCATCCTGTGGGCCATGATCCACGGCATCCTCTCGTGGGTCTACGTGATCTACTACGCCCTCACGCGCGCCAACTGATCAGTCCCGGACGATCGCCTTGTACTGCGCGGGGATGAATGCGGCGATGCGCTCGGGCGGAACGGCGTAGACAATCTTTCCGCCGGCATCGCGCTGGCCGCCGTACACGATGCCCACCACCAGGCCGCGTCGGCTGAACACCGGACTGCCGCTGGAGCCGTGCGTCGCGTAAGAGTCGATCTGCAGCACGCTCGACGTTTTCTTGCTCACGGTGCCGGGATTCAGCGTCGACTTGGCGATGAAGTCGTTGCCTTCGCCTTCCATGGGTGTGTCGTAACCCAGCGGATACCCGATGGTCGCCACCGCCATGCCTTCGGACGCGTCCGTGGCATTGCCGCTCACACCCACGACCACAGGAAAGGGCCCGCCGCGATCCATCTGGATGATCGCAAGATCGTCGTCGTTGCTGACCTTCACGACGCTGGCCGGCAGCCAGTCGCGGGTGTTCGTGAACTTGATCGCGATGCGAGTGGGCGCGCGTCCCAGGGTGTCGCGCACGTTGTGCCGGTTCGTGATCAGCAATCCGTCCTTCGTGATCCCAAACGCCGACCCGGCGTATGATTTTCCGCCGATCTCGGCGATGAGAATCGCGACGGCGCCCGAGTTTCGCGCGAAGATCGTCGGCAGGTCCATCGCGGCCATACGACGCAGCTGCAGCTCGGCGTCCTGAATCTCGCGTTCCAGACTGGCGCGCTCGTCGTCGCTGGTGGCGCCGGTCAGGCGCGTGCGCAGATCAGTCACCTTCTGCTGAATCAGGCTCGCGAGCGTCGTGTCCCCGGACCGCGCCATTCCGGACTGGAGCTGGATGAAAATCGAATCGTTGGCCGCCAGGATCTTGTTCAGCTCCTCGATCCGCTGCGACGACGTGCGCTTGCCATAGAGAAGTGCGGCTCCGGTGCCGACCACCAATAGCACCAGGGCGGCGACCATCATCCGCTTCAGTCCAGCCGTCTGTTGCTTGACCGCGATGGCGACGCGAACCTCGGTGCTCGGCACCTTGGCGCCGCCGCTCGCCGCCTGGGGGATGCGTACCTCCGTTTCGGGGCCGCCCTCGCCGAACGTGATCTTGTCGGCGTGCTTGAGCTCGACGGCGGCGCCCGCGGCCAGCTTCGTCCCGTTCACGAAGGTGCCGTTCGTGCTCTTGTTGTCGTGCACGAAATAGCGTCCGTTGGTCAAACGGATCTCGGCGTGTCGCGAGGAAACGTCCAGATCCTTTTCGACGTCGAAGCGCAAGTCGGCGCCACCGTGACGCCCCACCACGATTACCGATTGCTCGAAATGCTTCACGCGTCCGGCCAGCGAGCCGCTGAGTATGCGTATCTCGACGGACATGGTCTGGGGTCTAGGGGGTCGTCGACGCGGGCGCGGTGTCGGGCGCGCCTTCCGGCTGCACCTTCTTCAGCGTCCACACCGCGTACCAGACGCCAAAGGCCACCAGCAGCGCCAGCAGCGCGATGGCGATCGCCATTCCGCGGGAGCGCCGCTTCACGGGCACCTTGCTGAGATCCAGCACTTCGAGCGTCGGATCGGTGGACACGTCGATCATCTCGAGTTCCGGCGGCGGCGCTGGCTTGGGGGCCGAGGTCCCCTCCGGCACAAATGGCACGGATGGCCGGGTCATTGCTGGCTGCGGAGACGTGGGGCTCGACGACGGCTGGGCGGATCCAGAACGACGCAACGGCAGCGTGGGCGCGTCACCCACCGATTCGAACGAGACGGCCGGCGTCGCCGCGCCATCCGGCAGCGGAAATACACGATGGCCCACCTCGTCGCCATCCACCTCGACGTCATTCAGCCCGGTGCCATCGAACCGGGCGATGATGACCGTGATGTTGTCGGGACCGCCCGCCTGGTTCGCAAGATCGATCAGCTTCCGACACGCCTGCACCAGATCCTTCTCCTCGGCCACCACGCGCGCGATGTCTGCCTTGGACACCTGGCCGGACAATCCATCGCTGCACAGCACCAGCGTGTCGCCTCGGCGCAGCCGCTGGAAAGTGAGATCCACCTTGATCGCCGCCTCGGGGCCCAGCGCCTGGAGAATGATGTTGCGGCGTTCGCTCTGCGCGGCCTCCTCCTCGGTCAGCTCGCCCGCCTCGATGAGCTTCTGCATCAGCGACTGATCCTTCGTGATCTGCTTCGCGACGCCGTTGCGAACCAGGTAGCCGCGGCTGTCTCCGATCTGCGCGACATACAACGTGTCCACCAGCAGTCCCGCGATGGTGGCCGTAGTCCCCATGCCGCGAAATTCCTGGTGCGACGACGCGTACCCGTGAATCTGCTGGTTGGCGGTCTGCGCGGCGCGCTTGAGGGTGCGGGCAAACGCCTCCGTGGACGGCTGCTCCAGCGGGATCCAGTTCTCGCGGAACTCCTTGAGGATGGCTTCGATGGCCATCTGACTGGCGATCTCGCCGGCCGCGGCGCCGCCCATGCCGTCCGCGACCATGAACAGCGACCCCTTGGGGCCCGCACGATGCTGCCGTACACTCGGCTGCAACGACGCGTCGTTGGCGCTCAGATCCACGACGACGAACGCATCCTCGTTGTGCTCTCGGGTGCGGCCGACGTCAGTGCGCCCGAACACGTGGACCAGAATTTCGCTGTGGTCGGGC
>JANNJV010000012.1:0-9458 GCA_031395945.1 Gemmatimonadota bacterium | reverse complement strand
CGTGATGCTCGAGAACATCTATCGGCGGCGCGAGCAGGACGGGCTGGATTCCGAAACCGCGGCGCACGTGGGCTCGCACGAGGTGACCAGCGCGGTAGTCGCGTCCACGACGACGAACCTGGCGGCGGTCGCGCCCTTCCTGCTGATGACGGGATTGTCGGCGCTGATCTTCCAGGAGTTGATTCTCACGATTTCGTTCGCGATTCTCGCGTCGCTGCCGCTGGCGCTCACGCTGGTGCCGATGCTCGCGGCGCAGTTGGGCAAAATTGGTTTTCGCAGCGGGCTGGATCAGTGGCGTCCCTTGCTCGCGTTCGAGCGCGGCCTGGACAAGCTGGGCGAGAAGTATCGCGTCGTGGCCACTGCCGCTGTCAGACGCAGGTGGTGGGTCATGGGTGGCTCGCTCGCGCTCTGCGGCATCGCGTGGCTGGTGGTCGGGACCTTGAGCTCGACGTTCCTGCCGCAAGTGGATGACGGCACCGTCGGCATTGGTTTCCGTTTTCCGTCGGGAACGCCGCCGCAACAGGCCAATCGCGCCGCGCTGGAGCTCGAGGAAATGGTGCGCGCCATGCCGCACGTCAGGAACGTCTTCGCCACCGCTGGGGGCGGCGGGGGGGGCAACCTGGACATTCGCCTGGATCCAGTGGGGAAGCGCGACGGCATGAGCGCTGACAGCTGGGTGCGCGAGATGCAGAAACGCATCGATGAGCGGGGATTCGCCGGGGCGCGCGTCTTCGTGCGTCCACCCCGTATTCGCGGACTGCGCACGAACAACGCGGGCGCCGACCTGTCACTCACCATCCAGGGCGACGAACTGAGCGAGCTGGAACGACTGGGACGCGACGTGGAGCAGCGGGTGAGGGGCATCCCCGGACTGCAGAATGTCGAGGTGCAGGCGCAGGAGGCCAGTCCACAGCTGGGGATTTTCGTGGATCGCGAGCGTTTGCGCGCTATTGGCATGGACGCGGGAACCGTCGGCCAGACTATGCGAACGGCGCTGGACGGCACGGTGGCCACGCGCTATGCCGAGGGCAACATGGAATACGACGTCCGTGTGATGTTGCCGCGAGGCAAGTTCACCAGCGCCGAAGCGCTGGCGGGGGTCGCAATGTTTCCGGGCTCGCGTGGCGGTCCGCCGGTCTATCTGCGCGACGTCGCGGACGTCCGCGAGATCATGGGCCCGAACGAGATCCGTCGCGAAAACCAGAACCGCATCATGCGGATGAATGGCGACATCATCACGGAGGTGGCGCCCATCAGCGCGGTCACCGACAGCGTGCGCGCGCGTCTCGCCGACATGCAGTGGCCCAACGGGTACGGTGTCATCATCGGCGGAGAAGAGGAGGCGATTCGCGAAACCAACCGTCAGATGCTGATGATCATCGCGCTGGCGATTTTCCTGGTGTTCGTCGTCCTGGCTGTTCAGTACGAGAGTGTGGTGGATCCGCTGATCATTCTGCTGGCCATCCCGCTGGGGCTCATTGGCGTCGTGGCGACGCTCTGGGCGACGGGGACGCCGCTCAGCGCACCGGTGTTCCTGGGGATGATTCTGCTGGCGGGCATCGTGGTGAACAATTCCATCCTGATGGTCGAGTTTGTGGAGGAGTTCAGACACCGCCAGAACGTGCCGTTGCATGCGGCGGTGGTGGAAGCGGGTTTCGTGCGGATGCGTCCCATTCTCATGACGACGCTGACGTCGATGGTGGGTTCCTTGCCGCTGGCGCTGGGTATCGGCGAAGGCTCGGAGCTCATGCGTCCGCTGGCGATCGCGGTGGTGGGCGGCATCGCGTTCTCAACGATGCTCACGCTGTTCGTGGTGCCGTGCGCGTATGTCATCCTGCATACCGCGCGGGATCGCGTTCGCGGGTTCGTGCTGGCCCCTCGCGGCGCCGCACCGATACGCCGCGAAGCCGAGTCCGGGGACTGAGAGTCCGCCAGGTCTGGAGTGAGCAGCCAGACTGGTGTGCAGTCATCGTGTGGTGAGAAGGCCGCTGTGGCGCGAGGATACCGGGGGTGGGGGGTACCACGGCGCGGCTCGACCTAGATATGCTTCCTGCGATGCCAAAAGCACGAACCATCCGGGATTCCACCGAGCAGAAGACACCGGTCCACGTCATCCGGGACGCCGCAGATGCAATGTTCCGCGCGGCCGCGGAATGCTGCCATCAACATGATCGTGCCTCGCGCGTCCACGCCAAGGCGGCGATGGAAGAGGAAGTGGAGGCGGCGCAGCGCGCGTGCACAGAATGCGACAGGGTGCTGGGCGATCTCGTCGCCGCCTACGAACAGACCGCGGCGAGCGTGGTCCCCACTGGCAATGACGCAGGGTGGTGGCATCGCGCCAATGCCCTGTGGCTGGCCAGCCGCGACTACCTGCGCCGCACGGGTAGTTGCGAGACGTCTTCCAAGGACTTGAAAACGCATAGTCCCGACCGGCTGAACGAATTGCACACGGAATACGAGCTCGAAGCGTCCGCGTTACTGGCGCTGCGCCACGCCGCCGAGGCGTACAAGCGCGACCGCCCATCGGCCACGTGATCCATGCCGAGTCGCAGAACCAAGCGCGTCAAGCGAAATCCCCGGAACCCCTGGTTGGTGCTCCGCCAGTCCGGGATTCATGGCCGCGGCGTCTACGCGCGTCAGGACATCCCGAAAGGCACTCGGCTCATCGAGTACACCGGTGAGTTGATCAACAACGCCGAGGCGGACCGTCGCTATGAAGACGAAAGGATGTCCCGGCACCACACGTTTCTGTTCATCCTCAGCAGCCGGATGTGCGTGGACGCCGCCGTTGGGGGCAACATTTCGCGCTTCATCAATCACCGCTGCGAGCCGAACTGCATCGCCTGGATCGAAGGGCGGCATATCTGGATCGACGCGCTCAAGGACATCAGGAAGGGCGAGGAACTGGGCTACGAATACGAGTACGACTTTCTCCCCGAGTACACGATCGAGGATCTCGCGTTCTATGGATGCCACTGCGGCAGCGCGAAGTGTCGCGGCACCATCGTGGACGTCCCGGAGAGCAAGTGGCATCTGGTTCGTGAACTGCGCCGTCGGATGCGAATGAAGACGCGCGCGCGGTCACGCACATGACTGAGCCCGCCCACGTCATGGCACCGGTGCAGCCCGCGCCCGCGCTACGCGTGCTGCTCTACGGGATTGTCGACTACGCCGGCCTGTTCCCTCCAACCTCGCTCGGCATGTCCGCGGCGGCGCAGGAGTACGCCGGGCATCGGCAGGGTGCCGACGCATGGGCGCTCGGCAGGTTCGTGCTGCCAGCAGCGCGTCTCGACGAGTTCGACACTGCCGCCGCCGAGGTCCTTCCGCGGGACGCCGCCAACTCGTGGGCACTCTCGGCACTGCTGGGCAGTCACCTCGAGGAGGATCTCGATCGCGTCGAAAAGTTCAACGAACGTCACCTCGACGCGCGCAGCGGCGCTGTGCTCGTGGATACCGTCGAGCTCAAGACGCATACGCCTCGCGAGGTTTCGCGGGCGGGTGAGCTGTTGGATCGCCGGTTCGACACATATATGGAAGTGCCCGTCCTCGACGATCCCGCGGAGTTGATCGCGGAAATCGCGCAGACCACGGCCAAAGCGAAAATCCGGACTGGCGGTGTCACGCCCGATGCGTTCCCCACGAGTGCGCAGGTGGTTCGCTTCATCCAACGCTGCATCGCGCATGAAGTGTCCTTCAAGGCGACGGCGGGGCTGCACCACCCGTGGCGCGCCGTGTACCCACTGACGTATGCCGCCGACGCCCCGACGGGTCCGATGTTCGGGTTTCTCAACGTGCTGCTGAGCACCTCCGCACTGCTGGCCGGCCTTCCCGAGGAATCCGCGATCGCATTGCTGGAGGAGCGAAACGCGAGCACCGTGCGCTTCGACCGCAACGGCGTGACTTGGCGTGGCCAGGTGATGTCCATGGACGTGCTGGACCAGGCGCGCGAAAGCATGGTGTCGTTCGGATCGTGCTCGTTCAGCGAGCCGGTAGCCGATTTGCGCACGATGCATCTGTTGTGACCGCGTCGATCGACGGGACGCACGACGCGTCGCTGCGATCGTGGGTGGAATCCGCGAATGATCCGGCAACGGATTTCCCGATTCAGAACTTGCCCTTCGGGGTCTTTCGCCGGCGTGGAACGCGAGATTCGGCGGGCATCGGCGTCGCGATCGGCGACCAGCTCCTGAATCTCACGGCGTGTGCTCGTGGTGGGCTACTGTCCGGTGACGCCGCGCCGGCGGCGCGATTTGCCGTGGACGACTCGCTCAACCGGCTGCTCCAACAGGGCTCCAACCTGACGCGGGCACTGCGCCGCGCGATCTCCGATCTGCTCGCCGACGGGAACGCGGCGGCGAAGAGACGCGGCGCCGAGATCACCGTGCCGTTGAGCGACGTGGACATGATGCTCCCTGCGCGTGTGGGGAACTACTCGGATTTCTACGCATCCATCCACCACGCCACCAACGTCGGCAGCATGTTCCGCCCGGACACACCGCTGCTGCCGAATTACAAATACGTGCCTATCGGGTATCACGGCCGCGCGTCGTCCATTGTGGTGAGCGGCACGCCGATCCGGCGGCCACACGGCCAGACGCGGGATGACCCGAGCGCGCCGCCCACGTTCGGTCCATCGAGACGGCTGGATTACGAGATGGAACTTGGCGCGATCATCGGGCTGGGGAACGCGCTGGGCGAACCCGTGCCCCTGTCGCGCGTGAACGACCATCTCTGGGGTGTTTGTCTGGTGAACGATTGGTCGGCTCGCGACATCCAGAGCTGGGAGTATCAACCGCTGGGTCCGTTTCTGGCGAAGAACTTCGCGACGACAATCTCGCCGTGGGTTGTCACATTGGATGCGTTGGCCCCGTTTCGGGTTCCGGCCGCGCCGCGGCCAGCCGGGGATCCGTCACCGCTCCCGTATCTCACGAGCAGCGACGATCAACAGCGCGGCGGCCTTGATCTCACGCTCGAGGTGTGGTTGCGGAGCGCGCGAATGCGCGACGCTGGCGCATCAGCCGTTCGCGTGAGCCGTGGAAACTTTCGCGACATGTACTGGACGCTGGGCCAGATGCTAGCGCACCACACCAGCAACGGTTGCAACCTGCAGCCGGGCGATTTGATCGCGAGCGGCACCGTGTCTGGCGTCGACAAGGAGGCGCGTGGGTGCCTGCTGGAACGCACATGGAAGGGCACCGAACCGATCGAGCTTCCCTCCGGCGAACGTCGCGCGTTTCTGGAGGATGGCGACGAGGTGATCATGCACGGCTACGCGGAGCGTGATGGATTCCGCCGCATCGGCCTGGGAGAGGCATCGGGAATCGTGGTCGGGGCGCTCTGAGTTCATTCCGCGACGATGCAGGCAACGAACGCAATTCCCGCTAAGACCCCTGCCTGATCAACAAGCGTTGCCCGACCTTGATTTTGTTGCCGACGATTCCATTCAACTGCGCGATGGAATCCACCGACGTCTCATACCAGGACGCGATCCCGGAGATCGCATCGCCAGGACGCACGACGTGATACACGGGCTGTTTCCGGTATTCGGCGAGATGACGCTGGAGGTCGGCGCGCGCCTCGCGCACCCGCCCCGCCCAGACGCCCAACGCGTTGAGCTTCTTGTGGCGTGTATCCCAGGACTGCCGCATGAGTTGCGCGCGGGGCCACGACGCCGACGGAATCGCCAGCTTCAAGTCGCCTTCTGGTGATTGGATCTTGATCGCGCGGGCCAGGCCGAGCACTGCGAACGACGAACGCACCGTCACCATCGTGTCGATGGGGAACTCGCGCTGATCGAATGCCGGCGGTCCGTCCGACGCGCCCGTAATGTCTCGCGGGGGCACGCCGAGGTAGAGGAGCCGCCGATCGGTAAGCACCAGCAGTCCCAGCGTCCGCCGGAAGTAATCCGCGCCGATGCGGCGGAACACGGGAACGGAGCGCACGATGCGTTCGCCCGGGCGCAAGGTGTTGGTGGCCAACTCGCGCTCCACGATGGCGCGGGCGTCACGTGGCTCGCGGCGGCGCGAATACAGCGCCAGCTGCACCAGAAACACGACGACCGCGAAACCCAGCGCGGCCAGCGCGTACCAGACGCCGTTCGGAACGCTGCGCCGTGTGCGGCGAAGCAGCGGACGCAGACCGGTGCCGTCGCGCTCGCTTTGCTCGCCGTCAGCCGATGAAGCGGTAGTTGCCATTCGTATAAGGTGCCTGGCGGCGGTGAATGGAAGTTCGGTGCCGTTGTTCCGGATGCCTCGTCTCATTACTGTACAGCACTGCTCCACGCCACGCGTCCGGGATTCGATGAGCTCGCTCTCCCGCCTCGCCAGACGTGACACTGTTCGCGCTCCTCACGGTCAGGCATTTGGAGGTTCGTATTTCTTCCCGATCAGTGCTCAGACACATAGTGCTTGGCATCGGCTCGGCCGCGACGCTGGTATTTACAGCCGCACGCGTGAAGCCGGTATTTCTGACGGGTCCTGCGCCTGTTGCGCTCACGATTCCACCGTCGACCATCGATGAGAAAGCGATGTTGTTGGCGCCCTGGAGCCGTCTGCCTTTCCAGGATGCACTTGCCACACCAGCCTTTCTTCGCGACCGGAACGCCTTTGCGCTGGATCTGGTCGCGACGGGCAAGGTGAAGTTGCCCCGCGCCTTGGGGCTAGCGGACGTCGCGGTGCGCGAGGCCTACCGCCGGCAAGTGCCTCCGGCCCTGGTGCTCGGCGTACTCCTGACGGAGAACGACGAGATCAAATCGACTGCTCGTTCGCGGCAGGGCGCTTTAGGTCTCATGCAGATCCATCCCGGGCCATGGCGTGGTACGCTGGGCGAGTTGTTCGGCAGGAACCTCCGGAACGACACCACAAACCTGCGGTACGGCGTGTTTATCCTGAGCCACTTGTCCAGGCGCACCGCTGATCGCTCCGTGGACACCAGCCTGAATTGGCGGACGGCCTTGTTGCGCTACAACGGCTGTGTCACTGGAAAAAATACGCGCAACTGCCAGTCGTATCCCGACGCGGTGCGTAGGGAAGTGCAACGATCGGCGCTGACCATCTGCGCGGGACGCAGCTTTGACAGTTGCGTGATCACGCCGTTGCGACTGGGGTCGCGTTTCCGCTCCTAGCTCTACTTCAGTTTTTCGACCTTGGTCGCGGCGTTCTGCGTCACGCCAATCTCCATGCCGTTGGCGGCGAGCACGATCTTGAGCACCGCCTCTTCGGTACCTTCGGCACCCAAGAATACGCCCTTTGAGCTCACGAAGATCGAGCCCTTGCCCTTGGTAGTGCCTTCCATCGTCATGGGGCCGTTCTGACTGGAGCCGCTGCCGGACATCGTCGTGCTGTCGATGCGGACTACCTTCCAGCTCTTCTCGGCTCCGATCGTCGTGTCACCTTCCACCGTGTACTTCGACACGGTCTTGCGGTCGATGTCGATGCCGCCCTGTTTCATCTTGCCGGTGGTGGTGTCGGTCCAGGTCGCACCCTTGTCCAGGCGGCCGCGCAGCTTCGGTAGGAAGTTGCCGAGCGCCTCGGTCATGGTCGTCGAATTGGGAAGCGCGTCTTCTGTCGGACCCTGCACGGAATAAAACGTGCCCGTCGGCGACACCTTCGCAGCGACCTTCATGCCGATGAAGCGGTCGATCAACTGCGTTGGCATTCCCATCGAATTGGTGCTCGTGATGGAGTCGAGGACAACGGACACAGCGACGGTGTCCTTCGACGCCCGAGCAAGTGTCACGGTCATGATCTGTTTGCTCGAGCTCTCGATTTCCTGCTTTTGCCCCATGATGTCCTGGGCAGCTTTAGTCGTTTGGACGACGCGGTACTTGGCGGTGCCGGGCGCGTACTCGAACCCCTGAGCGGCTGCGATCGTGGGCAGTGCGATGGAGAGCGCGAGCGCGAGACGGGCGGGTCGAACCAGCATGCGAAAACTCCTGAGTGAGGGCCGGAAATCACTCCGGCAAACTGGTGAAATATAGTGGCGCGAGGCACCTTTCAGACGCCATGACTGACGCCATTACGCTCGAGCTCCTGCATCCCGACGCGCGCGCGCCGGAGCGCGCCACGGAGGACTCCGCCGGATATGATTTGTTCGTCTACCTTACCCATCGCACGGTGAGCTGTTCCGATTCCAGCGGCACGTGGGAGCTGCCCAGCTTTCGCGACCGTGAGCGAAACCTCTCGTACTTCGAGTTGCGCCCGAACGCGACCGCGATGATTCCGCTGGGCTTCAAGGCAAAGTTGCCGAGTGGGTGCGAGGCGCAAATCCGCCCCCGGAGCGGGACCACGTTCAAGAAGGGGCTGCTGATTCCGAACTCGCCGGGGACCATCGACTCGGATTACCCGGACGAGTGGATGGTGCTGGTGCGCAATCCGGGCACGAAGCCGGTCCGCATCGAGCACGGGGAGCGCATCGCGCAGATGGTGTTGTCGCGCTACGAGGTGCTGCCCATCGAGATGGGAAAGGTAGGCAAGACTTCATCGAGAACGGGCGGATTTGGCAGTACTGGCTTCTGACGCAGCGGTAGGCTCGTACTGGGCGAGATCGCGCGCGCCGCGGTACAGTCTGGTCTTCGTCATCCCCCTGTTCCTGTTATACGAGGCGCTGGCCGCCTCGCTCTCGAGCGCTCCCGGCACCGCGGGCGTGCGCAACGCCGCGGACGTCGTCCTCAAGACGCCGTTTCTGCTCTTCTCCGGCACACGCGGCTCCCTGGCATTCTTCGCCACGGTGATCGCCGTGTGCGTGTTCTTCATCGCGCGCGATCTCACGAAGAGCCGTGACCGGCTGAAGCCGAGGATGTTCCTGCTGATGCTCGGTGAATCCGCGGTGCTGGCACTGCTGCTGGGCATCGTCGTCGGGACCATCACACAACGATTACTGGGCGGGCTCGCCGCGCTGGCCGCGCAGGCGGATACGACACCGCTTGCGTCCATGGGCGTGGGAACGCGCTTGATGCTCGCCCTGGGCGCCGGATTGTACGAGGAGCTTCTGTTCCGTGTCCTGCTCGTGGGCGGGCTGGCGGCTGGTATCCGCTGGGTCTCGGGCGCCAGGCGGCTGCACGCGGGCATCATCGCGGCCGTCATCGGCGCCGTGATTTTTTCGGGCTTTCACTATATCGGCGAGTATGGCGACCGGTTCGAGATGGCGTCGTTCCTGTACCGCGCGATTGCCGGACTCGTGTTCAGCGGAATGTATCTGACGCGCGGGTTCGGGATCACCGCGTGGACGCACGCACTATACGACGTGTACGTGATGGTCCTCTAGCCGGCCGATCTTATTTGAGTGCCGCTTCGAACTTGCGGACGATATCGGCAACGGGCTCGACGCCATGGATGCCGTCCACGCTCCTGCCGGCCTGCCAGTACTCTTCCGCGCCGGCTTCCTTGTACAGGTCTTTTTTTAATCGGCGTAGGGACTTCAGCGCGTAGATGGTGCGCATCCAGTGCTTCATCTTCCGA
>JANNJV010000008.1:0-7773 GCA_031395945.1 Gemmatimonadota bacterium | reverse complement strand
GTGGCGCTCGCGCGCTATCCCTGGCCGGGCAACGTGCGGGAGCTCGAGAATCTCGTCGAGCGCGCGATGGTTCTCAACACCGCGTCCGTCCTCAAGATTCCGCCGGAAGTTCTCGCCGTGCACCCAGCGCGGCGTAGCTCTCGTTCAGGCCGCCCTCCATTCCCGATTGCAGGAAGCCGTCGCGCTCCTCGGCCGTGTGGAACAGCGAGACGGTCACGAGTTTGGTGCGTCCGTCGCCCAGGTCCGTGAGATCCATGGTTTCAACGATCACGTGGCCTGGCATGCCGTCCCATTCAAAGGTCTGGACGACACGATCCTGCGGGGTGACTTCGCGATAGCGACCTTCGAAGCCGGTAACGCCGTCAGGGGCATGCTCGACGAAGCGCCAGCGGCCGCCGCGCTTTACCTCCAGCTTCTCGATGACGAGCTTGTTGCCGCGCCCCCACCATTGTGCGACGAGCTTGGGATCGGTCATCGCACGCCACACGCGGTCGCGCGGCGCGTCGAACACGCGTTCGATGCGAATCTCGCGATCCGTGGGTGTGGTGATGCTCGCCTTTCGGGCGCCACTGGACGCTGGGGATTTCGTTGCTGCGCTCATGAGTCTTCTCCTTGGGTGCGCTCGAGGAAATCCCCGAGCCGATCGAGACGGGCGTTCAACATCTCGGTGTACATCCGAATCCATTCCGCCTCAGCCAGCAGCCGGCGCTGGCCTAACCGGCAGGTGCGGACTCGTCCGACTTTCTCCGTCGCGACCAGCCCCGCGTCCTCGAGTACCTGTACGTGCTTCTTCATGCCCGTGAGGGTCATGTCGAACTTCAACGCGAGGTCGCTGATCGACGCATCGGCTGTGCCGAGCCGGCGGAGAATGCCGCGACGAGTGGGATCGGAGATCGCCGCGAACGCCCTGTCCATGTGAGGTGTATACTGAACCATATGGTTCAGTATACCGGAACCCAATGGAGTGCGCAAGACCTCGTCTCAGCGGGTTCGTCAGGGAAGGCAAAAGATCACGCCCAGCCGCGCCCAACTCGAGCCAGCTTCAGCCAGCGACCGAGTTCGCCAGCCGTTCTGCGAACGCCACAAGGACCAGCAGGCGCCCCACAGCCGCGTGCGGTGTCAGCGGCGAACCGAACAACGCCGCTTCGGCACGCAGCGCATCACCGGTCACCGCGACGAAGAGCGACTTCTGGACGAAGGCCAGCCGCAGGTCAGTGCGAAACGTGGCCGCGGCCTCCATGACGCATTCCATGACCGACGGCGTGACGAGGCGTCGCGCTTCGTAGTAGTCTGTGGCGTACACACTGAACTTCCGCTCGAAGGCCGGATTCTTCAGCATCACGAGGTCCTTCTTCACGCGCGATCCGGCAGTACCATTCGAGCCTGGGAGCTGTCCGTCGTGGTCCGGGATGACGACGATGTGACCGGGGAAGGGGTCGTCGAAATCAATCTTGATGACCACGCCTCCGAACGCCACCGACTTTCGGTCCAGGCCCGCGGCGTGCACCTGATGCAGCGAGTACCTCACCCCGCGCATGCGACCGCCGATTTCGTCACGGCTGTTCCATCGCTCGCCAACGCCGCTGAACAGATCCATCGCGACGAATTGTTGTCGCGTGAGCGACGACGCGGATCGGTATGCGAGCCCCCTGCCGAGCGCGGAGACGATGCGCTTGGCGGCGATGTTCGTGTAGCTCGACGCGAACTCCGCGCGCGCCCGCAGGAAGCAGACGGCAAAGACTCCGGCGCTGACGACCAGCGGGATGCGGGGGTCGCCGATGCCCATGAAAAGACACAGCAGCAATCCGCCAAGGGCGAACGTGCCGATTGCGATGGTCTGGTGCCGCAGCCGGGCGGCTTCCGCGTTCACGAAATTGCACACCGGCTGCACCTTGGCCAGCATGGACGTTTCGAGACTGCTGACGGCGTCCCTGCGGCCGGTCCTGCTGACGCTTGCGGCCAAACCCATACGGGCTCCGGTCAAGCAAACGCGCTGACGAAGCCAAAGGCTTCCAGTACAGCGCATAAAAATGGGAGCGGCGGCGCTCTACCCAACGACGAGAGCGACACGCTGCACGCAACCATGCTTCGCCGCGCTATGTGCCATGCGACGCCGTGCCAATGCGGCGCACATCACAGCCCTTATGGAAGGCGCGGAACGGGCGCTTAAAGGCCTCTGATTTCCGCGGCCGCCTCGAGCACGACGCCAATCTCGCGCGATAGCGTTCGCGCTTCCTGCGTCGCGTTGGAAACGTCCGACAGCGCCGACTGGATCCCCGACGACCGTAGCTTCACGAGGTCCAGACGAAGATTGCCGAGCGCCAACGACGCGTTGTCGAGTTGGCGCGTCAGCACGGAGCGCCGTTGCGCCAGCGACTCGAGACTCCCGCGCTGCCGTTCCAGCAACCCCAGCCGACGCTCGTCATCGGGCGAGCCGCCGCCGCTCTTTTCCTCGAGGATGCGCGCTTCGATGTCCCTGACGAGTCGCGGGTCAAAGCCATGTTCCAGGCGGTCCAGCCCCTGCGTCAGCTGCGCCACGCGCTCGACCAACGCGTTGACGGTTGGCGCCAGGTCTGGCAGCATCTCGCGGTCGGCCTTCGACAAGCCGGCGGCGATGCTCAGGATTGCGTTGCGATCTTCCACGGCTCTGCGGATCGAGCTGCCCAGCGGGCCCTCCAGAATTTCCCGAGGAGCGAGCTTCTCCAGCATTCTGTCGGTGGGCGGCGCCGGTGGAACAGGAATCACCCATTTCGCGCGTGGCATCAGCAACACTCGGCGCAGCTTAAGGCCGCTGGCGCGCAGCGACTTTCCGCGTTGCCAGGCCTTTCTGGTCATGTAGAGGGGAATTACGGGTGCGAGTATCGCCGGCGGAAAGCCTTCCGCGAGACCGGCCCCCATGGCGACGATTCCGGCGATCATGGTGATCGCAGTGAGCCAGGCATAGCCGCGCATGGCTCTCACCCGGTCACGCAAATGGATGCGGCCGTTCCAAAGACGGATGTCCGCGCGCTGCTCGGGCGTGAAGGATGCGAGGTGCTCCGGTTCGATGATCAATTGACCCGGCGCGCGCGGCATCGGCGGGACGTCCGCGCGGCGCACGCTTCTCGGTACAGGCGAGGTGTACCGCACGGGCTCACGCCGCTCCGCACGCCACGCGGCGCCCTGCGACGCGTCCGCCGTGAGAGCATCACGCAGCGCGGAGGCCGTGGGCCACCGATCTTCCGGGGACTTCATGAGCGCGCGCTCGATAGCGTCCCGCAGTGCCTTGGGCGCATCGGGACGCAGCTCGGCCACAGGACGCGGACGCTCCGTGACATGCTTCAACAGGAGCGCCATCGAATTGCCCCCGGTAAACGGCACGCGGCCCGTGACCATCTGGTACGCGAGCACACCCAGCGAGTAGATGTCACTGCGACCGTCCACCTCGCGGTCGCCCTCGGCTTGCTCGGGGGACATGTACGTGGGGGTGCCCACGGCGATGCCGGTGACGGTGAGCCGAGTTCCGCCTTCCATTGCGCGCGCGATGCCGAAGTCGGTCACGACGGCGCGTCCGGTGTCCCGGTCCAGGAGGATGTTGTCGGGCTTGATGTCGCGGTGAATGACCCCGCGAGCGTGCGCGTACGACAATGCATCAGCGATCTCGCAGATGATCCGCCGCGCGTCGTCCAGTGGTTGGCGCGGCTCCTGGACCAGGAGCGAGGCCACGTTTCCACCGGTGATCATGGCCATCACGAAGTACGCGATGCCGTCGCGCTCGCCCACATCGTAGATGGGGACGATGTGCGCGTGCGCCAGTTGCGCCGCCGTCTGCGCTTCGCGCGTGAATCGCATGCGCACGGCCGGATCGTACGCCAGCTCGGGCGGCAGCACCTTGATGGCCACGGTGCGGTTGAGCCGGAGATCGAGCGCGCGGTAGACCACTGACATCCCGCCGCGGCCGATCTCGTGCTCCACCAGGTACTGGTGGCCCAGCGCTGCCACGACGCGATCCTGCAGCGGTTCACCCATGCTGACAAACATACGGCTCACTAACGCAATCCGCCGCACAGCGGTTTCACAGTCCACCGAGAAATGGGGCTCGGTGCTCAGGTGAACGAGTGGCTTTCCTCCACCGTGAGCTGCATCAGGCGCCGATCGGCTGTACGCAATGCTTCGGTCAAGCCGTGGTTGAGCGTGCCGAGAAATTTCAGGGCAGCGGGCGTTTGTGTGCCCAGGAGTGTTTCGCACGCCCGACGGTCCAATTGGGCGAGCATCGCGTCCCGCCGAATCGTGCAGGTGGCTGATCGTGCTTCGCCGGCGATAAGGCTCACCTGGCCGAAGATTGCGCCGGCCGAAAGCTGCGCCAACAGGTGACGCTGGCCCCGCACCTTGATGGTGACGTCCACCTGCCCGCGCACGAGGATGAAGCAGCTGTCCCCCGGTTCGTTTTCGCGGAACAGCAGGCGTCCCTTTGGCAAGTCGCAGCGCGTCGCGAGCGCGAGCATCTGGCTGAGCTCGTCCAGCGTGAAATCGCCAAAGTTTGGGACATCCCGCAGCATGACGGGATCGATCGTCGACCCGGGGGAGACGTCGCGGGGCACGGCGCGCATCATCTGCGTCACGTTCCTGGGGGTCGCGCGCGACCGTGCGCGCGCGGGGCCGCTTCGCAGTGACAGCGATTCGGAGATTCGCCGGTTCACGATTTCGAGCTGACGGCACAGCGACGTAGCGATGCGCCAGAGACTGTCCTGCGCGGTCATGAACAGTGGCTCGGTGCTCAGCAACCGGCGGGGCGAGAATACGTCCTCCGGCACCCAGTCTGGAGCGACCGAGGTGAGTGCCATGCGTGCCGCGGCCAGGCCCGCCGCCGTGGTGTAGCTGCCACCATATCCATTGCACGCCGTCGCGATGATGACACCAGGCCGCAGGAATCCGATCGCCGGAAGTTGATCGGGGGTGAACGCCATCGCGCCGATCCACTCGGCCGACGGCGGCCGTCCGTCGAGCTCCGGATAGAACTTGGTACGAAGCGACAGCAGTGTGGCGTGCACCTTTGCCGAGCGGCGGCGGGACGCGGGACTCTTCATGCGACGGTCCGAGCCGCCCCCCATCAGAAGGGGAGCGAGCCCGTCGCTCGCGGAGTTGCGCGGCTGGTTGTAGAACACCGGCCCGTCCTCGCAGGTCACGACGCGGCCACGGGCGCGGTCCGGCGCGCGCTCCGTCACCTGGATCTGGCTCTGATGCGGCACGATCGCGGCGAGCTCCGGAAAGAGCTGACTGGTGAACGCATTCGTCGCCACGATCACGCGCCCCGCGATGATCGTTCCCCGTTCGGTTAGTACCTGGTGTTCGTCCGGCGCACGCGACGTCACATCGAGCACGCGAACGCGGGTGTACAACTGGGCGCCCGCGCGCATGGCACATTGCAGCAGTCCGCACGCGTACTTGAAAGGATGGTACGTGCCGTCGCCGGGACTGAAGCGGGCAAGATAGGACGTCTCGATGCCGAACTCCGCGCGGATCTTGTGCCGCGACCAGATCTCGATGCGCTGGCCGTGCTGTGCGGCGAGCGTGACCTCATCGCACATCCCCTGCTCCTGCTCCTCGCTGCAGGCCAGATGCAGCCACCCACGCGGCGAGAAATCGCAGTCGATCTGCTCGCGCAGGATGATGCTCTTCAGGAGATCTCGATTGCGCAGCGACAGGCCCAGCACCACCGATGCCTGGCGTTCACTCTCGGCCTGTACAATGGCCGCCGGGAGCCCGGGATACCGGCGTCGGAGAAACGCCACCCGCTCGCGCGCCAGGCCCTCGTACATACCGACGGAATTCTCGGGGAAGAGCTCGAAATTGCCGCCGTTCCGGCCGCTGGCCTCACCGGCGGGCTCACCCTGCTCGAGGACAACAACGCGCCCACCGCTACCATCGCCGTGCGTCAGGTGGTACGCGGCCGACGCGCCGAGCAGGCCCGCGCCGATCACCACGACGTCCGCGCTGCCCGGGAATGCGGCGTTCGATTGAAAATCCCGCAGGGGCCTGTCCCCCCGGAGCCAGTACGGTTCGTCGTTCAACGGAAGGCGAATGGGTCGCGACGTTGCCACCGCCCATTGTCCCAGGAGGTCCTGGAACAGCGCGCGCGCGGGCGGGGAAAAGTCGGCATCGCGATCCATGGCCTGGAGCAGCGCGATGGCCGTCTTCCGGCCGGCCGCCCCATCGCGTCCCGCGAGCATACCTAGTCGTTCGGCGAGGGCACGCACCTGGTTCAGCGTCGTCTTCCGTCGCGTCGCGGATGCGGGTGCGCCGCGGAGGGCCACCGAGCGTCGGGGTGATGCGGTCGAGCTCACAGGTTGGGCAGCATGGACAGCCATGATATCCGCGGTGCCGAAGATGCGCCAGAAAACTGATCAGCGCTTGTTTGAGCGGCGAACGTCCAGCAGACTCCGCCGAGCGCCCGGGCCGATGTAGCGGCCGTTCGCCACCACCGCCGAAATGCGTCGTGTGTTCAGGATATCGTCGAGCGGATTCGCGGAGAGCAGTACCATGTCCGCGAGCTGTCCCGGCGCGATGGTGCCGGCGGAATCTGTCATGCCAAAGTATCGCGCCGGCTCCAGCGTAGCCGCGCGAAGCACCTCAAAGTTCGACAGCCCGCCGCGCGCCAGGAGAAACAACTCCTCGTGCAGGCCGAACCCTGGCGGGCTGTTGCGCAACGGCGCGTCCGTCCCCGTGAGGATTCCCACGCCCGCGCGCCGCATCGTGACTACCTGCGCCTGCCGCTTCGCGAACATGGCGCGCCCCACGGAGTCCGCGCCCGGAGGCACACTGTCCGGCATCGGGAAGATGAGCGCGACGAACTTGCGCAGCGTGTCCGGCAGGTAGTGCGCGAGAGAATCTCCGGGGAGCGCCCGATTCGGCCACAGGGAGATCTCGACGGCCGCGGTGAACGTTGGAGTCACCCACGTGCCGTTGCGCACGAAGGCGTCGTACAAGGGGCCGAGATCGCGCGACGAGCAACGTCCCAGTGCGGCCTGCACCGGAAAGCGCGGTCGGAGCGCCAGGGATTCCGCCGGCGTGCATGGCGCCGGGATCGCGAGCATGTGCTCGATGCTGCGCTGCCCCGAGTCTGACGCGGCGCGGGCGCCCACGGAGTTCGGAACGTGACCAGCGAACGCGATGCCGCGTTCGCGCGCGCGGCGCGCGATGGCGAAGTACGTCTCGGGGCGTAGCTGGCTGTGCACTTTGATGAAGGGAACGCCCAGCCGCACCAGCGAATCCACGCCCGCGTACGCCTCCGCGGCAGAGCGAACGAGAAGGTGTGGGATGGGAACGTCGCCGCCTTCCAGATACGGCCCCGAGGCGACGATCCGCGGACCCACGATCTGGCCAGCCGCGATGCTGTCGCGCCATCCGCGGAGCGTGGTCCAGTCGCCAGCCATGTCGCGGATACCGGTAACGCCGCTGGCGACATACAGCGCCAGCGTTTCGCGTCCGCCGGGGACGGCGGTGTGAACGTGCATGTCCCACAGGCCGGGGATGAGAAACTTCCCACGTCCATCTACGGTGGTCGCTCGTGCGGGTACTGTGACCGAGGCCGCGGGGCCGACCGCGACGATGCGATGGCCGCGCACGAGCACCGTCTGGTTCCGGCGCGGCAGCGAATCGCGTCCGTCGATGACGGCAACGCGCGTAATCACCAGCGTCTGAAAATCCGCGCTCTGGGCCCGCGCCCCACCGGGAGCAACTGCGACGATTGCGACCGCGACGAATGCCCCACAACGCAAGGCGATGTACTTCATT
>JANNJV010000585.1:0-1580 GCA_031395945.1 Gemmatimonadota bacterium | reverse complement strand
GAGAGCTTGCCGTCGAGAGCGAGCAGCACCACCGCCGCCGCGGTGAACTGCTTTGAGACCGACCCGCCCTCGAAGATGGTGGCAGGCGTATTCGGGACGTCGTACTCCAGGTTCGCCATCCCGTACGCGCGCGTGAGCACGGTCTTGCCGGCGCGCGCGACGCCAACCGCGCATCCGGGGGAGGCGGAACTGGTCCAGCCGGCAAACACTTTGTCGACCGCGCCCGCCGAGTCGCCCGGCGCCTGCTGCAGCACCGCGAGGAATGCAAATAGTTGGAGAAACATGCCCTAACAATGCCGCCGCGCGGCGTGTTCCGGCTAGAGCGTGAGCCGGAGACACCCGGTCGGACGCGGCTTGTCCAGACCGCTACCCGACACCGTGGCGCTCGCATGCCAGCGGGCCCCACGAGACAACTCCACGACAAAGTCTCGGGGTTTCCCCGATCAAATTCGCTCGTTTCCGGCGCAAAATTACAACGTACCCCTTCCGTCCCCCCAACCTCGCGTCATGACTCTACCCCGAATCATTCAGGGCGGCATGGGCGTCGCCGTTTCCAATTGGCGGCTTGCAAACGCTGTGTCTCGTACCGGACAGCTCGGTGTCGTGTCCGGAACGGTGCTGGACACCGTGATGGTTCGCCGACTCCAGGACGGCGACGTGGGCGGGCACGTCCGTCGCGCGCTCGCGCATTTTCCGATTCCAGGTGCCGGGGCTGAGATAGTCGAGCGGTATTTTCTCGCGAATGGACGCCCTCCACGAACGCCGTACAAACTTCTGCCGATGTACAAGCAGCAGGTGACCGCCGCACGGCAGCGCGTCACGATGGCCGCGAATTTCGTGGAGGTGTGGCTCGCGAAGGAGGGTCATTCGGGCGAGGTCGGCATCAATCTGCTCACCAAGGTGCAGATGCCCAATCTCGCGTCGCTCTACGGTGCGATGCTTGCCGGCGTGGACTTCGTGATCATGGGCGCGGGGATTCCGCGCGAAATCCCTGGAGTGCTCGATGCGTTCGCGGAACATCGGCCGGCACAACTTCGCTTCGACGTCGAGGGCGCACAGCGCGACGACGTCGAGCTACTGACGTTCAATCCTTCCGACCACGGCCAGCCGTCGCCCCAACTGAAGCGCCCGAAGTTCCTGGCCGTCGTTTCTGCGACCTCGCTGGCCATGACGCTCGCGCGAAAGTCCAACGGACGGGTGGATGGATTCGTGGTCGAAGGAGCCACGGCCGGCGGCCACAACGCTCCGCCACGCGGCGAGCTCCAGCTCAACGAGCGCGGTGAGCCCATATACGGCGATCGCGATGCGGTGGATCTCGGCAAGATGCGTGAGCTGGGCCTTCCATTCTGGCTGGCCGGCGGAGTAGGATCGCCGGAAGGTCTGCGAAATGCGCTCGCTGCCGGCGCCGCCGGCATTCAGGTGGGGACGCTCTTCGCGCTCTGTGAGGAATCCGGTATCGATCCCGCGATCCGCGCGAAAGTGCTGCGTGCCGCGGCAACCTCGGAAGTATCGATCTTCACTGATCCGCGCGCGTCGCCAACGGGCTACCCATTCAAACTCGTCGCGTTCCCTGGCAAGGG
>JANNJV010000552.1:0-2224 GCA_031395945.1 Gemmatimonadota bacterium | reverse complement strand
GCCTGGCGATGGTCGCCGCGGCGCCGGTGCATGCACAGGCGTGGGGGCCGTTGCGCATCGCAGGCGTCGAGGCGCGACCGGGTGAGAAGGCGTCGGGGATGATCGGCATTCCCGCGCGCGCCGATTCCGGGACGCAGCTTCCCATCACGATTGTTCGGGGCGCGCAATCGGGACCGACGCTGGCGCTCATCGCCGGGACGCACGGCAGCGAGGTTGCACCCATCGTGGCGCTGCAGCGCCTGCGCGCGAGAGTGGATCCTGCGACACTGCGCGGCACACTGCTCATCGTGCACGTCGCCAACATGCCGTCGTTTCTCGGACGCACCATCTATTACAGCCCGATCGACGGCAAGAATCTCAACCGGGTGTATCCTGGCCGCGCGGACGGCACGACGTCGGAGCGCATCGCGCACGCAATCACCACCGAGATCATCGGGCGCGCCGACTACGTGGTAGACATGCACGCGGGCGATGGCAACGAGTCGCTGCGTCCGTACACCTATTGGAGTTCGCTGGGGCTGAATCCGCGCGTGGACTCCATCGCCAAAGACATGGCGCTGGCCTGGGGGCACGAGCGGATCGTGATCGACAACGACCGCCCGCGCGATGCCGCCGCGTCCGTGTACACGCAGAACACGGCGCACCTGCGTGGTAAGCCAGCCATCACGACAGAAACCGGCTGGCTGGGCATGCCGACGGAAGCGATGGTGGACCGGAACGTGTCGTCGGCGCTGCGGTTGATGCGCTACTTCAAGATGATTGCGGGCCCCGTCGAGATGGTTGAGCATCCCATCTGGATCGATCGCACCGAGGTGCTGCGGAGCCCGGCGACCGGGACATGGCACGCGGCGGTGGAGCGCGGCCACACGGTGACCCAGGGGACGATCCTGGGCACGCTTACTGACTTCTTCGGAAACACCATCGCGGATGTGCGTGCGCCATTCGCTGGTGAGGTGCTGTACATCGTTGCGACGCCTGCGATGTCCAAGGGGGAGCCTCTGGGAATGATCGGTTCATCCCGACGCTGAATTGATCCCGCTCCCGCTGCGACGGGGACATACTCTTTCCCACAGGCGTGAGCCTCGGGCTTCACTGCGACCGGACACACCTTTGAGGCATCAAGAATGACCCCTGTCGCGAGTCAACCGGTATGATAAATTGTCATACCGGGGGAACAATGGCGAAGACGAAGGTCGCGGTAACAGTCGACAGCACACTACTGAAGGAGCTGGACGCGCTCATCGCCGGAAAACGTTTTGCGAATCGCAGTCAAGCCGTGGAATCGGCGCTTGCCGAGAAGCTGGAGCGGCTGCGGCGCTCGCGTCTTGCCCGGGAATCCGCCAGGCTCGACCCTGCCGAAGAAAAGAGCTTCGCCGAAGAAGGCCTGTATGACGCCGCCCGGCAATGGCCAGAATACTGAGGGGTGATATTCGTTGGGCTGATCTCGATCCAGGCCGCGGGCGAGAGCAGCTGGGGCAACGTCCCGTACTGATTCTCAGCCACGACATCTTCAACGAACGATCCCAAACGGTCATCGCAGTGGCATTGTCGAGTCAGGAGCCGCGCGCCGGCTATCCCCTTTCCCTCGAGTGCCAGGCGTCTGGGTTGCCCAAGCGCTCCTGGATCAAGATCAGCCAGATTCGAACACTATCGACCGATCGCATCGGCAAGCGGCTTGCACGTGCCTCGGATGATGAACTGAATCAGGTGATAGACGGGCTGACGGAAATAATCGGCTGAGTGCCTCAACGTGTCGGGGAGTGGGTCACTCCCCACTCCCCACTTCCCGCTATTTCTTGTGATCCATCTCGCTCTCGCGCGTGATTCTCGTGTTGTTGTTCTTCAGAGGACCGTAGCCGGTGCGGCCCGGATGTGAAGGAATACTGATAGTGACGCGGCCGATGTTGTTGGCGTAGTTGCTCTCGGCAATCTGGTGACACAGGCCGGTAGCCGAGTCCTTGGCCAGCGGACAGTTCCCGCGACGATCGGCGGCGTACGGTGGATTCACGTGCACTTCTATGGTGTACACGCCTGGCGGCACCGCTGGTTGTCCGTCACCGCCATCCAGCACGAAGAACTGCCCGCCGAGGAAGAACATGTAGGTATCGGCCCATCCGGTGCTCACGCCCTGGAACCCGGGCAGGCTGGTGGTGCCGCAGCTGCGGTAGGTCCACGTGCCGTCGCCGTTGTTCACGTTGTACGGATCGGTGTCCAGCATGCAGAA
>JANNJV010000536.1:0-8291 GCA_031395945.1 Gemmatimonadota bacterium | reverse complement strand
GCCGTCGGGCTGACAGACCGCGGGTCTTCCTCTTATGGTGGGCGCTTGGGTTGATCTGCGTCGTCCCGACCACGGTCACCGCTACTGACTATGGCTTCGACTCTACCTGCGTGAACGTAGCCACCGGTAGTCGGATACTCGTCGCCCAAACAGATTCCTTCGCCCCTCCCCTGTCAAGGTTTCGTTTACGCATCAACCGCGGGACTCTTACCCGACAGGCGCATGACAGGCAAGGCGTCACGCTCACGAACTGCCGATTCAAAAGGTCCTAGGAGATGTGCAATGGAGTTCGCGTAATAGCTCACCAGCGCGCGGCTGCGCGGCAATACGGCGTACCCATTGCCCGATGCCGCGAGCATGCGTCGCATGCGCAACATCCGCCAGGCGCGATCGAACGTCTCCTCGATGTTCCGGTCGGCCCGCACGACGCGGCCATTGAGCTCGACGAGCGCGTCACGCATTTCCCCCATCCGCTCCAACAACCGCTCGCGTGGAATGAACTCGGTATCGAAGCTCTGAATCGCCGCGCACGCCAGCGCCACAGGGAGCACGGGAATCAGCTGCCCGATGCGATCCATGACGCTGTCCGAGAACTGCTGGACCTTCGCCAATCGCTCCTGCCTGGGCAGTGAGAACAGTTCGGGCTCCCCCGCGAACCAGGACTCCAGCGCGATGGGTCGACCCACCAGCACCGCCGCCCGCCCGTACCGTTTCCACCGCCGCGTAAGCAGGCGCCCTGTGTTCCAGAGAATGAAGCGCGCGACGTCAGCCATCTGGCTCAGCCGCGATGGCCGCACGCGGCCCTCGCTCTTCGCCAGCTCCAGCAACAGCGAACGGTCTTCCAGCACGCGGTCGTAATTCACGGCCACCGGAACGATGTACAGCCGGCTGCGATACTCCGGCTCGCGTGCAATGCCGAGCACATAATCGAGCAGGCCAATCTTTGGCGCGCGCAGCTTGCCGTCCCGTGTCAGTCCGCCCTCCAGAAAAATCCCCTGTGTCACCCCCTGCCTCGTGATCATCTGAACGTATCGCTCGAGCACCGTGTGGTAGAGACGCTCGCGGAACCGGCGGCGCACGAAGTACGCGCCGAATGCCTTGAAGAGATGCTCCAGCGGGAACGCCCGGGCCCACTCACCCACGGCGTAGGAGATCGCCACCTGCCCCGACAGCGCGTAGCCGACAAGCACGTAATCGGCGTTGGAGCGGTGGTTCATCAAGTAGACCAGCACCGCGTCTCTGGGGAGGCGTTGCAGCGCCGTCCGGTCCTCGAACTCAACCGTCACCTTGTAGAAAAAATTCAGGACGGCGCGCGATACGCGATAGCCGACCTGGAAGTACGCGATGACGTTGAAGAAGGGGACGATCTCTTCGACGTACTCGTGAACTCGTTTGAGCGCTACGATTTCCGAAACACCCGTCTCAGCCGCATGGTCGCGAATGGCATCGGCGATGACGGGATCGGCCAGCAACTGGGCGCGAATGTGCGCGCGACTGGCCAGCTTGAACCGGTCCACCCGTGCCCGGTGCCGCATCAGGGCGCGCGCCGCACTGCGATTGGCGTACCGCCGGCCCGCGATGACCCCGACCACCAGCGCGGCCACTCCCGCCACCACGTACCAGAGCACCGGCTGCATGCGAAACACTCGGCTCTGCCACAATTCCAGTCAAGCTCGAGGCTTTCTTACTGGCCTTTGGGCCGATGGTGCACCATTTTGCGTTGTCGTCTTCGTACCGTCATCCCCCGCATGCCCCGCATCGCTCTTAAGGAACTCGAAACGGACAAAGCTCAGGCCGTTGCCGACCTGGAAGCAACGCTTGGGCGCGATCCCACCTGCGGGTTTGTCATCGAGGGAGCCAAGAGCAAGGTCGTGTCGGGCCGCCACGCCCGCATTTTCTTCCAGGACAGTGCGTGGTGGATTCAGGATACCAGCCGCAATGGCACAATCCTCGACGCCGAGAGGCTGCAGGCCGGACAGCGACACGCCTTGAAAGTCGGACAGGTCATCGGACTGGGGGAGTCCGGACCACGGCTGAAAGTGACGGAATTGGAGTCCCGCAAGGTCACTGACACGCTCATGGAGCCTCAGAGCGCACCTGCGCCTCCAAAGCCCGTCACGGCACCGCGTCAGGCCGCGGCTACCTCCGTTCGGCCTGCTCCGCAAACCGCCTCTACGCCCGTGCCGGTCGAGACCGCGGCCATGCGTCGCTCCGAAGCGGTTCGCGCTGGACTGCACTTCGAGGAGTCCACGGAACCGATGAGTCCCGCCCCGGATTGGCTGGTCCACGCGGTGGTCCGCGCCACCAATCTGAATCAACGGTTCGATGTCCGGTCGATGGTGATCAAACTGGGTCGTTCCCCGGAGTGCGATATTCGCGTCGCGCCCGAACTGGGCGCGTCCGTGTCCCGAGTTCACGCTGAGATCGCCATCTGGGAGGGCGGCGTCATCATCCGCGACGCTGGCAGCAGGAACGGGACGTTCTTGAATGGCAAGCGCATCGAGACGCCCCATCAGGCCGCCAAAGACGACGTGATCATGCTCGGCTCCGGCGGCCCCACCTTCGCGCTCGAAGATCTCCATATCGTGAAGGGGCAGGGCACTGGCCAGGCTACGAATACGGCGCCAAGCGGTCCCCAGACACCAGCGCCAAGGGGCCGTCCGTTCCGCGAGCCGCCAACGGCCCCGGCCGCGCATGATGTGGGGACCCGCGTGGCCAATTCACCAGCCAACGCTACCGCCGGCGGTGCTCCCGGCACCGCCCTTTTGGCCAACGTTCTCGATGACGTTTCCGACAAAAGCGCTCAGAAGGTGCGAATTGTCATCTGGGCAGCAGTCGGCATTCTGCTGCTGAGCGCGGTTGTCATTCTGGGCGCCAAGTAGCGAGAAAGTTGCCGGGAAGGCCTGTAAACGTCCTTTTACTGGTGGGCCGTTCCGGCTGGCTAAGGGGTCAAAATGACCCGTGTCGGGGGGTGGTCCGCACTATAGTATTGCGAGTCACGGACACAGGGGAAATATTAGCCGCATATTAGGATAGCGTCCCCAGCTTCCTTTCCCGACGTCACAGAGCGAACGATGAGGTTCGCCGAATGCCCTCCTCCAAGCGCCCGCGCCTGACCGACCGCCCACCCGTCCTTCACGGGGGACGCACCGCATGAGCCAACAGATCACGGGCTTCTGCCCGCGCTGCAAATCGCCGCTGGAGAACGCTGCGAATTTCTGCGCCAATTGCGGTGCGGACATTTCCGGGGTGTGGGGACCGAACGGTGAGTCGCTTGGCAAGACCATCGCCGTCGAGATCGACCCCAATGTCGATACGCTCGCGCAGCTGTTGACCACTGCGACGCTTGGCGAGTACGACATCTATGGCGAGCTGGGACGTGGCGGCATGGCGGCCGTGTATCTCGGGCTGGACCTGGCGCTCAACCGCAAGGTCGCGATCAAGACCATGCTCCCCGAGCTGGTCACGCGTGAAGGCATGGTGCCGCGGTTCAAACGCGAAGCGCAGACCGCAGCGGCCCTCAGCCATCCGCACATCATTCAGATCTTCACCGTCAAAGAGACAAAGCAGCTCGTCTACTTCGTCATGAAATTCATCGAGGGTCGCTCCCTCGAGTCGGTGATCGCTGAAAAGGGTCCCCTGGGGATCGACATGGCCCAGGTGGTTCTCAGTCAGGTGGCGGGCGCACTGGCCTACGCACATCGCAAAGGCGTGGTGCACCGCGACATCAAGCCCGCCAACATCATGATCGATGAAGATGGCTGGGCGATCGTGACCGACTTTGGTATCGCGAAGGTGCAGGAGGCGCAAAACCTCACTGCCACGGGAACCGCGATCGGAACGCCGCACTACATGAGTCCTGAACAGTTCCACAACAAGGCCGTCACAGGCGCGTCTGATCAGTATTCCCTGGGCATCGTTGCGCACGAAATCTTTCTGGGAAAGAAGCCGTTCGACGGGGCGACGTACGCTGAGATCATTACGCAGCATCTGTTCGAGCCGCCGCCGGATATGCGCGCCATCCGCCCCGAGATTCCGGAGCACATCGCGAACGCGGTGAAGCGCATGTTGGCAAAGGACCCGGCTGAGCGCTTCCCCGACCTCGACGCCGCAGTGACCGAGCTGGGCACGCCGCATAAGAAGGAAGGCGACGTCGTCCGCACCCAGATGATCTCGCTCGTCAAGAACGGTCCGCAAAAGAAGGTGCGGATGAGCGTTCCGATGAGCCCCATTCCCGCGACCAGAAAGCCGGCGGACGACGCGGCGACGGTGGTCGAGAAGAAGACACGGCCGAGACCCGTGGTCTCGGAGAAGCGATCGTTCCCAGCCTGGGCGGCGGTGCTCGCCGTGGTAGTGCTTGGCGGCGGCGGATTCCTTGGCTGGCGCGCGATGCAAGGCGACGCACCCGCCGTCTCCGCTCCAGAGACCTCGGCGCTGGTGACAGACTCGATTCCGGTAACGCCGGCGGGCGGTGAGGTTGCCAACGCCGAAGCGCCTGCGACCGCCACGAAAACCAAACAGGATGAGCCGGCCGCTTCGGTGCCAGCAGCTCCTACCACTGGCCGGATCACGGTGACAAATCTTCCCGCGAACGGCGTCGTGATGCTCAACAGCAGACGGCAATCCGGCCGGCAGTTCAGTGCCCGACCTGGCACGTACGAGTTGCGCATGGAGGCCGCTGGCTTCGAGCCTGTGACGCGACAAGTCAGCGTGGTCGCAGGCGAGCAGATTCAGGTCGCCTTCGATCGTCGCGAGCGCGCCTCGGCGCCGGTGGCTCAGCGTCCCGCGCCGGTCAGACCGGAGATGCCGTCATCGCAGGGTCTCGCGACGCTGCGACTCATCATTTCTCCGCCAGCGACCGTATTCATCGACAATGTCAGCAAGGGCGAGAAAACCCGTACCTCTGAAGAATTGGTGCCCGGTACGCACACCCTGCGGTTCGTGAAGGATGGGTGGCAGACCAAGGACACCGTGGTGACCGTTTCCGCGGGCCAGACAGCCACCGTAAGAATCAACCTCAGTGAGCGTCCTTGATTCGTAGAATCGTTTTTGCGGCCGTCGCCATCGCCGCACTCAGCCAGCGCGCGCAGGCCCAGCAGACGCGCACCGAATTACTCCGCACCGCTACCGCCGCCTACGATGATTTCGCGCCCGAGCGGGCGCTGGATCTTCTCAAGGCAGCGGTGAATCCGGCCCTCGGCCCAACCGACAGTGCGTGGGCGCGAGGCATCCACTTGTTGACGCAGATTCTCGTCGAGGCCGGCAACCAGGATCTCGGCAAGGCCTGGTCGCGCTGGGCGGCGCGCACGGCGCCCGACATGAAGCTGGATACGGTCAACTTCCTGGCGGGCGTGGCCTCCGCGCTTCGCGAGGCACGCACGTTTGCTGCTCGCGGTCCGGGTGACGCGGTGACGCAGACATCCTGGCGATGGGTTGGTCGCAATTCCGCCGAAACGCGCGGACGCATTCTGGTGGAACAGGGCACGATGTCCGTTCCCGTGAATGCACGCGTCGTTGGTGGAGGCCTGGTCCCTGCCGGCGTCGGACTCTCGCTGGCCGCGGGCAGCTATGAGATCGAAGCCGGCGCGCCGGGATTTCTTCCAGCTCGCGTCACCCGCGAGGTGCTGCCCGGCGTCACTACCGTGCTGCGGTTTTCACTGACGTCCGCCGCGGTCGCGAGCGACGTCATCGCCGAGAACGTGCGACAGCACACCTTCCGCAACGCAGCGGCGCTCTCCGTGCGCCGGTTCGGCAGCGGGCCTTCCTGCGCCGCCGGCGCATTCATGAGTCGCGACGGTCTGCTGCTCACGTCGTACCAGGCGATTCGTGGCGCCGACAGCGTCGCGTTGGCCACCGGCATCGCCGCGCAACCGATTCGCGTCGCGGCGTATGACGTCCTGGCCGATCTTGCGGTGCTGCGTGTGCCAACGACTCTCACGGATTCCATCGCGCCGGCGGCGTCGATCGCCGACGGACAGTCCGTGTGGGCGCTTCGCTTCGCGGACTGCCGGACACCGACGGAGACGCGTGCGCGGCTGGACCAGTGGAACGACCGTCCCCGCGGCGCGTTGGTGCTGAGTGACGCACCTGCCGGCGCAGCGACGGGCTCACTGCTCGTGGACGTGGACGGCCGGCTCACCGGAATCTGGACCGGCGGAACATCCGGTGCGGCCGCGCCCAGAGCGGTGACGCTGCTGGATCAGGCACGCCGAAATGTCGCGGCCAACCAGCTTCTGGTACTTCGTGACGTGTCGCGGCGCGAGAATCACGCGTACGGCTCCATTGCAATTGCGTCGGACGTGACGACCGCATCGGTGAAGCTGACGCCCCTGGAAACCTGGCACTGGGCGGGATTGCAGGCGGCCGGTGCGGCGCCGTTCACGTTCGCCGGGCCCATGGGCCGCTATCGCCTGGAAGTGACCGGTGCTGGCGATGCTCGCCGCGAGCAAGAGATCACGCTGCGTCCGGGTGTCAATGAACGGCTCGTCGTGAATCTGCGGTCGGTGGCGGTCGGGCCTGGAGCGACTGCGCCGGCAGTGGGCAAGAAGCGAAAGAAATGGCCGTGGATTCTCGCGGCCGTTGGTGGTGGCGGAGCGGCAGCGCTCGCCCTTGGTGGTGGTGGTGGTGGTGGTGGTGGACCTCCGCCGCCTCCGCCCGTGACTACCGGATCGATTTCAGTAAGTGTTCCCGTGAACCCCCCCTGAACGCTGAGGCACAAGTGAACAAGAAGTTATCAATTGTATCCCTGGCCCTTTTGCTGGGCGTGGGGATGTCGTGCGACAACCCCATGCGGCCCACTACCGGCGGCATCAGCATCGTCCTGCTGAGTTCCGCGGGTATGCAGATGTCTGTCTCGCAGCGCGTAGACGACGGCAGCGGGCTCACGCCCGACCTGACGCCGTTTGAAGGCGCGCCGGCGAAGATCGCCCTCGATGGCGCACGAGTCATCGTGACCGGGCCGACCAACAAGACCGTCACGAATAACACCGCGTCGGGCGGGTTCTTCAATTTGAGCGTGACTGGCCTCGATCCGGGCACGTACACCGTGGCCGTGGAAGGCCTGGTCAACGGGCAGGTGGGCCACTACGGCTCGGTGAGCAGCATCGTGGTGACGGCGGGCAACAATACCGCGGCCACGGTTCCCTTCCCCGTGTTTCAGCCGATCATTCCTTTCGCAGCCGTCGTCGACACTACAGACGTGTTGCGCTTCACGATTTCCTACGGCGCCATCACGGGCGCAACCGGTTATCTCGTGGAGTGGAGTCTGTCGCCCACGATGGCGGGCGCATCCAGCAAGACAGTGACGGGAACCAGCACGGAGATCGTCGTCACGCAAGAAGGCAAATACTACGTGACGGTCAAGGCGGTCAACGCCGCGATCACGTCTGGCGGTTTGCCCAGCCCGGCGAAAGCGGTCTATGTCTTTCAGGGGGTAGCCTCTGTGGCAGTGACCCCCGCCGCGCCTTCGCTCGTGGCCGGCGCCACCCAACAGATGGCCGCAGAAGCGCGCGATGCCGACAACGGTGTCGTGGCTGGCGTTACCTGGTTCTGGGCGTCGTCGAACCACACGGTTGCGACGGTGACCCAAACGGGCTTGGTCTCGGCCGTCAACGTCGGCACGGCGCAGATCACCGCGGTCGGTAAAGGCATGCCCGGCAGCGTTACGCTCACGGTGTCGGCGCCTCCAATCGGCCCAGCCACCAAGCTTTCGTTCTATACTCAGCCCGCCAGCGCGACCGCGGGACAGTCCATCGCCAACCTTCAGGTCGCGGTGCAGACCGCCGGAGGCCAGATCGTCACGACCGACAACGCGACACAGGTCGTGGTGTCGATCGGTACGAATGCTGGCGGCGGAACACTCGCGGGAACGGCCACCGCGACTGTCGCCAACGGCATCGCCACCTTCAGCAACTTGAGCATCGACAAGTCCGGCGCGGGGTACACGTTGAGCGCAGCGTCGAACGCGCTCACCGGCACAACCAGCTCGGGATTCAATATCGTCGCTGGCGCCGCTACGCAGTTGGGCTTCAGCATCCAGCCGACGAACAGCATTGCCGGAGATGCGTTATCGCCGGCTGTTCAGGTGGAGATTCGCGATGTATTCGGCAACCTCGTTACCACCGCGCGTGACGCCATCACGCTTGCGATCATGACAAACCCCGGAAGCGGTACTCTGACCGGCACAAAGGTGGTCAACGCGATCAACGGAATCGCGAGCTTCACGGGCCTTTGGGTGAACAAGATCGGCGCGGGCTATACGTTCTCGGCCGCGTCTGGCAGTCTCGGCGGCA
>JANNJV010000535.1:0-3320 GCA_031395945.1 Gemmatimonadota bacterium | reverse complement strand
CGTTGTGGTGATCGTGAAAAACGCCATCATTCCCGATGGCACGGTGATCTGACGTCAGCACCGCCGTCCACTGTCCGTATTCTCCCCACGTTCCACTCCCCACTCATTTCTACCCTGCGCATCGCTCTCCTGACGAACGAGTATCCGCCGCACGTCTACGGTGGCGCTGGCGTGCACGTCGAGTATCTCGCCCGCCAGCTGGCGCGAGCCGGCGACAGGTCGCACCAGGTGGACGTGCTGTGTTTCGGCGAGCAGCAGGAATCGCGCGACAATCTGTGCGTGCGCGGTTTCAGCAATCCCTCACCGTTGCCCGCGCAGGATCCTCGACATGGACGGCTGCTGGACGCCTTCCAACGCAACCTCGCCATGGTGGGCGCGCTGGAATCGCCGGACATCATCCACTGCCACACCTGGTATTCGCACCTGGCAGGGACACTGGCGCGGCCACTCACGGGCGCGCGTCTGGTGTTGACCACGCATTCGCTGGAGCCACATCGTCCCTGGAAGGCAGAGCAACTGGGCACGGCGTACCAGGCGACGTTGTGGATCGAGAAGACGGCATACCAGAACGCCGACGGCGTGATCGCCGTCTCCATGGCGATGAAGAGCGACGTGCAGTCACTCTACGGCGTGTCCCCCGAGCGTGTGCGCGTCATCCACAACGGCATCGACCCCGACGAATACCGGCCGCACGTTGACCCCGCGGTGCTGCGCAGGCTCGGCGTCGATCCCGACGTCCCCATCGTGCTCTTCGTTGGACGTATCACGCGACAGAAAGGGATTCTCCATCTGGTGCGCGCCATTCGTCACCTGCAACCCGGCATACAGGTAGTGCTGTGCGCAGGCTCGCCGGACACGCCGGAGATCGGCCGCGAGATGGCCGGCATGGTGGAGGACGCGAAGCGGACCAGCACCGGCCAGGTGATCTGGATTCCCGAGATGCTGCCGCGGGACGACCTCATCGTCCTCTACACACATGCATCGGTGTTCGTGTGTCCCTCGGTGTACGAGCCGTTCGGCATCATCAACCTGGAGGCGATGGCCTGTGAGACGCCGGTCGTGGCGGCGGCGGTGGGAGGCATCCCCGAGATCGTCGTGCACGGCGAGACTGGTCTCCTGGTCAAGTTCGACGCTGTGGGCGGCGACTCGGCGGAGCCGCGCGACGCGGAGGGATACTCGCGTGCGCTGGCCAGCGCGGTGAACCAGTTGCTGGGTGCGCCGGATCGGCGGCGGTCGATGGGCAAGGCAGCGCGCGCACGTGTGCTCGACAAGTTCAGTTGGCAGCGCATTGCCGACGTCACGCTCGACTTCTATAGAGACCTGCTCGAACGTCGATAGACGCGACGGCGGCGTCCCAGCCACGCCTTCGTCGAGGAGGTGCAGCGCTGACGCCACACCTTGGCGGCTGTTAGCGCATTGACGCTCTCTGTTGTAGAGCCGTAGATTGGTGGCCCTTCCTCCCCGCGGTCGATGCTGGCTCGCAGAGCTGCTCTCGGTTGGCTGATCGCAATTGCGATTGTCGGTGGAGATGCGTGCAAAGGCACCGAGCCCCCGATCGACGAGGTGGGGCCGTTTGACGTCGAGCAATCACGGCTGACCGTTTCGAGCCCAAGCGTCGCGTCCGGCAGCTCCGCGACGCTCACGCTGCAGCTCCGTGACGCAGCCGGCAGGGCGCTCAGAACGGGCGGTGCTACGGTCGCTTTCGCGCTTGGCGCCGGCACGAGTGGCGGAACGCTCGGGGCTACAGTCGATAACCAGAACGGGTCGTACACCAGTACGTTCACCGCCACGACGGTGGGAACATCGCGCGCCATCGGCGCCACCGTGAACGGGGCGGCGCTCACTTCGCCGCTGCCGACGATCACGACACTGCCCGGCCCCGCGTCGCTGTCGCAAAGCACGATCCAGACGTCCGCACCCAGCGTTCCATCGGGTTCCTCCATTATCCTGACGCTTCGCATGCGGGACGATGTCGGGAACGCGCTCACGTCCGGCGGCGCCACCGTCGTGTTCAAGCTCCTTGGAGGCACGAGCGGTGGAACGATCGGCGCCACCACGGACAACGGCAACGGCACGTACTCGAGCTCCTATGTGGGAACCACGGTGGGAAGTGCTCGGTCGATTGGCGCGACGGTCAATGGAGCCGACGTCACCTCCACCCAGCCCACCATCCTGACGTTGCCCGGACCCGTGTCGGCGTCGCAGAGCACCGTCGAAGTATCGGCGCCGAGCGTTCAGACTGGCGGATCTATCACGCTCACGCTTCGAGCAAAGGACGCCTCGGGCAACGCGCTGACCACCGGGGGTGCAACAGTTGTGTTCACTCTCGGCAGCGGCACAAGTGGCGGGACCATCGGGACAACCACGGACAACGGGAACGGTACCTATACCGCTTCGCTGACCGCGACGACCGTTGGAACGGCGCGTACGATTGGCGCGACGGTCAATGGCACCGCCGTCACGTCCACGCTTCCGACGATCACGACACTCGCGGGGCCCGCGTCCCCTGCGCAGAGCGTCGTCGAGGCTTCATCGTCCAGCGTTCCATCGGGTTCCATCGCTACACTCACGCTACGTGCGCGGGACGCCGCCGGCAGTGCGCTGACGACCGGAGGAGCGGCGGTGGTGTTCACGCTCGGCGCCGGGACAAGCGGTGGCACGCTAAGCGCCAGTAGCGACGTCGGGAACGGCACGTATACCGCGGTCTTCACCGCTACGACGGTAGGAACGCCGCGTACGATCAATGCCACCCTGAATGGCGTCGCGCTCACGTCGCTGCTGCCGACCATCACGACCACGCCCGGTCCGGCATCGCCATCGCAGAGCATCGTCCAGGCGTCCGCGTCGAACGTACAGTCCGGCGCGACGACAACGCTCACGCTTCGCGCGAGGGACGGGGCCGGCAACGCGCTGACTATCGGTGGCGCAACGGTGGTGTTCCAGCTGGGTGCTGGGACGAGCGGCGGTACGCTCGGCGCGACCACCGACGTTGGAGATGGCACGTATACGGCGGTGTTCACGGCGACGTCGGTCGGCACCGCGCGGACGATCGGCGCGACCCTGAACGGCGCTCAGGTAACGTCCACGCTCCCCACGATCACGACACTGCCCGGTGTCGCGTCAGCATCACAGAGCGTCATCGAGACGTCCGCGTCGAGCGTACAGTCCGGTGCAACGACGACGCTGACCCTTCGTGCGAAGGACGCCGCGGGCAACGCGATTACCAGCGGCGGCGCAACGGTGGTGTTCCAGCTGGGCGCGGGCACGAGCGGCGGTACCCTCAGCGCGACCACCGACGTTGGAAATGGTACGTATACCGC
>JANNJV010000451.1:0-2087 GCA_031395945.1 Gemmatimonadota bacterium | reverse complement strand
GTCTGCCGCGCCAGCACGGCATTCACTTCGGCCGAGGGCGGGACACCGCCGAAATCGTACGGCTGTTCCAGCTTGCTGGTCGCCGCCGACGCCGACAGCTCGATGTTGGTCGACTCCGACAGATCCCAATAGTTCCGAAGCCGAGCCGTGAACCCCAGGCCATCGATGTTCGCGTTCTGAGGTGTGACCGTGAACAAGTCTTCAGGCGCTTCACCCAAGCGGTCAACGACGGTGAGCTGCAGTTCCTGAAAGAAACCGAAAGGCGCCATGAGCTTGCTGAGCCACAGGCCCGTGCCCTTCGCGCCCTCGGCGCCAAGAAAACGCTGAAGCACCCACGGATACTCGAGGGTATGCAGCTCGGCTCGATGCGTCGTGTTCTGCTTTCCGAACGGCAGATGAAAACGGCCAATTCGCGCCTGCAACTGGTAGGGCAGTGCGAGTGCTGTTCCATACGCTTCCTCAATCGCGATCCCCTCCAGGTCCGACAGGCCGAGAATGAAGTCGGCGCGGAAGTACGGATCCACGTTCGCTCCTATGGCCAGTTCCACTTCGCGTATGCTGAAGCGAGTGCCGTCCTCTTGCGTGCTGCGATCTTTCGTGTAGTCCGCGATGAAATCGCTGATCGCGCTCAGGTCGGGCATCAAGCGCGGATTCGTGGGTCCTTGGTTCGGTGCCATGGGGCGCCGCTTGGTCGTGTCAGCGAGGGAGCGCTCGAGCTCACGGACGAGGGCGATACTATCCGCGATCTGGCGTGCTCGGGCCGAGTCCGGTTGCTGTGCGGAAATTGTTGCAGCTGCGCTGAATAGCGCCGCCGCAATGACGATCGTCTTCATGGTATGATGGCTGAACGTTGTGGTTGCTGCCGGAAGTCCCGGCAGTTAACTGGCCGCGCCTCGGCGCGAGCCACGTGCACGTTCAGATCGCGGGCGGGGCGCGTCCATCAGGAAGGACGACGGCGACGCTGTGGAGCGCGCCACACTCGGCGCCCGGCTCGCGCATGGCCGTCTGGTGGGTTCCCAACGCTCCAACCGCTGGGGCGAGCGTGGCACCAGTGGACAGATAGCGGCACACGGCGCAGTCAGGCGGATGCGACGTGGGGCATGTGGCCGACGTGGTGTCCTCAACATGCGCCGTTCTCTCCACGACGAGCCCACTGGCCAGCGATCCGTCCGCGATAGCGCTTGCCCCAGGCGCAGCCAGCTGCAGCGCCGCCCAGACCATGGCGAAGATACGAACAAGTGGGGTGCGCCGGCTCATGGCGCGAAGCTTATAGCGGGCCGCGCGTCAGCGCCATCGCGCGCGTGCCCGCGTCAGTCAAAGTCGGCGGCTCGCCCCCGCAGGGAGCGGCCGCAGCGCGGGCAGTGCAGGGAGGAACCCTGATTGCCATCCTCGAGCGCGTAGTCGAACCCGCGTCCGCACGCACACTCGGTCTCCAGCGCTTGGTTCCCGCAAACGACGCAGTACTCGTCGTCCGGCGCGTAGTGGCGGAAACGCGCGCAAACGCTACAGCGTTTGGTGACGGTCATCGCCGCCGCAGCCAGGTCACCGGGTCGATAGCGGGTCCACCCTGGCGGATCTCGAAGTGCAGGTGTGGAGGCAGCTCAGGGTCGGAGATTCCGACGCCGCCGATGGTCTGGCCTTTCACGATCGTCTGGCCCTCCTTCACATCCGTGCGGACCAGCGATCCGTAGATGGAATAGTCGCCCCCGCCGTGCTCCACGATGACGGTCAGCCCGTACGTGCCCACCTGTCGTACGGTCACCACGCGTCCGGATGACACGCTCTTCACGTCGGCTCCCACTGGGGCCCGAATTCCGACGCCGTTCCAGCGAATGGCCGTGTTGTTTGCTTGTACGGCGCGGCCGAATGTGTAGACCAGCGCGCCTTCCACCGGCCAATCAAGGTTCCCGTAATCGCTGGTGCGAATGGAGCTCGTTGCGCGCGCATTCGCGGGACGGCTCGCCACCGCTCGCCGCCGCGCGGTTTCCAGCGACGTGATGGTGTTGGCCAGCTGCTGCTCGGAAAGACGCATTCGCGCAATCTTGTTCTGCGTTTGCCTGGTCTCCTGCTGAACGCGGATCAGTTCA
>JANNJV010000310.1:0-1582 GCA_031395945.1 Gemmatimonadota bacterium | reverse complement strand
CCCGCCGCGCGGTCAGCGCTGATTCACACCCTTCGCTTCGAGGATCCGCGCAAGTGATCGGACGACATTGAGAGGTCTTACAATTTGATTCACGATCAAGTCGACCGGAGCCGCTAAACCGCTGAAGGAATGACGGTGTTGCCCCAGGGTTTCGGGGGGTATGTGACACAGTTCTGACACAAAAACCAATTCCACTTCCCGCGACACACATCGAGGGAACGCCAAGGTGCAGCAGGTGAGTGGGCTCTGCACGAGCAGGTGGTCGTGAACATGGACAGGCTCGAGGAGGAGCTGGCGCCGCACGCCAAGGGCGTCGACATCGCGCTGGCGGCGTTTGGCGTCGGCAAGGGCAGCGCGAAGATGGCAGATGAGGAGGTGCGCAAGATCGAGATCACCTACCCCACGGCCTTCGCGTCTGCGGCCAAGGCGGGCGGCGCTCGTGTGCTGGCGATGATGACAGCGGCCGGCGCCGACTCGCGGTCGTCGACCAAGTACCTCCGCAACATCGGCGACAAGGAAATGAAGTCAGAGGAGCTCAAGGTCGACTTCCTCGGGCTCTACCGCCCGGCCGTGATCCTCGGTAACTCCAACACGCCTTCTGCACTGGGTCTTGTCATGCCCCTGTTCCAGTGGGCGATGCCGTCTCGCTACCATTCGATGCACAAGAACGACTTGGCGCGCGCCATGGTCGCGCAGTCGGAGCAGGCATTCCTCGCGCTCGCGCAGCGCACAGGCCCCGCGGGTCCGGCGGTGAAGACTCTCGAGTACAAGCAGATGGAGCCGTTCTTCGTGGCGGGCCACAGCGAGGCGCCGTGAGCCAGATGTGGCTAGGCCTGTAGAACCTGATGCACCAGAGAGATGCAGATCGACCCCTCGCCCACAGCTGAGGCCACGCGTTTCACGTTGCCGGATCGAACGTCGCCGACGGCGAATACGCCGGGCAGACTGGTCTCGAGCAGCTTCGGCCCTCGCGGCAGCTGCCAACGCGACCCTTGGAGCTCCGCAGTCCGCAGATCAGGACCGGTCAGGACAAAGCCGCGTTCGTCGACAGCCACGCATCCGTTCAGCCATTCCGTGTTGGGCTGTGCGCCAATCATCGAGAAGACGTGACCGAGCCGTACTTCGTCAACGACGCCGGTCTCCGCCTGACGCCAGCGCACGCGCTCAACCTTGCCATCACCCAGGAGTGCCTCGACTTCGGTCCTCGTCCTGATTTCGATCTTCGAATGCTCTTCCAACCTGCGAACGAGATACCGTGACATGGTGTCTGCCAGTCTCGCAGACCGGACCAGCAGGTACACGCGTTGGGCTGTCTCGGCCAGAAAAAGAGCGGCCTGGCCCGCGGAGTTCCCACCGCCGACGACCGCGACGTCCTCGCCATCGCACAGCTGCGCTTCGGCATAGCTGGCGTTGTAGTACACACCTACGCCTTCGAATGTGCTCAGGTTGTCGATGGGAAGCCGCCGATAGCGCGCACCTGTCGCAATGACGATCGTTCGAGCCGCGAGTTGGACGTCGTTATCGAGGGCGACGACGTACGGACGACGCTCACACAGAAGGCGAGTTGCAGTGCGTGCCACCA
>JANNJV010000355.1:0-1791 GCA_031395945.1 Gemmatimonadota bacterium | reverse complement strand
CGGTGACGATCAGCGCCTCGTCCGTCAGTTCGATGCGCAGCACAAGGGCTTCGATGATGCTGCCCAACCCAAGGAACACCGTCGCGCACACAAGGCCAATCGAGACCCAGGCCCAGCCACGCGCGCGATATGTGAAGAACGTTCCGGCCGCGAGCATCCCGGTGATCACCATGTATGTGATCATCATCCCACGTCCCGTGCGAAACACGCGTCGGCCCTTATACACCGTCAGAGCGCACTCCTATAGAAGCGTTGATGCCTACTTGGCGCGCTCCCGCGCGGCAACGCCGCGCGCCGCACCCGCGATCATCCGGTTCACGGCGGCAATCGAGAGCCCGCCTTCATCGGTAGAAGGGATCGTTGCGAAACCGATCGCCGACGCCGTCGGATAGCGGCGGAAGATTTCCTCGAAGAGCACCGCGAGCTCCTGACTGGAAGGACCGTTGGGCACCTTGTTGCCGTGGCCCATCACCTCGCGCGGGTCGAGGACGTCCATATCGATATGGACGTAGAGCTTGTCGGTGGTGCGGCTCAACCGGTCCAGCTGCGCGAACACGGCGGCCGATCGCGCCCGAAGATCCGCGACGCTCACCTGCTCGATGCGCGATCTGTCCAGCAGCTGCTGCTCCAGCGGGTCCGTGAGACGAACGCCGCCCATCACGATGTGTTCGTCCGCCATCGGTGGATCGAGCTTGGCGTCGAGCCGCATGCGCTGAAGCGCGCGCCCCGTTGCCACCGCGACGGGCATGCCGCCCAGCGAGCCGCTGCGAGTGGTTTCGGGAGTGTTGAAGTCGGGATGCGCATCGAGCCACAGCATGCCGATCCGCAACGGCACACCGGACGCGCCGGAGCGCTGCAGTCCGGCTACCATTCCCGGCATAGAAGGGCACGTCGCGTACAGCCCGACCGTGAAGTAGCCGTCCCGCTCATTCTTCGACACGATATCGGCAAAGTGGCCCAGCGACATGCCGAGTCGCTTCCAACCCCCGTACTCGGTGTCTTCGTCGGCGGTGAGCCTGGATTCATCCAGGCGGACGGTAGCGCCCATTCCTGCGAGGATCTGCTGAATGCCCCCTTCGGCCATGGTACGCGGGCCGTTGGATCGGCCATTGGGCGAGAGCGGCTGTTGCGCGAGCGACACTCGTAACTGGCCGTCGGAGCCCGTGTATCGCTGCGCCAACGCGGACGGCGCCATGGCGAATGATGCCAGGAGCAGCGCCGACGTTGCCGCGATGATGGAATGCTGAGACCGGCGTGTCATCAATTCGAGTCGAAGGATCATTTGACGCGCTTCGAGAGGGTTCATGGCCAGACGCATCTTTCGGAGAACATGTGTTCCTTGCGCTCCGCACGCCACCGCACGAGACTAGAGAGTAACCCCGAGTAGCTGGACCGTTGTCCGTGAGGCCGCGATGCGTATTCGTGCAATCATTGCGATCGTCGTATTGATGGTGCCTACCGAGGCGAGCGCCCAACGCCTTCGACTGCCTCGCATGGGACGGGGGCCAACCAGGCCGGCTCCGCTGCCCGCTCCGCCGCCTGGGATCGCGCGCGAGCTCTCTTACGTGCGGTTGCCGATTTCGATCGAGAGCTACCCGCTGATCACCCACTTCCAGTCATCCGGGTTCGCCGCGCCGAATACGCCGTCCAGCTGGACGAGTGCTGGAGCTGGTACCCGCGCCGATTACCGTATTACTCGCTACCTATCCGCGACGATGGACATGACGTCCTCGCTCTTCGGCGGACCTGCGCGGACGCAAACCCTGGAGCTCGGCACACGGCTGCGCCCCG
>JANNJV010000354.1:0-4384 GCA_031395945.1 Gemmatimonadota bacterium | reverse complement strand
GGCTTGCTCGTACTCGGCGCCGGGGCTCAGGCGCGCCAGGCGCTCGACCAACTCACGGTCGTGATGCACATTGCCATTGATCAATAAAGGCCCCAGGCGATAGGCCGGCCCCGAATCGAGGGTGACAGACAAGGCCGCGCTGTGGCTCGCCGGGTCGATATCAGCCAGACTGCTGCCGATTTCACCGATCGCAGTCCGGCACCCGCGCCGAATTGTTTGGGTTCCGTGAACAAGGCCATCAGCGTAATGAAGCCGCCGTAGCTGCCGCCATAAATGCCGATGCGTTCCGGAGCGATCCCGAACTCGCGCTGCAGATATCGCGACCCATCCACTTGGTCCTGCAGATCGCGCCCGCCCATGTGCCGATAGATCGCCGTACGCCAATCCCGACCGTATCCCGCCGACCCGCGATAGTCCACGTCCAGCACGACATATCCGCGCGAAGCGAGCAGGTGGTGGAACATGTACTCGCGTGCATACGCCGACCAATAGTTGTGCACGTTGTGCAGGTATCCTGCGCCGTGCACGAAGATCACCGCGGCGCCATTCGGCAGCGCATTGACGTCTCGCGGACGATAAATGCGCGCCGGCACCATCACTCCGTCGGATGCGGGCACCCGGACGATCTCCGGCGCCAGCCACGCATACGCGCGGAACTCCTCGCTGGGCGACGTCGTGAGCTGCGCCATGTCCGCGCCCGGCGCGTTGCGGACGAGATAGAGCTCGGGGGGCTTGTTCGCGACCGAATGCACGTCGGCCAGCCATTGTCCGTCCGGGGACGGCGTCGCGGCATGCGATCCGGGCCGCGTTGTGAGTCGCTCGCGAGCGCCACCACCGGCGCTCATGCGATACAACTGCGCGTCGAATGGCGAGCTCTCGCTGGTGGTGAGGTAGATGGTGCCCCGATCCGGCGAGAGCGAGACGTCGAGGACTTCCCATTTGCCGCTGGTAAGCTGTCGTTTGGCGCCATCGGTGCCGACGGTGTACAGGTGCGCATATCCGTCGGCCTCCGAGGTGAACCAGACGCGAGTGCCGGCCAGCCAGCCCGCGGCAGATCCGCACGCGTTCGTTCCGCCGCAGCCGGACAGCACCCAGGCCGTGTCGCGGAGAACGTCAACCGTCATCAGCGTGCCCGTAAGATCGACGCGATGGATGTAACGCGACTTGTAGTCGCGTGCGATCGCGACGATCAGCGCCGCGTCGCCGCTGTCATTCCATCCGGCGGTGAATACCTGCGACGGCGCGCGCAGGGTATCCGTTGGAATGACCCTGAGCCATTTCACGTCGCCGCCCCGCAACGGCATGAAGGCGATGCGCCCGCTCGACTGCTCGTCGCCCACCTTGGTGCGGACGCGAAGCTCTTCGGTGTAGCCGCTGGCGGTCACGTATTGGGGAACGTCGGCCTGCCGCGCTGCGGGCGCGGACACGACTGTCGTGATCAGCAGGGCGGACCCGCTGGGCGATACGCTCAGCTGCCCCACCCGCTCGCCCTGCGCCAGATAGAGCGGTTTGGGTTGCAGCGCCTCATGGGCCGTCCGGTCCGCACGCGCCAGGCTGTCCAGTCGCGCGCGCTCCCGCAGTACGTCGAATAGCTCCTGCTGCTGCGACCGCAGCGCGCCGCGTTGTCCGGCGTACGTGGAGTCGCGCGGCGCCGGCCCGACTCGAACGTCGATCACCTGGCGCACGAAAAAACGCGCGAGATCGATATAGAACACGTTGTTATCGCGAACGAAGTACGCACCCGTTCCGTCGCCAGTGATGGTGGGGCTGGCTTCCGTGACGGCGGTCTGCGTCAGACGCCTGATCGCCGCGGTGCGGGTATCCACCACGTACAGGTCGCCCTCGTGCGAGACGATCTTGATGCGCCGGTCCCGGGTGTAGCTCCCGTCGGCGAACAGCGGCGCCGAAGAGTCCACCTGCGCCTCGGTCAAACGTTCGGGTGAGGCGCCTGCGACGGCGCGAACACGATACGGGTGCAGCGGTTCACTCCACTTCGTACCTGGTGCGTTCCAGTAGAAGTAGATGGACCTGCCGTCAGCGGCCCACCGCACGCGCTGCGGTTCGCGACCGTACACTTCCGGGCCGCGCATGATGTTCGGGATGGTAAGGTCGAACCCCTGACGCTGTTGCGCATGGGCAAGGACGGGAAGGGCAGCGGCCAGCACGAGCGGGAGCGGCAGTCGTCGCATCCCCAAGTCTCGCCATCTGGCGCGCTCGTGTGCAAGGCATATGTTGTGGGCTGCACCGTCCGACGGGCTTGAGCGGCCTACCTCCGTGACGCAGATACCGACGCCATCAGCGCGAGGGAGTGGTAGCGTGCACGAGTTTCCGCACTGCACGGTCTGTCATGCGCCATTGAGTCTTCGCGCCGCGACATGCGCCGTGTGCGACGCTCCCACGCCACCGGTGAAGCGCAGCATACCCTCAGGCGAAATCAGATCCGGCGAGTGGGTGCGGTTCTCGAAGCCACCGGAGGAGATGCGGGAACTCTACGACGATCTGGTGAAGGCGCTTGCCCCCAACATTCGCGTCCTGGGCATGGCCGGTGAAGGCGGCATGGCCTACGTGTTCGTGGGGCGCGACTCGGTGCTCAAGCGTGAAGTTGCCGTCAAGTTGCTGTCTCCAGTGCTGGCGGATGATTCCGTGGCGCGCAAACGGTTCACGCGGGAGGCGGAAGCCATCGCGGCCGTGTCACATCCCAACATTGTGAATGTCTATCACGTGGGCGAGCTGCGCAGAAAAGCCATTCCGTACTTTGTGATGCAGTTCGTGGACGGGCCGACGTTGGGCATGGGTGCGCTGCGAGGGCTGATGCTCACCGAAGTGCGGGTCCGCCGGCTGATGGGCGACATCGCTGCGGGGCTGGCGGCGGCGCATCGCCGCAAGGTGTACCACCGCGACATCAAGCCGAACAACATCGTGCTCGACGGTGAGACGGGCCGTGCCATGGTGCTGGATTTCGGCATCTCGGCGGCCTACAGCTCACGGCGTCAGAGCCTGGGCCACCGGCTCACGGATGAAGGCATGTACCTGGGCACACCAACGTATATGAGTCCCGAGCAGGGGAACGGCGAGGAAGTTACTGGCTTCAGCGACGTGTACAGCCTGGGCGTCCTCGCGTTCGAGCTCTTGGTCGGCCGTCCACCGTTCGAGGGAACGCCCGTTGCCGTGATGGCGTCGCACATGCGCGATGTGCCACCACGCGTCGATGAGGTTCGCTCGGACGTCAGCGACGAGTTGGCCACGCTGATCGCGCGATGCCTCGAGAAGAGTCCGACGCGTCGTCCCACGGCTCAGGAAATCGTGCACTTCCTCAGTCCCGGCGAAAAGCAGGTTGTCGAGTGGCCGCCACCGGGGCTGTCGCGCCTGCGCGGGACGGGCGCGCGGCTGATCCTTGCATTCAACGCCACCTCTGTGGCGGTGGCGCTGTTCTTCGCGATGCTTGCCATGTGGCCACAGGTAGCCGTGCTCCGGACGGCGGGCGCGAATGCGCCGGTCCTCTATTCCTTTACCCTCGGCGCCAGCCTGGCCATCATTTTCGCTCTTGCGGCAATCTTTGGGTTTTACGGGATCCTGGCGCTGCAGCGCTGGCGCTGGGCTATCGCCTCGGGGTACCCGACCTGGGTGGTGCTCGACGTCCTATGCGACGCGCATCGCGACGCCGGCAGCCTGATCAATGGCGTCGGCGATTTCGCATTCGTTCCAGGTCCGACGCGACGCCAATTGCTGGGCCTGCGTCGCACTCGCCTCGTTGTCCAGGGCCTCGCGACCGTGGTCGCACTCGCCGGCGTGGGTCGGTGGATCGCGGTGTGGCTCATGAGTGGCGCGACCAATCCCGCGTCGGCGGTGGCGGTCGGCTGGGCAATGCCACTGCTGGTGCTCTTCGTGCTGCACTTCGTGCTCGGCATCCCCGAATGGCGCGTGCGCCGCCGCGAACGCATCAAGGTCGCCGGGCGACCCAGCGGCGAGAACGTGCCACCGCTCAAGGGCGAGTTGGTCAAGATGTGGATGGCCAGCGCCGAGCGCGCGAGAAAGTCCCTGACGAACAGCGATCCGACGGACAAGCCGTCGTCCTGATATCAATCGCCCGCCGCGACCGCGATTGAGAACGGCACTTCAGTGCTGATCGCCGGTTTCCTGCCACTCAGCACCGCTGCCCACTCGCGGAGGCTGCTGGCGAGAATGACGATCACCGAAACCATGAAGAATCCGGCGACGGCGGTGTTCAGGTAGTCGTTGAACATCAGGCGGCGCGCCACCTCCACGGACTTCACGGCGGCGGGAAGCGTTCCCGCCGTGATGTCCGCGGCCAGGCCGCTGGCGTGCGAGAGAAAGCCGAGCTTGGGATCGCTCGAGAAAATCTTCTGATAGCCGGCCGTCATCG
>JANNJV010000353.1:0-2407 GCA_031395945.1 Gemmatimonadota bacterium | reverse complement strand
TAGAACACTCGGCGCATTGCCACACGCCGCTGTGTGCCGCACTTTGGCGGCTATGCCGGCACTCAGCTACGGTCGCAAAGCGGTGGTGTGGGGACTCGCGCTCGGCTTGGTGTTCCTTGCCGCCGGTACCGCGATCGTTCGGCAGGCGTCGAGCGCTCTGGGCTTCACCAAGTCTCCACCACAGGTCAGCCACGAGATCGTCATCGAGCGGCTGCGGGAAGTCGCCAAGCTCGTGGCCAGCGAGATGACGCTGCGCGACGTCGTCATCTACGAGCAGACGCGATTCCGCTCGACGAAGCGCGTCCTGCTCGTCGTCACCGGCCGCGTCTCGGCGGGCATCAATCTGACCGCTGCCCAGGTACGCATCGATTCGTCGAAGCGCATCATTCGCGTGACACTACCGCCGGCGCAGCTCATGAGTGTGGATGTCACCAACGTGACGACGTACGATGAGAGCGCGGGCCTGTTCAATCCATTCTCGAGCGACGATCGCGACGAGATTCAGCGACGCATCCGGCAACAGTTGCGGGTGGCGGCGCAGCAATCGGGCATACTGGAGCATGCCGATCGCTCGGCAGCCAAAGCGCTCACCGATTTCCTTGCGCGTGATGGCTACACGGTCGAGATCGACCGGCCCATCACGCTCGAGCGCCCCACGGGCTGATGCCGAAGACGTATCTCGCCGCCGTCTTCCCTGCCCCGAACGCGTCGATCGAGTTGCGCGAGTTCGCCGAGCCCACACTGGAACCGGCTGCCGCGCTGCTGCACACCATGTATTCGGAGGTCTGCGGCACGGACGTACATCTACACCACGGCAAACTTGCCGGCGTTCCGTACCCCATCATTCCCGGGCACGTGTCCGTGGGCACGGTGGCTCAGACGCGCGGCACGCAGACGAGCGTGAATGGCGACGCGATCAAGGAAGGCGACGTCGTCACCTTTCTCGACGTGCACGAGACCTGTTACAACTGCTATTACTGTCTCGTGGCCGACCAGCCGACGCGCTGTCCTGCGCGCAAGGTGTACGGCATCACCTATTCCGCGAACGACGGCCTTTTGGGCGGATGGTCCCAGGCCATCTACATGAAGCCGGGCGTGAAGATGATTCACATCCCGAAAGCGCTGCGGCCGGAGACGTTCATTGGAGGCGGCTGCGGTTTGGTGACGGCGCTGCACGCTGTGGACATGGCTCGAGTACGACTCGGTGAGTCACTGTGTGTTTTGGGTTGTGGGCCTGTTGGACAGAGCGTCGTTGCGCTCGCGTCGTTGTCGGGTGCCGGCGAGATCGTGGCGGTGGATGCCGTGCAGGACCGGCTGAAATACGCGGAGCGCATGGGGGCGACGCAGACGGTGAGCCTGTCCACGCCGCGGAAGGAACGATTGTCGCATGTGTCTGCGCTGACACGCGGACGGGGCGTGGATGTGGTGATCGAGGCCAGCGGCCACCCCGACGCCGTGAGCGAAGCGTTGGACCTGGTGCGCGATGGTGGGCGTGTCGTGGTGTGCGGCCACTACACGGACAACGGCGCTGTGGAAATCCATCCCCACTGGCAGATCAACCGCAAGCACGTGGAGCTGCGCGGCTGCTGGGGCTCGCGTTACGAGCACTTTCATCGCGCCGTGGAGATCGCGACGCGATTCGGTGACGAAAAGCCGTGGGCCGAGATGGTCGGAGCGCGACACCAGTTGCGCGATGCTGCCGCCGCGCTGAACGCCGTGTCCACCCGCAGCGCGGTGAAGGCGCTCATCACTCCCTGAGGAACGTGTTGCGAGTATTAGTACCGGCGGCCGAATCCGATGGGATAGAGGGGATTCGCGCTGTCGTTTGGACGGTCCGACCGCTGCGCATGAACCGCGGCCATGGACGACGGCAGCTCGAACGGCAGCCTGCCTTCAGGCTTTGCTCTCCCCGTTAGCACGTCGAGCAGCGCGGCATCGCTCACGCCAAAGTTCCCCAGCAATGCGGCGACGCGGTCCCGGACACCCGTGAGAATCGCCGGCCGATCGAGGTAGACCGTGAGGATGGTGGGCACGGCCGCGCTGATGCGCTTGATGGTCTCGAACTCCGCGTCTCCGTCGCGGAACCCCAGATCTCCTTCGTGCTGCATCGCACCAAACACGTACCGCGGATGCAAAATCTCGAATGGTGCCTGGGTGCGCACGATGGCGACGTCCGCCTGCGCAGGATCGCTGGCGACGGTGAAGCCGTACTCGCCGGCGATCTCCGGGGCGATGCCATGCAGGTAGACGCGCTTCCCCGTCAGATTGATGGGCAGAATGGCGTTGCGGTTCTCTAGCAGCACCAGCGAGCGGCGCTGCGCACGCGACGCGTCAAACTGCAACGAATCCGCGCCGACAATCGCCGCCGCCTTATCGGGGTCGGCGTATGGGTTCTCGAACAATCCCA
>JANNJV010000298.1:0-1957 GCA_031395945.1 Gemmatimonadota bacterium | reverse complement strand
CCGATGAAAACCCACGGACATTCTGGGTGGCTCGGCAGAACCGTGCCGGCGAGACGGTTACCATCGACCTGGGCCGGGCGTACGATCTCATGGCGATCCAGGTGAACTACGCCGACTACAAGTCGGCCAAGTACGGCACCGACTCCAGCGTGGTCACGAGGTTTCGCTTGCGTGCTTCGAACGATGGACTGCAATGGAGAACCATCGCCGACCTGTCAGGGGAGCGACGTGACCGGCCCAACGCGTACATCGAGCTGCAAACACCGACGCGCGCGCGATACGTGCGCTACGACCACATCCACGTCGGCGCGGCGAACCTCGCCATCAGCGACATCCGCGTGTTCGGCAACGGCACGGGCCCCCGCCCCGCGACGCCCGAAGCGCTTTCGGCGACCCGTGATCGGGACGAGCGCAATGCGGTGATCACGTGGCAGCCGGTGGCGGGCGCGGTGGGTTACAACGTGCGCTGGGGCATCTCGCCGACGAAGCTGTATCTGACCTATCAGCGCTTCGCGGATCAGGGCACCACGCTCGAGCTGCGCGCACTCACTGTGGGCCAGGCGTACTGGGTGGCCATCGAGAGCTTCGATGAGCATGGCGTGTCGACGCTCAGCCCAGCGATTCAGGTGCGCTAGCCTGACGTATCACGGCGTCACTGGGCCCACTCCGATCGCCCGGAACCGGCGCGACGTCAGGTCGCCCTGATTGCAATTGCGAAAGGTCCAGTCCTGGAATGTTTGCTCCGTGCATGTCAACGGCGTGATCTCGTGGTTGTCGCTTCATCAAGTTCGACGTTGCGCCGGACAACCGTGTAACGGGCTTGCCCTTTGGCTACGGGTCGGAGATTTCGTTCCTCGGCCGCTAAAGCCGTGGCGGTGACCGAGCTCGGGGTGACGCGCCCTGATCTCGTCGGATCCGCTCACTCCTGCAGCGCTGTGAGCACCCCCACGTGCGAGGCGCGACGCGCGGGCAGGTACCCCGCGGCGAGCGCCACGAGCAGGATTGCCGCAACGACGATCGCCAATGTGGCGGGGTCGTTCGGCGTGACCTCGAAGAGGGACGTCGTCAATGCGCGTGTCAGCGCGAGCGAGGCGGCGATGCCTATGACGGCGCCCCATAACGCGAAGCGCGCGGTGCGGCGCAGCACCATCAATGTCACCGCGGCCGGTGTCGCGCCGAGCGCGAGACGCAAGGCGATCTCGCGCGTACGCTCAGCCACGTCGTAGGCCAGCACGCCGTACGTGCCGATCGCCGCGAGCAGAAGCGCCAGCACGGAGAACACCGTCAGCAGCCGCGTCTGAAAGAGCGGTTCGGCCACCACCTCCAGCATCGCGTCATCCATTGTTTGCAGCTGCCGCGCCGGTAGGGTGGCATCCAGGTCGCGCAGCGCCACCCGCATGGCTGGCGCGACGTCGACTTCGGCGTCCGCCCGCACCACGTACGTCATGCTGCCGAGCAGCCAGGGCATGCTGCCCTGGAGATACGGCATGTAGACGGTCGAGTGTTTGCCGAGCGATCGGTCCTGCACGACGTCGTTCACGACGCCGACCACGGTGAGCAAATCGCTCGGCCCCGGATGGTCGGACATCGAAATGCGCTTCCCGACCGCGTCCGAGCCAGGCCAGATCCTGCGCGCGACCGTCTCGCTCACGATCACCACCGCGGGCGCGCTGCCGTCGTCGCTACCCGCGAAGTCGCGGCCGTGGAGCACGCGTATGCCCAGCGTGGCGAAGTACCCCGGGCTAAGGAGCACCTTGTCCACGCTGTAGCCCTTGGGCAGTGGCGTCGGTCCGTCCACGATGAAGTTTCCCATGACTCCGTCCAGCCCCCCGCCCATCGGCGCGTACGACGAGGCCGCGGCGCGGTGCACGCCCGGAATTCGCGCGAGCTTCTCGAGCATCGCGGAATGGAACACTCGCTTTGGCGCGCTGTCGCGGTAGCGGACTCTCGTGAGATC
>JANNJV010000337.1:0-8265 GCA_031395945.1 Gemmatimonadota bacterium | reverse complement strand
GCTCGATCTGGCGCGCGAGCACGATGAGGGGGTCACTCGAGCGGCGCACCGCCGCCGTGCCGCCTTCCAGAAGTGCCCGCCGTGCGGCGGGATCTGCGAGCGTCGTCTGGGCGATGATGCGAGCGGCTGCCGCAGCGGGGTCGCCACTGCCAAATGCCAGCGCGGCGCGCAGTACCGGGTCGGTCGCCGGCAGCGCTCCTTTCCACGCGGTAAGGGTCGTCGTAAGCGCCAGCCGTTCGAATGCCGTGTCTACCGGCGTCGTTGCCAACACGAGTTGGCGAATGCGCTCCAGCCCCGGTCCGCGGTACTGGGACAGGCGCATCGAATCAGGCAGCGTGGCCATTATCGGTACCCGCACGATTCCGCCCGCGAGGTTGAGCAGCGTAGACCCGCCCCCAAAACTCTGCCAGGTCAACTCCTTCGACATCGCCGCCAGCTCACGTTGGGCGCGTTCCACTTCCGACCAGGACGTGACATACTGAGCGCGCAATCGCGCATTGGCGTTGACGCGTGCGCGAAAATCGCTCTCGAAGGCGCGCTTCTTCGCCATGATGGCGGAATCCACGAGTCCTCGGCGATATCCCGTTACCGCTTTCTTGGAGTTCTCCAGCGAGAAGATGGTGTTCTCGTACAGCCGAGCTGCCTCGGGCGACCGGGATGACAGCACACGATACGTGCCCAGCAAGCGGTCGTACTGCGCCAGGCGGGCAGGGTAGTCCACGTCGCGGAGATATTCCATTTGCGACAGCGTCAGCATACGGCCTGTGGAGCCCGGGTTGCCGACCACGAAGACGAGATCTCCGTCGTTTGCGCCCGCGGCGCTCCACCGCAGATAGTTGGACGGACGCAGCGGCTGACCGTTGTCGTAGATGCGCAGCAGCGAGATGTCCAGGTCGTATCGCGGAAACGTAAAGTTGTCCGGATCGCCGCCGTAGAATGCGATGTGGCCCTCAGGCGCCATGACGAACCGGACGTCGTTGTACCGCTTGTAGCGGTACAGCGAGTACATCCCTCCTTGGTAGAAGCTCACCACCTGACACTGCAACGACGTCTCGCGCGCGCACTGCTCCTCGATACGTGTGATCTCGGTGGCGCGCTGTTCCACCTGGCGTGCGGACGCAGTCGCCGTGATCGCCCGGCGAATACGGTCCGTGACGTTCTGAATGGACTGCAATTGGTCGGCGTACATCCCGGCGCACCGTTTTTCATCGCTCATGGATCGAGCGGCGAATCCCACTTCGGTGTAGTTGGTGTCGGCCGGCGACGAGCTGGCGATGCAGGCACGGGCGCAGTGGTGATTGGTCATCACCAGACCACTGGCGCTCACCAGCGACGCCGAACAACCCGGAATGCGAATCGCGGAGAGGCGCACGTTGTCCAGCCACTCCTGGGTGGCGGAAAAGGAGTACGTCGTGCGCCAGTAGTCGAGCGGTGGGGCGTCGAACGTCCACATCGTCCCGAACTCCTTCACGAACCCGCTGGCAGTCGGCGCCGTTCGCGGCCGGCTGGCGACGGCGATCTGGGCCGTCAGATCAGTGGATCCGACGAGGAGGCCGATCGCGGCCGATAAACGGATGAATCGCTGGATCATGTTGTGAAATCCGGAGTTGTGAGGACTGAGGCTGGGTTCTGCTATTGAGTCCGTGACGCAGAGTGGGATCACGAGAGTGCGGGGCGCATACGACATGCCCGCCTAGCCTTTGCCCATAACCGCGGAAATGGTTACATTTGTGATACTTACGGAGGCGGCATGACGACTGACGTGCTCGACCGGGAAGATTTTCTCGATTCACACCGCGCGCTGGCGGTTTGTGCGCGTGAGTTCGATCGGTTGGCGGAAGACATCTCGAAACGTGTCACCGGCCTCGAGGACGAAGCCAAGGGACTGAAGGCAGACGTTCGTCGGTCACCAGGACGCTGCATCGTGCAGCTCGGGCCCGTAGCCCTCACGATTTCCTGGCTGCGCACTCGCGCCGAGACGGTGTCGCAGGGACGGTTGTTGATCGTGGAGTGGAACGGTACGGTCGGCGCCAATGGCGCGCAGGAATACGTGAACGGTGTGCCGACGGTAGCCGTCACGCAGACCGCGAAGGTCGTCCGGGAAACCGTTTTCATCGCGGACGCCAACGACGAGAAGAGCTGGACCTGGCGACGGGAAGGGAAGACGAGCCGGAAGGCGTTCCGGTCCACCGATTTGGCCAAGACGGTGGTGTCCTCCATTAACGGCACTTTGAGGGAAAGCGCCTCCCGCCGCCCCCGGGTGAAAAGCGCGAGTTGATTTTCCGCGGGATACTGGTAGCTTAAGTCAGCGAAAACGTGCCTGCGGGCGCGTCGGGCGTGCACGACAGGGGCTTCGCAATCGCGGGGCTCCTCTTTTTTTTGTCACTGATAGGAGCTTGGAAATGCGTACGGTTGGAACAGTCAAGTGGTTCAACGATCAGAAGGGTTTCGGATTCATCACGCCTGAGGGCGGTGCGAAGGATTGCTTCGTCCACCACTCAGCGATCCAGGGCAGTGGTTTCAAGTCGCTGGCCGAAGGCGAGAAGGTCGAGTTCGACGTCGTGCAGGGCCAGAAGGGCCCGGCCGCCGAAAACGTCGTCAAGATGGGTCGGTAATCCAGATGGTTGAAGTACACCTCGGCGAAGGCGACCGCATCGAAGCGGCGCTACGCGTCTTCAAAAAGAAGGTTCAACGCGCTGGCGTTTTGCAGGATCTGCGTCGCAGACGGCACTACGTAAAGCCAAGTGAAGCTCGGCAGCTGAAAAGCGCTGCCGCTCAGCGTCGGGCACGATCGAAGAAGAAAGGCGGCGGAGATAGAGGGTAGTCTGGCCGAGGAAAGTTCCGACCGAGCATTCGCGGGACTTGCTGGAAATTGAAAGCTCGAGGGCTCACGCCCTCGGGCTTTTTTTTCTCTCCACGAAAGGATGTCCCGGACCCGGCAGCTGCTGGATCGCGGATGGTTACGGATAACGGCCGATCAGTCGGATGGGCGTTTGGAACTGAGGACAACAAGACACTTTGGTTCTCGATTTGTCGGATCAACGGCCCCGATAGCCGCTGATGTGCGCAGCGTCGACGGCAGAATTCATTTGCCAGCGTCATTCGAGCGCATAACATTGGGGTCATGCGATTCGCCCCGTTGTTCGCGCTTGGATTTGCGGCCAGCGCGTTCGCGCAGCAGAACACTGCCCCGTCCCCGTCGTCAGGAGTTCGCTACAACCGGCTGCTGATCAAGAACGTCATGGTGGTGGATGGCGCCGGAAATCCGGCGCGCGGCCCCATGGATATCGTCGTCGAAGGCGGCACCATCGCATCGGTCCGGCCGGCGCGCCCCATCAACGAATTCGGCACCGACGCCGCCGGACGCGCAGCTGCCACAGCGCCGAAATACGATCGGGTGATCGATGCCACCGGGATGTACGCGACCCCGGGAATCGTGGACCTCCATGGCCACATTCACTTTGGCCGCAACAAGATTCCCTGGCCCAAGGATTACACGTACAAACTGTGGTTGGGCCATGGCATCACCACCGTTCGCGAGCCCGGCAGCGGCGAAGGGACGGATACGACAGTGGCGCACGCACGCCTCTCAGCCGACAACCGCATCGCTGCGCCGACCCTGATTCCGTACGTCACGGTCGAAGCGGATTCCCCTGATTCAGCTCGCGTCCGCGTGCGGCGCGCCAAGCTCAAGGGCGCGCAGGGGCTCAAGGTCTTCATCAATCGCCCGGATGTGTGGGACGCCATCGCCGATGAGGCGAGGAAGAACGGCTTGCCCATCGCCACCGATCTGAAGATTCAGGAGACCGACGCCGTGCGCGCCGCGCAACTGGGTGTTCGTTCGCTGGAGCACTGGTACGGCATTCCTGACGCGGCGATTCCCGGCCCGCAGCGGTTTCCAGCGTCGTACAGCTACGACAACGAATCAGATCGGTTTCGCTGGGCGGCCGACCTCTGGCGTCAGGCGGACAGCGCCCGCCTTTCGGCGGTGATCGATTCGCTGATCGCGCACAACGTCACCTGGGACCCCACGTTCGCCGTGTACGAAGCCAACCGTGACCTGGCGCGCGCGCGGACGCTCCCGTGGTTTCGCGAGTACGCCATGCCCCAGTTGATGGCGTTCTATGAGCCCGACCCCACGCGCCACGGCTCCTACCACTTCGACTGGACCACCGGCGACGAGGTGATGTGGCGCGAGAACATGCGCATCTGGATGAAATGGGTGCGCGAGTTCGCCGCGCGTGGAGGGAACGTCACCGTGGGTTCGGACGCGGGCTTCATCTACCATTTGTATGGCTTCGGCACCATCCGGGAAATGGAGTTGCATCAGGAGGCCGGCTTCCATCCCATCGAAGTCATCCAGCAAGCCACGTCCAACGGCGCAAAGGCGCTGGGACTCACGAGCACCGGCGTCATCCGCCCCGGTTTTGCCGCGGACATTGCCATCGTTGATGGGAATCCGCTCCACAACCTCAAAATGTTTTACGGTACGGGCGTCGATATTGAGCGCGACGGCAAGGTGGAGCACCGCGGCGGCGTGAAATACACCATCAAGCAGGGCATCGTTTTCGACGCGCAACAGTTATTGTCAGACGTCCGCAGAATGGTCGACGAAGCCAGGAAGGAACCACCTCAAACCAAGGCGGCTCCATGAGCGATGAGCAGTTGTGGTCCGTGGGTCCCAGCGTGTCGGTGCCCAAGTCTGGAAAAACGGCGCCGTCGGAACGGGCAGCACCCCTTGCCCAAAGCGCGGAGCCCAAGACCCAGAGTTCAGAGCCCAGAGCCCAGAGCATTCTCTCCGAAGGCCTCATCGGATCGCCCATCCTCAAGATCGCGGCGGAAGTCCGCGCCTTCGCGGCTACCGGCCAGAAGGTCTGCAACCTGACCGTCGGCGACTTCGCGCCGAGCGAGTTTCCGATTCCCGAGATGCTGTCGCGCGAATTGGCGTCGGCGGTGCAGCGCGGAGAGACCAACTACCCGCCGTCGTCGGGCATGCCCGCGTTACGGAACGCCATCGTCTCGTTCTGCGACCGGCGGTTGGGCCTCAAGACCGAGAGCGACAACGTGCTCGTCGCGTCCGGCGCGCGTCCGCTCATCTACGGCGCGTACCGCGTACTGGTGGATCCGGGTGAGCGCGTGGTGTTCCCTGTGCCGTCGTGGAACAACGTGCACTACTGCCAGGTCTCGGGCGCGGTAGCAGTTCCAGTGGCGTGCGAGGCGAAGACCGGCTTTTTGCCCACCGCCGCGGCGCTGCGCGGCAAGTTGACGAACGCGCGGATGCTCGTGCTCAACTCGCCGGTGAATCCCACCGGAACGGTCTTTTCCGCGGAGCAGCTCGCGGAAATCTGTGACGCGGTGCTCGAGGAAAACGCCCGTCGCTCTGGCTCGGATCGGCCGCTCTACATGCTGTACGACCAAGTGTACTGGATGCTCACGTTCGGTGTTCCGCACGTGCATCCTGTGGCGTTGCGCCCGGAGATGGCGAGCTACACCCTGTATGTCGACGGCATCTCGAAATCATTCGCCGCCACCGGACTCCGTGTGGGTTGGGGAGTCGGCCCCGCGTCCGTGATGTATCAGCTCTCGGATCTGCTCACGCACGTGGGCGCCTGGGCGCCGCGTCCCGAGCAAGTGGCCACGGCCGCACTCCTGGGCAACGACCAGTTGATCGACGAGTATCACGATCGCATGCGCGGAGAGGTGCGTGCCCGGTTGCAGGCGCTGCACGACGGCATCGTCACACTGAAGTCCGAGGGGTTCGCGGTAGACGCCGCGATCCCGAGCGGCGCCATCTATCTGAGCGCGCGATTCCAGCTGCACGGAAAGCGCGCGTCAGACGGGACCGTGCTCCGCAATGACGACGACGTGAGGTCGTACCTGCTGAAGCGCGCCGGTCTGGCCGCGGTCCCGTTCAGCGCGTTCGGTCAGCCCGATGGGAGTGGTTGGTTCCGCCTCTCGGTGGGCGCGGTGTCGATGAAGGACATCCAGGAACTGATGCCCAGGGTGCGCGGCGCGCTGGAGGGGCTGGCGGCGTAGGGATAGGGTGGCGCCCTAGAGATAGGCACCTCAAAAGGTTTTCCCATAGCTCGCGCTGAACGAGCCCGACCCCATGCCCACCTGGACGTTCTTGGCGCCCAGGAAAAGCCGAGTCACGCGGTTATTGGGCTTCACGTCGTGGTTGTAACGCATCACCTTCGCGCCCGCGAAGGTACCCATGAACGCACCCGCGAGAATGTCGCTGGCCCAGTGCTGGCCCGTGTACATGCGCGAGATGCCGGGTCCAGCCGCAATGGCGTAGGCGATGGGTCCCACAATCCAGGTGGCCTTTGGTGCGCGCCGTTTCGTTTCCAGCGTATACACGGTGGCCACCGCGAATGCGGACGCCGTGTGGATGGATGGGAACGCGCGGTAGTCGAATTCCTGAAAGCCCTTGAAGGGGTGGAAGTCATACTGGTCCGAGTAGTCCTTCACAAACGGGCGAGACCTGCCCAGCGGGCCGCGGATGATTTGCGACGCCAGACTCCCCACCACCACCGCCTCGGCTGCATGGAAGGTGATGTCGGCCATGGCCGGCATCCTCGTCAAACGCGCGATGCCCCAGAGCGCCAGGTTGCCGACACTCAGCGTTCCCTCCTGCAATTTGGCGAAGTTGCGCGCCAGCTTGTCGCGGCCGGTACTGCGATTGGAGGAGTCATTCCAGACTCTCGCGATGTGAACGTCCGCCGTGCTGAGCGCGTACGAGCCGGCGAGAAAGGCGACGGACCAAACCGCATCGCTCTTCGTGAAGAGCGAGGGCGCAGGCGCTGCCGGCTGAGCACGCAGACTGGCCCCTAAGCTCAGGCAGAGCAGGGCGCCGAGAAGTTGTTTCGTCATCGGCGATTGCCCGTGCAAGCGTGAGGCCGCTAGCCTTTGCTCACAAATCCAGTTCGCATAAATGCCCATGTTGGCATTTTTTCTGCCGTGTGAAGCCCAGGCGGACCGCTTGGGACCAAAGCGGGCTCAGGCAGCAGCAGCGCAGCACGAGCAGGGGCGGTCACAGGGGGAACGCAATGCCGTATCGGACTTACGTCGATTCAACGAGTGCGGAGTGGCAGGTTTGGGACATCGTCCCGCGGCTCAGCGAGCGTCGCAGCGCCCAGCCGATCGGTCGCCGCGTCGCCATGAGAGTCATTTCATTCCCCGACCGGCGTCACGATGAGCGACGCCGCGTGGTGGACACACACCGATCGGTGCTGCGTGGCAGCTTTGCGCATGGCTGGCTCTGCTTCGAGAACGAGATGGAGAAGCGCCGTTTGAGCCCCATCCCTGGGGACTGGACGACGTGCGAAGAAGATCGCCTGGACCTGTACAACCGTCAGGCACAGCGCGTCGGCAGGACCTCAACACCGTTCACCTTTCCTCGGGACGAGTCGCTGGCGGAAGCCGGCTAGCACCTCCCGCACGTTCCGGCACGCCGACATTGACGCCGGCGTCGCCCTTACCTGGTTCATATCCTGTCGCCCATCCTGGTCGCTGATCCAGCAGAATCGACATGTCCAATTGATCAGTAGGGTGAAAAGATTCTGGGATTGACAAGGATCAAATCGATTTGATCCGGTCTATTTCGTTTGATCCTTGTCACCTTTGTCGTCAGTGCCATTGGGCATGCCGACTAGATTGCAAACATGATGCAGGTCGCTGCATTGGTCGTGGCGTAGCCAGGTAACTCGCGCGCACCTTGATCAAACCTCCCAAGTACAGACTTCCGGAGGCCACGCGCGTCGGCCGCGTGAAGCTTCAGGTGTCGGACCTGGCCCGGTCCGTTGGATACTACCGAGACGTCATCGGCTTCCGCGTGCTTCAGGAATCGCCCGGCGCGGCAACACTTGGCGCGCACGGGAGCGACACGCCGCTCCTGGAGCTGCACGAACGCAAAGGCATCCGTCCCGTTCAGCGGCGAGGGCTGCTGGGGTTGTTCCACTTTGCCATTCTGCTGCCAGACCGGCCGTCGCTGGGGCGGTTTCTCAAGCATCTGGCGGACGGCGGCGTGAGTCCGGGGATGTCCGACCACCTGGTCAGCGAAGCCATTTATCTCCAGGATCCCGACAATCTCGGTATCGAGGTGTACGCTGATCGTCCCCGCTCAGAGTGGCGCGAGGAGCAGGGTCAGTTGGTCATGACCACCATTCCGCTGGATACGCAGAGCGTGCTGCAGGCGGCTAGGGACGCGCCGTGGACCGGCGTGCCTGCGGGAACCACGATTGGCCACGTACATCTACACGTGGG
>JANNJV010000331.1:0-6898 GCA_031395945.1 Gemmatimonadota bacterium | reverse complement strand
GCATCGTGTAGGTGCCGTTTGCCGTCAGCGCCATGACGCGAAGGTTCTCGTCGATGTTCTTCACGTCGAAGGCGTTGAACATGCCCTCGATGCGTACGCCGAGTGGGGCGAGAGGCGGCTTGATTCCGAGACCGACAGTGGCGTTGTAGCCCATCTTGTAGGCGTCCGCGGCGTCGCCCATCGGAAGTGACGCACCCGCGGCAATACTGAAGGATGTCTGCGCGTGTAGCGCTGGTGCTGCGAAGAGAATCGCCGCGAGTACAAGCGCGGCACTGGACAACAGACGCATGGTATTCCTCCGTTATGGTCGTCTTGCGATGATGGTGCAGATTCGCGATGGAAAGACCAGCCTGCTTGGATTTCGCAACCACGCAGCGCCATCAATCCGGCGGCGCTTCGCCCAACTCTCCATGTTCATGACTTCCCCCATGGTGCCACCAATATTATCCTATTTTACTAGATAAAAACAGAGCGGTGTAATGGTGGGCATGTATTTAATCCCTTTTTTGTAGGATTTTAATGGTAAGAGCGTATAGCACCAGGGCAGTGGCACTTGCGATTGGTGTTCAGCGCAAATGGTTGGACAATTTGCTTTCGCAGCACCATCTGGCTGGAGTGACGCGAAGTCGCCAAGGGGTGGAGCGGCGCATCACGGCGGGGGGGCTCCTCACAATCGAGGCAATCCGAATTCTCAATTTGGAATTGGGGATCTCGATCGAACGCGCGGTAACAGTCGCGGACGTCGCGGTGCGTCCGGACGCGTCGAACCAGATGAAATACGCGACACCATCCGGCCTCGAGTTGAGCTTTCCCGTGATCGAGATCGAACGGCGCCTTCGCGAACAGATGATGGCGGCCCTCGAGTCCATGGGGCGTTCGCCGCGCGGGAGGCCGCCACGCGCCGGCCGAGCTGCCTGAAAACGAAAGCGCCGAGCCTGGGCGGCTCGGCGCGTATCCGGTCAAGTGCTGCGATCAGGACACTGTTCGCGCGACATTCTCGGCCGCTGGCCCTTTGGCACCTTGAACGAGATCGAATTCGACCGCCTCGCCTTCCGCGAGCGTTTTGAAGCCATTGCCCTGGATCGCGCTGTAGTGCACGAAGCAGTCTTTGTCTCCGGTGTCGGGCGTGATGAATCCGAAACCCTTTGCGTCGTTGAACCACTTCACCTTTCCTGTCGTACGCATAACTGCTCCTGAAGAACCGTTCAGTCGCTCTCGGGGCGAAACTCGCCAATCGTCCCGGAGAGAACCCCGCGTTCTCCCGGAAGGCGCAGCGAAAGTATTGATGCCCGATTGAGGGGTCAATGGCCCTACGGTTCAGGCACCCGCTGCACACCCGTAATGAAGTACCGGGTTTCGCCGAAGCACGTGGTGGGGAGCCCGGGATGCTCCTGGTAGCGCAACGCCACTTTATGGCCCATCGATTCCCGAATCTGACCGGCCACACTGTCGTCGCGCACACTGAACAGCCAGCGCTCCTGCGCTGCGCCGGGCACGTTCACCATCGACAGCTCGCCCTCCCAGGTCTTGCACACCCAGCCCTTCTCCGAAAGCTTCTGCACGTAGCCTGCGCGGTTGCCGACCGAGTACGAGTACGTCAGCGCAATCCAGCTCCACAGCGCGAAGATGAGCGCGGGCACGGCAACGAACACGCCCAGTAGAATGAGCGGCCATTTCCATCGGCGGCGTCGCTTCGGAGCGGTCTCGGTTCCGACCGCGGCGGTGAATTCCGGTTCGTCCGGTATGTCGTCAGCCATGCGTGTGCTCCATGAGGGCTCACCCAAACTACGTGCGCCCGTGCAACATCGGTATCTTCCAGTCGTGATGACATTCGCGTCGCGTCGGGACACGGTTACGACCTGGGTGGGCACGGTACCGATTGGCTCCGCCTTCCCAATCGTCGTGCAGTCCATGACGAACACCGATACCGCGGATGCAGAAGGGACCGCCGCGCAGGTGCTGGCGCTCGCCGCAGCCGGCTCGCAGATCGTTCGGGTCACGGTGAACAACGACGCGGCCGCGGCCGCCGTTCCCGACATCGTGCGACGGGTGCGCGGACAGGGCGCCCCGACGCCGATTGTCGGCGATTTTCACTACAACGGCCATCTGCTACTGACGAAGTTTCCCGACTGCGCCGCCGCCTTGGACAAGTACCGCATCAACCCCGGCAATGTCGGCGGAAAACGCCGCGACGAGAATTTTCGCACGATCGTCAGAATTGCGGCGGAGCATGACAAGCCAGTCCGCATCGGTGTCAATTGGGGATCGCTCGACCAGGATCTGCTGACGCAGATGATGGACGCCAACGCGTCCGCGCCGGTGCCGCGCGAGGCGAAGGACGTGTACATCGAGGCGATGCTCGCGAGCGCGCTGCGGTCCGCGACGCTTGCAGAGGAAGTGGGCCTCGCGCATGACCGCATCGTGATCTCGGCGAAAGTGTCCGACGTGCAGGACCTCGTGGAGGTGTATCGGCGCCTCGCGAGCCGGTGCGATTATCCGTTGCACCTCGGCTTGACGGAAGCCGGTATGGGGACAAAGGGCATCGTGGCCAGCACGGGCGCGCTCTCCATTCTGCTGGCGCAGGGAATCGGCGACACGATTCGCGTGTCGCTCACACCGCGACCGAACGGTGACCGGACGGAGGAAGTCAGGATTGCGCGTCAGGTTCTGCAGTCGCTGGGTTTGCAGAGCTTCGAGCCCCAGGTCACGGCTTGTCCCGGTTGCGGACGCACGACGTCGACCTTCTTTCAACAGATGGCGGAAGAGATTCAGTCGTACATCCGCGCCCGGATGCCGGAATGGAAGACGCAGCACCCCGGCGTCGAAACGATGAAGGTCGCGGTGATGGGGTGCGTTGTGAATGGCCCGGGTGAATCGCGCCATGCGAACATCGGTATTTCGTTGCCCGGCACGTTCGAAGATCCAAAGGCGCCGGTGTACATCGATGGCGCGTTGTCGGAGACCCTGAAGGGGGAAGGGCTGGTGCGCGAATTCCTCGATATCCTGGAACTGTATGTCGCGCGAAGCTACCCCGGCGCCGCGAACAGCGCGACCGGGTCGGTCGCCGCGGCTCGCTAGCCTTCGGCGCGCTCGAGCGCCTGCACCGTCTTTTCGAGCTCCGGCATGATCGGCGCCGCGAACCCCAGCTCGCGAAGTCGCGCGTGCACCGATCGGTACCAATCGACGGTTCCCTTCTTACCCGCTTTGAAGCGCGCCCAGACACTGTCGGGCTGTATGGTGCGCTTCAGATCCGACAGAATCGAGTTCGCGTTGTGCAGCTTGTCGGCCGCACAGACCCAGCGGGCCTCTTCGTTCGCGTGCTCCAGTCGGTCCAGGTAGTCCTGTTTTCCCTCTTCGGGTGAAAATTCCTCACCGTCGTCGTCGTGTTTTCGGTGCGTTACGGCGAGCACGATGTCCAGCACGTCCGCGCCGAACTTGCTGGCGATGCGCTGCTCAAGCATGTCGCGCGTGTAGTCCTTGGTGATGCAGTCCTCGATGACGTCGTGCAGGATTCCGGCGACCACCGTCGATTCGCCGCACCCGTACCGTGTGAGAATGATTGCGACATTCGCCGGGTGGGTCAGGTAGGGGAGTCGCGTGCCCTTGCGCACTTGCTGATCGTGATGCTTCGCGGCGAACGCCAGCGCGTGGTTGACGCGATCAGAGTATCCGGTGATCGTCACAAGGAAAAGCTAACAGGATGGAGCGAGGCACCTCTGACGCATCTACGATGCGGCGACAGCGACCGTAGGCTCACGCGGCGCGCGGCGCGGACGCGAGACGAGATCGCGGGGCGTCGGCAGCATGGGACGTTCGGCATTCCACAGGACGATGCCGCGTATGGTTCCGCCTGCCGTTTGGATGGCGGCCAGCTGGGTCCGGAGCTGGCGAAGAGGCGTGATGCCCGGCTGGACGCAGTACACCACGTCGGGCGACGGCATTGCCGCCGGAATTCCCGCTGCGACGTCCTCGGCATGGGCCAGAAGGAATATCGCATCGTAGTACCGGGCGAGCCGTATCGAATCCTTTCGCAGCAATCCGACAACCTGCTCGCTGTTCGGGGATGCGCCCGCGCCATGCGGGACCAGGTCGACGCTTTTGTCGCGTCCCACTGGCGCGGCCACGGTGGCGTCGGGCCAGGCAGCTTCGCCTCGCACGAGCTCAACGACGCCAGGCCGGACGCGCGCGCGTAAAGCGGCGGAGGCGCTGCATGTGGGTTCGAGATCCACGATGAGAGCACTCCGCGCCTCGTCAGCTGCGACCGCGGCGAGGTTGCACGCAACCACGGCGGCGATCGCGGGATCATCTCCGGTGATCGTAGCCATGAGGAGTGATTGGTGCTCGGTGGAAAGTCCCAGATAGGCGAGCTGATACCCTTCGGCGCTTGGGTCGAAGTATGGCGGGGCAGAGCGGTCAGCCTGACGGCGTCCCCGGTCCACGGAAGGCATTGGCGTCTCCACCGTCGACAGCACGCGCACGCCGAGGAACCGCTCAAGCTCATTCGCGTCGGAAACGCGCGGTCTCCGCAACTCACCGATAAAGGCGACAGCAAAGCCAATGACGGCACTCAACACGAACGCGGCGGCAAGGAGCGCCAACGGAGGCGCGACCGCGCTGGCCCGCTCACGCGCGCGCTCTTCCTGTAGATCCAATGCACGCGCTGCCACGCGACGCCGAGCCAACTCCTCGTCGGTATGTCGAAGTGAGTTGAGTACAGAGTCACGCTCGGCCAGTAATCCCACCGTGTCGATGGACTGCTCCGCGGCAACGACTGGCACCGGGGGAGCAACTGGTTCCAGTTCCGCCAGTCTGGCCTTTCGGCGCTCGCTAGCGATGGCTTGAATGGAGCGGCCGATCTCGCTTGCGCGTGCGGTCAGGGCGACAAAGATCGGGTCAACACCGCCAACGGCCCCGAACCCTTCACGCTCACGCTCGATGTCGGCCAGCGAATCGATCAGAATGCGGACTCGTGCGTCGGTTCGGAGGTCAGGGTGCGCGGCGAGAGCTCTGTACGAAGCCGGCAAAGGCGCTTGTTCAGCGCGCGCGACCAGCGCGTCAAGCCGGTTCATCCTCGCCCGGACGGAATCACTTGCGGCAGCATCAAGGCTCAGAATCGTATCGGTATTTTGGGAAGCCGTGGCCGCGGCGGCTGCGGCCGCTGCCACCGAAGCTTTCGCGCGAATAGCCACGAGCTGCGAGTCCACCTGTGCGAGCGTGATCTGCCCCAGGCCGGCGTTTCCGAGCAAAATCAGCGTGTCCGGTCGTGGAATCACCGGCGCGGCCTCGGGCGCTCGCTGCTGGGTTCTGGGCACCACCACCATCGAGACGAGCGCCGTGACAAAAGTGCCGACGCTGATTGCGCCGATAAACGCTGGCCGGCGCAAGGCGTTCCGGGCCCGATTGGCCAGCCACGCCGGGCGCGAAATTGCGCGCCGGAGATCGGAGATGGCCGCGACCGCGCGACCCGGAGGTGTCGAGGGGGCTTGCACGACGCCCCAAAATGCAAAAGGCGGGCGCGAGCGCCCGCCTTTTGATCCGAGTGCGTCGATTACCGAACGGTGACGGAGCCCTTCATGTTGTTCGCCAGGTGCGGCGTACAGATGTAGTCGTACTTCCCGGGCTTCACGTTCGCGAACGAGACCTCGTACTTCTCATTAGCGTTCAGGAGCAGCGGACTCGAGAGCTCGGTCAGCTGATTCGGCATGTTTGCGGAAAGCTGACTCTTGGCGTCAGCCGGCACGTTTTGGAACGCAGAGTTGTGCGGCGCACCGCTGATCATCGTCCAGCGTACGCCGTCGCCCGCCTTGATGGTGACATCAGCGGGTTCGTAGCGATAACCCTTTTCATCACCCAGCATCCTGACTTCGTGCCAGGCTCCCGTGACAGGAGCGGCCGTCCCGGCGGCGGTCGCGACACCCGTCGTCGTCCCGGCGGCCGGTACCGCGCTTGTATCCGTAGCCGCATTGTCTCCGCCACCACCACACGCGCTCAGCGCCGCAAACGTTCCGGCGAGCACCACTCCTTTGAACCGCATTGCTAGATCTCCAGTGATTTTCCTGAGGGTTCACCAACGAAAAAGGCAGCCGCGAGGTTTTCGCGCGATTGTGAATTTATTCACAAGCAGAAGCACTCGCAACGCGGATGATACCGCGAGCAATCAACGCGCCAATCTCCAAAACTTGCTGTCGTGGCGGGGTGGCACCCGTCCATGTTCCCTTTCTCATCCATCATGACATCGACTTCCCCATCCAGCGCAGCATCGGCGCTCGACCAGGCACTTGGGATTGGCAGGATCCGCAGAGACGTCGCGCTCGCGCCCTTCACCACCTTCAAGATCGGCGGCCCCGCCGACTATTTCTATGAGGCGCACTCGGCGGACGAGCTCGCCCAGGCCGTCGCGCTCGCTCGTGAACTCTCCGTCCCGTATTTCGTGCTGGGCCTCGGAGCCAATGTCCTCGTCGGCGATCGCGGGTTTCGGGGATTCGTAATTCGGAACGCCGCCAACGCATTCGCTTTCTCCCCTGACGGACGGCTGGAAACTGAAAGCGGCGCGACGATCAAGGAATTGATCCAGGAATCCGCGCGGCTGGGATGGTCAGGGCTGGAGCACTATGTCGGTATCCCGAGCACCGTTGGCGGCGCCATCTGGCAGAACCTCCATTTTCTCTCGCCAGCGCCGGAGCGGGAGCGGACGATGTTCATCGCGGAGGTCTTCCAGTACTGTGAGATCCTCAGCCAGGAAGGAGAACGAAAGACGGTTGATAGCGGCTACGTCAGATTCGGCGCGAGCTGCAGCATCTCGGTCTGCACGGCGAGGAGCTGCGCGTCGCTCGCCTTGAAGTAGAGGATCGAGAGGCCGACCGCCGAGGTAACGAACGTGATGAGGCCCGCGAGCAAC
>JANNJV010000274.1:0-1770 GCA_031395945.1 Gemmatimonadota bacterium | reverse complement strand
TGGCACCAGCGACGCCAGGACGGTGGCCGGCGCGCGCGTCGACGCCAGCTTCTTCGCGGTGCTGGGGGTCTCACCCATGCTGGGCCGCACGTTCGTCAACGAGGAGGAGCATGCTGACCGGCACAAGGTAGCGATCATCAGCCATCGCCTCTGGCGCGAGCGCTTCGCGGGCGACGCGCGCGCAATCGGCGCCCGGATCTCGCTCGACGGCGCTCCGCGCACCGTCGTCGGCGTGATGCCGGCCGGCTTCAACTTTCCGGCGGGGTCCGAGATCTGGACGCCGCTCACGCTGAACCTCGGGAAGGGAAACTTCGTCCTCGTGACGGTGCTCGGGCGGCTGCGCGACCATGCCACGGTCGATCAGGCCCGGGCCGAGCTGGGCACGATCATGGCCGCGCGGCCGCGCGCTCCTCAGGACGACACCTGGCGCGCGCTACCCTCCGTGCTGCCGCTCAAGGGCGTGATCGCCGGCAACGTCGCCAGGTCCCTGCTGATCTTTTCGGGTGCCGTTGCCTTCGTGCTGCTGATCGCGTGCGTCAACGTTGCGAATCTCCTGCTCATCCGCGCGGCCACCCGGCGTCGCGAGATCGCGCTGCGCGTGGCGCTGGGCGCGAGCCGCGCGCGTATCGGACGGCAGCTGCTCACGGAGAGTCTGCTCGTTGGTCTCGCGGGCGGGTTGGTGGGCATCGCGTTGGCGCACATCGGTGTGCGCACGCTGCTCGCCATCGCGCCGGCGGGTCGCATCCCCCGGCTGGACGAGGTGCACGTCGACGTCTGGGTCCTGGTCTTCACCATCGTGCTCTCGCTCGCGACGGGCATCATCTTCGGGCTCGTTCCGGCGCTGCAGAGCGCGAGGCGTCCACCCGCGGACGCACTGGCGCACAGCGGGCGCATGGTGGGTGCGACGCAAGGCCGCCTGCGCGGCACACTCGTGGCCGCGGAGGTGGCGCTCGCGCTCGTGCTGCTCACCGGTGCGGGGCTCATGATCAAGAGCTTCACGCGCATGCGCGGCGTGGACAAGGGATATGACGCCAATCGCGTGACGCGCATGTCGGTCGATCTCACGAGAGTCCGCTACCGCGACAGCGCGCCAAAGCGAGTGTTCCATTCCGCGATGCTCGAGCAGCTCGCGCGCATTCCGGGCGCGCGCCACGCGGCGGGCGTGTCGTACGCGCCGATGGGCGGGGGGCTGGACGGGGTCATGGGAAACTTCGTCGTGGACGGACCGACTCCACTGCCCAAGGGCTACAGCGTGGACAAGGTGCTCCTCAGCCCGGGGTACTTCGCCACGATGGGCATACGCGTGCTCCATGGACGCGACTTCACCGGGAGCGACGACGGGAGCGCGCCCGCGGTGGCGATCGTGAGCGAGACGGTGGCGCGCAGGATCTGGCCCGATGCGGACGCGGTCGGGAAGCGCATTTCGATGTCCGACCATCCGGGGCCGAGCGATTGGCTCACCGTGGTCGGCGTCGTGAACGACGTCGTGCAGGACCGATCGCTCGGCAAACACTCGACCGTCTATATGCCGTATCTCCAGGGCAGCATGCCGTGGCTGCTCGGCCGCATGACGTACGTGGTGCGGTCGGACGTCGGAGTGGACGTCGCGCTAGCCATGCGCGCGGCGCTGCGCGACGTCGATGCCGCCATACCGGCGCGGCAGCTGCAAACGATGGATGACGCGATGCTGGAGGAGGTGGCCGAACCACTCTTTCAGACGCGGCTCCTGACGGTGTTCTCGGCGCTGGCGCTTCTGCTCGCGGTGATCGG
>JANNJV010000261.1:0-4400 GCA_031395945.1 Gemmatimonadota bacterium | reverse complement strand
CCACCCGATTGTCGCCCTGCTCATCGCGCTGCTGTTCTCGTTCTGGTCGCTGGGGCGGGCACGCCGCTTCACTCGGGATCAGTTGGTCAAGTTCTGCAATGAGTGTCTCGCGCCCACAGCCACTATTCTCCTGGTCATCGGCGCGGGCGGCGGCTTCAATCAGGTGCTGGTGCAGAGCGGTGTCGGTCGCGCCGTCGCCGGAATGGCCAGCGGAATGAATGCGTCGCCGCTGGTACTCGCATGGACCGTGGCGGCGCTCATTCGGGTTGCCACAGGCTCGGCGACGGTGGCGATGACGACGGCCGCCGGGATCGCCGCGCCGTTCGCGGCGGCGGTCCCCGGCACGAGCGCCGAGCTCATGGTACTCGCCACCGGTGCCGGATCGCTGGTGCTGTCGCATGTGAACGACGCCGGCTTTTGGCTCATCAAGGAATTCTTCAACATGACCGTCCCCCAGACGCTGAAGACGTGGACGGTGGCGGAGACCATCGTCGGGATCGCGGGACTCGCGTTCACGATGCTCCTGGGTCTCCTGCTTTGACTCGTATGGAGGTGTCATGAGAAAGCGAACGAAACGTGCGCAGCGGACAATGGCCGTGGCCGTGGCATTCGCAGTGACTGCATGTGCTGGGCAATACGGTGCGGCCGAGACGGGCCCGTCGCTGGCATCGTCAGGCTGGATCGACGCGAGCGCGCCGCTGGATCCCGCGACGACGCCGGTGTACGAGGGCGATGCGCCGATGAAGTTCGACTTTCTCCTGGACATGCGGAAAGGCGATGCCCTGACGCTCTCGGTACTCTCAATGGGTGCGCACAGCGGCACGCACGTGGATGCGCCCATGCATTTCGTCCGTGACGGCTCGCCGGTGGACCGGTTGCCGATAGATGCCATGATCGGTGCGGCGCGGGTGATCCAGATTGCCGACAACGTTCAGGTCATCGACGCCGCGGAGCTGCAGCGCCATGCATGGCGCGGCGCGCAGCGAGTGCTGTTCCGGACGCGCAGCTCGACTGGCGGCTGGATGAGGTCCGCGGCGTTCCATCGCGACTTTGCGTACATCGCGCCGGACGCGGCGCAGCTGTTGGCGGACGCCGGCGTGCTCCTGGTGGGCGTGGACTATCTCTCGTCGGAGCAGTTCGGCGCGCCGGCACCGCTCACGCACCGCATCCTGCTGGGGAAGGGGATCCCGATCGTGGAGGGGCTGATGCTCGAGGCCGTGAGTGCGGGCGAGTACGATCTCATCGTGCTTCCCATCAAGGTTGTCGGGCACGAGGGCGCTCCTGCACGCGCAGTGCTGCGCCGCCGAGCTCCGTAACGATCTCGCGAACGACACGACCAGCCGCTTCCGCAACGGGCATCGCACGGCGCATGCTTTACTCACTCCGATCTCGAGGCGGCCAATGCTCGCGCTCCACTTCGCCCTGATCCTCGCCGTTCAGCAACCTCCCGTCCGGGCGGGCAGCGACGTCAAGGATCCTGGCGTCATCGCTACCGGCCAGCGCGTGTCACCGGCCGGGGTCCAGGCAGTCTTCGCCGGCAAAGTGGGCGGCGTGCGTTTCGGACGATCGTCCGACGAAGTATGGGTGGCCGCTCCGGGCGGCGTCGTCCGTCTGGAATGGCGCGCCAACCGTGTAACCGCACGCGCTCCGCTCAACGGCCGCCCCGGTGTGTATGGCGTGGCTATTGACCCGGTGACAAAAAGCGCGCTCGTGTCGTTCGTGAGCAACACGCCGGCCGCCACCGCCGCCGGTCAGGCGCGTCCGCGCCCACTTTCGCTGGTGCACGTGTTCGACGCTGCGGCCACAGGAGATTCCGTGGTCTCGCGCTCCAACTCCGGCGCGTTGGGCGACTTCATGGCCGGCGGGCTCGCGATCGCGGCCCGCGCCGACAGCAACGGGTCACGGCTGGCCGTCGTGCCCTTGCCGGCGAACGACGAGCTTGCGGTGCTTGACGCCACCAACGGTGCGCTGGTCCGTTTCGTCGCGCTCGGCGTGGAGCCCATCGCGGCCGCGATCTCGGAGGACGGGCGCACCGCGTACGTCACCATCCTCGGCGGACCGAAGCCCACCGCGGCCGACCGCTCGGCGCGGCAGTGTTGCGACCCGCGCGCCGAAGCCGTGCGCGTCGACGCGCGCGGCATCGCGGAGCCTGGGAGCGTCACGCGCGTGGACCTCGTGCGCGGCGCCGTCACGCGCGACATCATGGTCGGCCGGCATCCCACCGCCATCGTGTGGGACGAACGCGGCGCGCGGCTGTACGTCGCCGACGGGAACTCAGATACCGTCTCGGTGATCGACACGCGCACGGACGCGGTGATGACGCGCATCGCCATCGCGCCCTTCCGCGAACGGAAGATCGGGCTGGCCCCAACGGCCCTCGCGCTCTCGCCCGACGCGCGCACGCTGTACGTCGCGCTTGGCGGCATCAACGCCGTGGCGGTGTACGACGTCGCAGCCGCGCCCAGCGCCGCCCGATTGCAGGGTCTCATCCCCACGGCGTGGTATCCAGCGAGCCTGGACGCCAGCGCCGACGGAAAGTTTCTCGCCGTCGGCGCCCTGTTGGGTGTGGGGTCGGGCGAAGGAGACACCGACGGATCTCCCGGGAAAACCGGGCGCTACGTGCACGCGGTGCGGGGATCGGTGAACGTGGTTTCCATCCCCACCGCCGCGGAGCTGGCGGCGTTCACGATCGCCGTATCCGAGAACAACCGGATGCCGCTGGCGTCAGCGGCCGCGCCGCCACGGCGAGTGGGGACGCCGCGTCCGATGGCTGTACCGGAGCGGCCCGGCGATCCGTCGCTCATTCAACATGTCGTGTTCATCGTGCGCGAGAACCGAACGTACGACCAGGTGCTGGGCGACCTGAATCGCGGCGACGGCGACAGCTCGCTGGTGATCTATGGCCGCGACGTCACCCCCAACACGCACGCGCTGTCCGAGCGCTACGTCACGCTCGATCGTTTCTTCGCCTCCGGCGGCAACTCGGCGGACGGCCACAATTGGCTCACGCAAGCCAACGAGACCGAGTATCCCATGTGGCCACTGTACTACGGACGCAGCTATCCGTCGGAGGGAGAGGATCCGCTGGCGTATTCGTCAGGCGGGTTTCTGTGGGAGATCGCGCAGGCGCGTGGCAAGACCGTGGCGGTATTCGGCGAGTATGCGCCGGCGCCCAAGAGCAACTCGGCCGCGCACCGCACCGTGACGCTGGCCCAATACCGCGCGCGTCCCAAGGACTACGACTATCACCGCCAACTGCTGGCGTCGCGCTATAACACCAAGTCCGACATTCCATCGCTGGACAAGGCGCTCATCCGCGAGTATCCCGGCTGGACCATGGAAGTGCCAGACGTCGTGAAGGCTGGCGACATTCTGGCGCACCTGCGCGATTGGGAGACGCGTGGAGCGATGCCGAATCTCGTGATGGTCATCATTCCCAGCGACCACACCTCAGGAACTTCCGCCGGATGGTGCACGCCGCGCGCGTGTGTCGCCGACAACGATCTCGCTCTCGGCATGATCGTGGACGGACTGTCTCACTCACAATTCTGGAAGGACATGGCCATCCTGGTCGTGGAAGACGACGCGCAGGACGGCGTGGATCACGTGGATGGGCATCGCACCGTGGCGCTGGCCATCTCGCCGTACGCACGGCGCGGCGTGGTGGACTCGACGTTCTACAGTCAGCCGAGCATGGTGAAGACCATTGAGCTGATGCTCGGCCTGCCGTCCATGTCGATCTTCGATCTCGTCGCGACGGACATGCGCGCCAGCTTCATTCCGGCCGGCGCGTCACCCGATCTAACGCCCTATACGGCGATCGAACCAAAGGTGTCGCTGTACGACGTAAACCAGCGCGTCGGTGCGATTACCGGTCCGCACGCGACCGAGCGCCGCCTCGCGGCGCAGCAGTCGGCACGCATGTCGTTCGACAGTCCGGACGAAGCGCCGAGCGACCAGTTGAATCGCATCCTGTGGCACGACGCGCGCGGTTGGGACAGGCCGTATCCCGGCGTAAGGCAGTCCGTGTTCTTCCCGATGTCGGTGCACATCGAGGACGACGACAGGCCCGTGCGGCAGGCACCGAGGCCGTGAATCACAGGTCGGGTTGGGTGAGTGCGATGGCGGCAGGCGCGCTGATCTGTCATGCGGCCGCGGTGGACGCGCAGCAGCAGGATCTGGCACAGGCGCCCGGGATGCTCGTGGATATTGGCGGCCGGCGTTTGCATATCATCTGTAGCGGCCGGGGCGCGCCGACGGTGGTGCTCGAAGCCGGCGCTTCGTCGTTTGCCATCGACTGGACGCTAGTGCAGCGCGAAGTTGCGCGGACGAATCGCGTCTGCTCCTACGATCGCGCCGGCATGGGATGGAGCGATGCCGCTCCGAATTCCGCGCGCGCC
>JANNJV010000246.1:0-2291 GCA_031395945.1 Gemmatimonadota bacterium | reverse complement strand
CGGCGCGCCGAACTTCTTGTCGATGACGACGTTCCGGCCCTTGGGGCCGAGGGTGACCTTGACGGCCTCCGCCAGCTGGTCGACGCCGCGCTTCAGTGCCGCGCGAGCCTCAACGTTGAAATGCAGTTCCTTAGCAGCCATATGCCTGTGTCCTCTTCGAGGAGTGGTGTTCGGAGTTAGCCGATGACCGCGAGCACATCTGACTCGCGGAGGATGAGGAGATTGTCGCCATCGATGGTGACTTCGGTGCCGCTGTACTTCCCGTACAGCACCTTGTCGCCAACCTTGACGTCCATGGGAACGCGCTTGTCCTTCTCAAAGCGTCCCGGGCCAACGGCGATGATCTCGCCCTGCTGGGGCTTTTCCTTCGCGGTGTCGGGGATGTACAAGCCCCCGCGCATCGTTTCGGTCTCTTCCAGTGCACGGATGACCACGCGATCCGCGAGTGGACTGACCTTCGTGTCCTTCGAAGCGCTCTTTGTTGCCATAGAGTGCGCCCCTCCCTTGGGTGATGGGTGAGGAAAGTGAATGATTGAGTTATTAGCACTCATTCTGACGGAGTGCTAACAGGCGGATTCTAGTCGCACTGGCCGCGACGGTCAAGCAGCCGCGAGTGCCACCTTATCCTTTTGGCGGGCAATAACTTATGCCGTGGATGGCTCACGTGTTGTAACAGACGCCGGCGCTGGCGCTTAGCTACGCAAGCAGGTCGTACGCGAGCTGCAGGCCGCGGAGCGTGAGATACGGATCCACCTCGTCGAGCTCCTTGCACAACGGCTTGAACGTCTCGCTCAGTCCGCCGGTCGCGATCACCAGTGGCGCCGCCTTCCGCGGCCACTCCCCCTTGATCCGCCGCACCAGTCCATCGATGGACTCGGCGGCACCATACATGACTCCAGAGCGGATGCACTCCTCGGTACGCCGTCCAATCACGTGCTTCGGGAGCACCAGCTCGGTCGCGGGCAACTTTGACGTGCGACGCACCAGCGTTTCCAGCATGATCAGGACACCAGGCGCGATCACGCCGCCCAGAAACACGCCATCTGCAGTGATGCAGTCATAGGTGGTCGCCGTGCCCATGTCCACGACGATCGCGTCCCGCTTGTACAGCTGGCTGGCGGCAAGGGTGTTCACGATGCGATCGGCGCCCACGGTGAGTGGCTCTTCGACGTCGAGGGTGATGGGAAGCTTGGAGCGACCGTCTATCTGGTGGACGGGCTTGTCCTTCAACCATGCCTTGCACGCGGCGACGAGCGGTCCGGTGATCCGCGGGACCACGGACGCGATCGACGCGCCGGTGATGTGCGTGGGGTTGATGCCTTCATCGATGAGAAGCTGACGGAGCAGGAGCCCGTATTCATCCGTGGTTCGCGGCACCTCGGTCATGACGCGCCAGTGTGCGCGCAACTCATCGCGCTCATATACGCCCAGAGTCGTTTCCGTATTACCCACGTCGCAGACGAGAATCACTGTTCCTCCGCCAGCCGAATGGTGCCCGAGCGATGTTCGGTGTGCCCGCCCTGCGCATTCTCAACGATTACCGCGCCGGTCGTGCTGATGCCGGTGACCGTTCCGGTCGCCGGTGAAACAATACGACACCCTGCAAGTGCGTCGCGCGCGCGATAGCGCTTCACCTCGTCACCCGACAGCCAATCCCGCCTGGCGCTGGCCTCGGTGACCGCATGCACCACCGCCTCGAGCACGTTCACGCGTGGAGTCCCCGAGGGGAGCCCTACCGCGTGCTCGACGGCGTCTGGTCGCGCGACATTGACGCCGATACCGATGGCCACCCAGCCCAGAGTCGAGCCGCTCCACCGCGCTTCGACCAGGATTCCGCCGAGCTTCCCGCGACCGAGCAGGAGATCATTGGGCCATTTGACGCGCACCGTTGCACCGGCCAGCGCATCCAACGACTCGGCGAGCAACAGTCCCACACGAATTGACAGTACGTCCAGCGCTTTGCGGTCGATGGGATGCGCGATGGTCGTGCACCACACGCCGTGGCCGGGCTGCGAAGCCCACTCGCGCCCCATCCGGCCGCGGCCGGCGCGCTGCGCATCGGCGAGCACCATGGTGCCGCTTGGTGCGCCTTGCTCGGCCAGCGCATGCGCGATGTCCTGCGTGGAGTCCACTTCGGCGTAAAGCTCCACTCTCGGAACACGCAGATGCGCTGCGAGCGACGCGGCAGACTCCCCATCCCAAAGAATCTCGTTCATGCAGTCAAGGGGAAACGCCGAACTCCAATCGCCGAACTCCAATCGCCAAACGCGCTGAACAAATGATGTGGCGTG
>JANNJV010000244.1:0-11777 GCA_031395945.1 Gemmatimonadota bacterium | reverse complement strand
TCGAACGCGCGACCCATGGTTCCCTCATAGCTGGCGTTCGTGGACTTCCAGTTCGCGGCGTCCACTTCTTTTGGCAGCACGTGCGCAATCGTCAGCACGCCGTCGGGGTTCATGACCTGCGCGGCCAGTGCTACCGCGCGCACGCTGGACGGCGTGAAGTCGGTGGCAGCGAGCACGCGACTCGGCATGTCGTCGCATCCCGGCGCAATGGCGAGCACTGGCACCGTGCCCAGTCGGAGCACGCGCAGCACTGTCTCGTCACCGAGAATGCGGTCGAACAATCCGTGCCCGCCCAGGCCCATGATGACGAGCGCGCCTTCGTTCTTGTTCGCGACGTTGACGATGGTCGCGGCCGGATCACCGGTGATGACCTCGACGGGCCAATCCTCAGCGATGCCAACGCGGCTCATCTGGCCACTTACCTGGAGACGCAGCGCCTGGCGACGCTCCAACTCGACGGTTGGCGGGAGCGCGACCTGCATGTCGGGCGCTGCCATGGGTGCGGGCACTTGCACCGCGAGGACGATTACCGAACGATGCGTGCGGCGCGCAATGCCCTGGGCTACGCGCAACGCCGAATCGGACGCGGTGGTCGAATCGGTTGCGACCAGCAACGGCCCGGCGCGCGCAATCGATGGTGCGACGTTCTGTGGACGCTGGTGCGCGCGCGGCTCGTGCAGGATCGTGGCCATATAGAACTCCGGTTCTGGTCTTCCGAAGCAAACTGGCCACTCGCAAGAACTTTGGATGTAGGGCTTCACCTGAGCCTAGGTCCGCATTCCGCCCCGAAAGAATCCGGCAATCACCGTGGGGTCCCGCTGGCAGCCCCCGACAGTCCCACGCTCTGGCGGGTCGTACACTCCCCGTCACGATCAGAGCACGTGATGCGCTGAACGATCCATCACCTGAGGTACTACTACATGAAATCCACCATTAAGGTTCTCGCCCTCGCTATCGCGTTGCCTGTTGCGGTCGCTACGGCGCAGCAACAGGTGGCAGTCGCCAATGGCGTCACGAAGGACTCGGCGGCCGTCACGAAGATCGACACGAATACCGCCAACGGCGCGGTTGCGATCTGGAGCTTGGCCCCGACGATCACCATGCAGAATTTCCGGCCAGCGGATCGGCGCGGCCTCGGCGTATTCGAATCGCCGAAGGAATCAGGCATTCCATTCACCGGCTTCAAGATCGGCTGGGGCGCGTCGTTCCGGCAGCAGTTCCAGGGTCTGGAGCACAAGAACAAGGCGACGCTGGTACCCGCGAACACGCTGATCGACATCGGTCGCGGCTTCAACCTCGCCGACGCAAACCTGACCTTGAATATCCAGGTTGCCGACGGCATCCGAGTGGCGCTGACGAGCTACATGTCCTCCAAGCACCACCAGGAGTTCTGGGTCAAGGACGGCTACGCGTTGATCGACAAGTCGCCGATCGATCTCCCGATCCTGAACACGATCATGAAGTACACGACCCTCAAGGTCGGCCACTTCGAGACCAACTACGGCGACCAACATTTCCGCCGCAGCGATAACGGCAACGGCATGTTCAACCCGTTCGTCGGCAATCTCATCATCGACGCCTTCACCACTGAAGTTGGCGGCGAAGTGTACTTCCGCAACAAGGGCATCATCGCGATGGCCGGCGTCAACAGCGGCACGATCAACGGTGGCGTCACGACGCCCGCCGCGCGCACCAATGCGTACCTGGGCAAGCTTGGCTACGATACGCAGTTGAACCCCGACCTTCGCGTCCGGCTCACGGGCTCGTACTACAAGAACGCCAAGTCGCCAAGCAACACGCTGTTGACCGGCGACCGGTCGGGCGGTCCCTACGACATGGTGATGGAAAACACGACGGCGACGCTGGCCGCACAGGCATGGTCCGGCCAGATCCGCCCGGGCTTCTCGAACACGGTACGCGCGTTCGCCATCAATCCCTTCGTACGCTACCAGGGCTTCGAGTTCTTCGGCACCGCCGAAAACCTTCGCGGCAAGGCACTGAGCGAGACCGGCTACCAGCGTGACTGGAACCAGTACGCCGGCGACCTGCTCTACCGCTTCATGGACGAACGGATGTACGTCGGCGTCCGCAGCAACACCGCGAACGGCAAGCTGACGGGCATCGCCAACAAGGTGAGCGTCGATCGTAACGCACTCGCGGCCGGCTGGTACGTCACCCCGGTGCTTCTCATGAAGGGGGAGTACATGCAGCAGAAGTACTACCAGTTCCCGACGAGCGACATTCGCAGTAGCGGGAAGATTCAGGGCTTCGTGGTCGAAGGTGTCGTGAGCTTCTAAGCGAAGCAGGCACCTGAGGGGTCATCACCTCAGCACTACGAAGTTCAGTCTCGAGCCCACCGGTCCTCTGAGCCGGTGGGCTCCTGCTATTCAGGACGCGGCGGGCGCCACGAGCAGCGTGAACGAAAAGGTCGACCCCTGTCCGTCCACGCTCTCTACGCGAAGTTGGCCGCCGTGCGCCCGCGCGATGCCCTGCGCGATGGGCAGTCCCAGCCCGGCGCCGCGCGAACGAATGCCGGAATCCGACGCCTGCCAGTAGCGGTCAAAGATGTGCGGCAACTGGTCAGCTGGGATCCCCCTGCCGGTGTCCGACACGAAGATCCGCGCGTAGTCCCCCTCTTCGACGGCGCGCACGGTGATCCGGCCGCCGCGTGACGTGAACTTGATCGAGTTCCCGATGAGATTCGACAGCAGCTGTCCAACGCGTTCGGGATCTGCGTGTACCACGGGCAATGCGGATGGCAAATCCACCTCGAGCACCAGCCCCGCTTGCTCGACCAGCGGCCGCATGGTGCGTAACGCGGTGTCGAGCAGCGCGACCCCGGTGACCGACTGCATATCGACCGTGAGCTTGCCCCGCTCCACGCGCGTGATGTCGAGCAGGTCCTGAATGAGCCGGTCCATCTGCGTGGCGGCGTCACGAATGAGATGCAACTGCTCGGAGAACTCGCCCGAAAGGCTCTGCGTCTCGGCACGCTGGATCAACGCCGTGGAGAGCATCTTCACCGCGCTCACCGGGTTCCGAAGGTCATGGGCGACGACGCCCACGGTGTCGTCGCGGGCGCGGACAGCAAGCTGGAGCCGCTTATGCAGCTCCACCTGTTCGGTGATGTCTCGCAACACGACTGAGAACACGACCGAGTCGCCCGTCAGCACCTTGGCGATCGCGGCTTCTGCCGGGAACTCCTGGCCGTTCTTGCGGACACCAGCGATCTCCTGGCGCTCGCCCATCTTGCGTCCGCGCTCCGGGGACGCGCGGAAGCGCTCGATGTGCGCATGGTGGACGTCGCGTACGCGCTCAGGAAGCAGCATCTCGAGCGGCTGACCCATGGCCTCGGCGGCGGTCCACCCAAAAATCCGCTCCGCGCCGTCGTTGAACAGCGTGATCTTCTGGTCCGCGTCGACGCAGATGATTGCGTCGGCGGAAATGCCGATGATATCGGCGAGCAGGAAATCGGTGAGCTTGCGGGACTCGCCTTTCATGACGGCGATTGACCGCCGACGGCACCACCTGGTCGGGCCGCCATGGTGAGGGATTCCCCTACAAATATGTGGTGAACGGTCACACGGGAACCCTCCATCTCCCGACTGAGTCGGCGGTTGGACGATCGTACGTTCAGTTCAACACCTCAAACGAGCCATGCCAACGAACACTTCCCGACGCGTTTTCCTGAAGACATCCGCGGTCGCCGCAGCCGCGGTGGCCGCTATCGGTGCGTGCGACACACCGGGCGATACCGCCCCTCAACAAGCTACCAAGGGACCGCCAACCGGCGGCACCATGGGACCGCACGATACCGGCGCCAAGGTGGTTCCGGCCGGTGCGCCCGCGCAGACCGCCGCGGACAAGATGGACGCAATGCACGAGGCGGGAGTCAAGGCGTTTCCCGCCAAAACGTCGGGGAAGGGAAACCAACTGCTTGCGCCGCGCATCGTCGCCGGCGTGAAGGTATTCGATCTCACATGCAAAGTGGTCCAGTGGGAAACGGAACCCAACAAGTTCGTGACCGCCTGGACGTTCAACGGCGTGGTGCCGGGGCCGCAGATCCGTGTACGGGAAGGGGACCGTGTTCGCATCCACGTCAAGAACGAGCTGACGGAGTCGACCGCGGTGCACTTCCATGGGCTGGAAATCCCCAACGCACAGGATGGCGTGCCGTTCATCACGCAGCCGCCCATCAAATCCGGTGGGTCGTACACGTACGAGTTCACGGCGCCCAATCCGGGCTCGCACATGTACCACTCGCACCATAACGCGGCCAAACAGGTGGGGCTGGGATTGCTCGGGGCATTCATCATCGAGCCGAAACAGAAAGCCAGTCATGACAACGCCGACATCGACTACGTGATGATTCTCAATGACGGCTCCCACGGCTACACGCTGAACGGCAAGAGCTTTCCGGCCACCGAGCCCATCGTGGCGACTCGCGGACAGAAGCTGCGCGTCCGGTTCATGAACGAAGGGATGATGATCCACCCCATGCACCTGCACGGCATGCATATGACGGTCGTCGAGAAAGACGGCTGGCCGCAGCCTGCGCCGTGGAAATGCGATACCCTGAACATCGCGCCGGGCGAGCGCTGGGACGTGATCGTGAACTGCAACAATCCTGGCACCTGGGCATTCCACTGTCACATCCTGCCGCACGCCGAGTCCGAGCATGGCATGTTCGGCATGGTGACGGCGCTGATCGTGAAATGAACGCCACGGTCTTCGACCACGTGATCAGCGATAACCGGCGCGCCGCGGTCCATCGCGGATCGGTCGTTGTGCGGACGGCGAAAACCGTGCGCTCGATCGTGCTGCGTGTCCCATTGCTCTGGAAGTTGCTTGGCGCCAATGTCGGCCTGGTCGCAGCCATGCTGCTGGCGCACATCGCGTTTCCGTCCACGTCACGCGTCGCCGAGTTGATCGTGCTGCTCGCGCTCAGCTTTGCGGCCACGGGCGTGCTGGTGTGGCTTGCGTTGCGTCCCGTTGCGGATGTCGAGGCGACTGCGGCCCGCGTGTCTGAGGGCGACTACGCCGCGCGCGTGCCTCCGTCCAGCATCGCGGACCACGGGATCGCCCGGCTCTCGACCACGATGAATCGCCTGCTGGATCGCGTGGATGCGGACCGTAAGCGCATCCACTACCTGGCCGGGCGAAACGTGCGCGCGCGGGACATCGAGCGGCAGAGCGTGGCGCGCGAGCTCCGCGAATCGTTCGCGCAGCAACTCGCTGGTGTGGCCATGCAGCTTGCCGTGGCGCAACAGGCTACCGAGGGCACGGCATTCGCCGCGCAACTGGAGCAATCGAGAGCAATGTTGTGTGACCTGACCGAAGAAATGCGCAGTGTCGCCGAGACGCTGTACCCCGGCACGCTCGAGGAATTCGGATTGCTCAACGCGATCGAGGCGCTGTCGCGCCGTGTGTCCCGGCGCTCGAGTATACAGATTCAGGTGAATGCGGTCGGGTTCATGCAAAGCATTCCGTCGCGGGCAGGCAGCGCGTTGTATCGCGTTGCCGAGGAAACGTTGCGCAACGTGGAGCAGCATGCGCAGGCCAGCCACGTGCGGATGACCCTCACGACCAATGGGGTAGTGACGCTCGAGGTGGATGACGACGGCCGCGGCATCGACATGACGCTGAACGATCCGCTGCAGGCAGGACTGGGGCTCTTCTCCGCCAAGGCCGTGCTCGCCCTGGTGGGCGGAGAATTGCAGATTTCCAGCGGACCGGGCCTTGGAACACGCGTGAGCGCGCGTGTGCCCGTTCGGCCAACCCCCCAGGGACAATGACCAGCGACATCATCACGGTAGTGCTGGCGGACGATCATACGGTCGTGCGCGCGGGACTCAAGGCAGTGCTGGGTTCCGCCAAGGACATCACCGTGATTGGCGAAGTGGCCAACGGCCGCGATGCCGTCGCGATGGTGGGGCGCCTGAAACCCGACGTTCTGGTCATGGATCTCTCCATGGAGCCTGTGGACGGCGCCGAGGCAACCAAGCAGCTGGTCGCGGCGGGGACAACGACAAAAATCCTGATCCTCACGATGCACTCAGCGGACGAAGCACTCATTCCTTTGCTGGAGTCCGGCGCCAGCGGCTTCCTGCAGAAGAGCGCCGCGGATCGCGAGCTGGTGGACGCGGTGCGCGCCGTCGCGCACGGTGACACGTACATCCAGCCCTCCGCAGCCCGGGTGCTTGCGGGCGGGTTCCGGAAGCGCAGCGAGCACGCCGATGAACGCAGCAAGTTCGAGAAGCTCACCGACCGCGAGCGTGACGTGCTGCGTTTCGTGGCGAGCGGCTACACCGCGCCGGAGATTGGCGAGAAGCTGTTCATCAGCCCCAAGACGGTGGACACGTACAAGCAGCGCATCGGCGAAAAGCTCGGCCTCGCGCATCGGTCCGAGTACGTGCAGTTCGCGCTGAAGCTCGGCCTGTTGAAGGAGTAGGCGCTCTCGCGAGAACCACAGCCATGGCCAGCGCTTCTCGAAGAACACCGGTTGGCGCAGCGGCCCTCAGCGCTGAGTGCGAAGGGCCCCAGGATCTCCGCCCGCCAGCACGATCTGGCCCCGGCGCGCGTAGTCGAGTGCGCGCGCCAGTACGCGCGCCGCCTCCTGGGGCGCGTGGAATCCCATCGAGTTTTCCGCCTCGATGAAATCCGTCAGGAACTGCGCCTTTCGCTGAAGAACGCGCGCCTGTGCGATACGCGGGCGCGTGCTGTCGGCCGTCACGGCGCTCGCGATGTCGGTCGCCAGCTTGAGGACCGCATCGATCGCGATGTTGCGGAGCTCGAAGGTGCGATCCTGAATGGTACGCACGCGCTGTCGTAGCTCATCCTCCGGCCACTTGTGGCAGGTCTGGCAGGCCTTGTTGATGTTGAGCACGGGACTGCGGACCCAATGGTCGCTGATCTTCATCGCGCCCACGCGCTCGTACGGCATGTGACAGTCGGCGCAGGCCACGCCGGAACGCGCGTGTATCCCCTGGTTGTACATCTCGAATTCGGGATGCTGCGCCTTCAGGACACGTGCGCCGCTGATGGCGTGGGTCCAGTCCGTGTGTCCGGTCGAATCGTAGTACGCGAGGATGCTGTCGACCGTGAGTCCTTTTGCCCAAGGATATTCCAGCCGCTTCTCCTTTCCCTTGAAGTAGTACTCCACGTGACACTGGCCGCAGACAAAGGTGCGCATCTCCTGACGCGTCGCCTGCGTGTTGACGTCGTAGTTCTTCACCCCCTGTGACGACTTGAGCACGCGGATGCCTTCCACGAACGCGGGACGGGTGACACGGAGGTCCATCGTCTCGGGATTGTGGCAGTCGATGCATGCGACGGGATGACGCACGTTCTGCCGCGCCTGCGCGTACGGCATCGCGTTGATACGCTCGAAACCAACCTTCGGATCGCCATTGCCGAGGCGCCGGTACGCGACGTACATCGAAGCGTGGCAGTTCAGGCACGTGCCGGGCTGTTGCGTCACGGCTTGCCGCCGCGTGAATTCCTGGTCGTCGAGCATGTAGGCGTGGCCTCGCTCCTCGCGGAAATCCGCGGCGAACGCGTATCCTGCCCAGAACTGCTGGAGCCGCACATCCTCCTCGAGGCGCGATTGGGCGACGATGGAGCGTGGATCAGCGTCCGTTGGCGAGTGCGGCAGCGCCTCGCTGCCGCCGTATCGCGTACGCACCTGATCCACCGTGCGGCGATACGCGTCGTACTGGAGCGGAAAGTTCTTCCCCCACACCATTGGATCCTCCGTGGTGTCGCTCAACTCGACGACGCGATAAAACGGGTTCCGCGCTTCCTGCTTCCGCTGAAAAATGTTTGTGAGCAACGCGGCGATAGCGACGGCGGCGACAGCGGCCAGCGCCGCGACGGAGCCAAGCGCGGCCACGCTGAAGCGGCGGCGTCCGGCGTTGGGCGGTACGTTCGTCGGGGAGGTCGGTGTCGTCATGAGTCGCTCGCGTTGAGTGTCAACGGACCAGGTGGCCAACGTATTGATGACAGCGGACGCAATTCGACCGCTTGGCTGTGCTCGCGGCGGGATGATCGATGGCGGCGGTGATATCGCCGTGGCAGTACCGGCAGGCGTTCGCGGTCACCTGGCGGTTGCCATCAGTGATGCGCAGCGGATCGGGATAGCGCCCGGTGGTGAAGTAGAACGAATGCCAGAAACCGTTCTTCGCCTTCACCGTGTATTTGCCAACCAGGTCATGTGGCGTGTGGCAGTCGTTGCACGTCGCCACCGCGTGATGCGTAGACTTGTTCCATGCGTCGAAATGCTCGCGCATGATGTGACAATTGGCACACGCGCCCGGGTCGTTAGAGAGATACGAGTACCCACGCGCGTAGAGGAACGTGAACGATCCCAGCCCGATCGCGAGACCGAGCGTGAGCGCCAGCGCCATCGTGATCCGTGCTGTGGTGACCATGCGCCGTGCCATGAAACCCGTGGGCTACTGTGCCTCCGTTGTCTTCTGAGGCGCCATGGATTCGATCGCGACTTCCGCTTTCAGGCTCTCGCGATCCCTTCCCACCGTCGCGACAGCCAGGACGCCACCCTTCGCGCGATAGGTAACTGCGCAATCCCGCTTTTCGAGACTGCCGGCGATTTCAATGGAATCCCATTTCTCGGCGTGCCCCACGTACGAGATCTGGACGTCGTAGTGCTGGCTCCAGAAGAAGGGCACCGAGTGGAACGGCTGGCGGTGGCCGAGCATGTTGCGCGCGGCGGTCTGTCCCATGCGCTGCGCCACCACCCAGTGTTCGACACGAATGAGATCGCCGGTGCGGGGGTCCGGATACCGTGCCACGTCTCCGGCCGCGAACACGTCGGGAGCGCTGGTTTCGAGATACTCGTTCACCCGGACTCCGCGCTCCACGCCGATGCCTGCCTTCGCCGCCAGCTCCTCGTTGGGCCGAACGCCGATGCCGGCGACCACGAGGTCGGCGTGGATGCGTTCTCCGTTATCCAGGGTCACGCTGTCCGCTTCCACTGCAACGGCGGTCCGGCCGAGATGGAACGCGACGCCCCGCGTCTCGTGGATGCCACGAATGAAATCACCCAGCTCGCGGCCCAGAATACGCTCGAGCGGCAATGACTCGGGCGCGACGACGTGCACCTCCAGTCCGCGCTCACGCAGCGACGCCGCGACCTCGAGCCCGATGAAGCTCGCGCCGATCACGACGGCCCGGTGCGCGGTACCGGACGCGGCGACGATGGCCCGGCTGTCTGCCAGCGTTCTGAGGTAGCGCACATGCTCGCCAAGCGCCGGCAGGCGGATGGGTGATGCCCCGGTCGCAATCAGCAGCGCGCCATAGTCGAGCGATTGTCCGTCGTCGAGCAACACGCGTCGCTGCGCGGTGTCGATGGACGTGGCCGTCCGGCCGAGCAGGAGCTGGACGTTGCGCTCCTTGTAGTGCGTGTCGGGCCGCAGCGGAATCCAATCCTCCGGCGCCTTGCCCGCGAGATAGTCCTTCGAGATGTTGGGCCGGTCGTACGGTGCGTCGTTATCGGCGCCGACGAGCGTGATCGGTGACTCGTAGCCTTCGCGTCGAAGCACGTCCGCGGCGGCGTCGCCGGCCGCGCCAGCGCCGAGGATCACGACGGATGCCGGCGTCGCGCGTGGGCGCGCGGCGGAACTGGGCGTCGCCGGCATTTCGCCAGTGATGACCACCATCGTGCCGCGACGCTCGACAGCCCAGCGCGTCAGCGGACGAAGCGCCGGAGCGCGCACCGCTTCACCCGTTCGCAGGCTGAAACAGGCATGATGCCAGGGGCATCGGACCGTGTCGTCCACCATGAGCCCGTCGGCGAGCGGGCCGCCATAGTGCGTGCAAGTTGCGTCAACCGCGAAAAGATCAGCCCCGCGCCGTGCGAGCAGCACCGGCTTGCCAAGCGCGTGACCGGCCAGCATCCCGCCGTCGGCAATCGCCGACAGCGGGACGCCTTTGCCGAGGTCCGGCCCGGTCAGTGGGGCCGCGTCACTCACGGGGCCAGCTTTTTCTCGAGATGCTCGGCCATCACGCGATGCGCCTCGAACGCGGGTGCCAGACTGGTCACGAAATCCTTGAGCTCCTGCTTCTGGATTGTGCGAAGGAGCGTGGTGTTGACCGCCGCGATGACGGCAGCCTGGAAGGCCTGTTCATGCTGCACGAAGGCCCGGTCGAATTCTGCGCCCTTGAGCGCGCGAAGTCGAGCCATGGCGGACGTGTTGGCCAAATCGAAGATGGCGACGATGGCGGCGTTGTCGAGGGCTTGCGGCCGGGCGTCGGCGCTCACCGTGCCGCTGAGCCGTCTCCGCGAGGCAGCATGAGATCCTCGAGGAAGAATGCTGCGAGCTCCGCGCGGCCACCGAGCCCGGACTTCTCGTACACCGCTACTGCGTGCTGCCGCACTGTGCGCTCGCTCCGCCCGGTATCGTACGCGATCTGCTTGTGACTCCGGCCTTTCAGGAGCAGTAGCGAAATCTCCTTTTCAGCCGCGGTGAGATTCCAGGCACCAAACCGCTGGTCGATCGCCTCGCCCAGGCCTATGAGCGCTTGCCGCGCGCTCGCACGCCACGCATCGCGCTCGGCCTGGTGCGCCTCGACCATTCGCCGCGTCTCGACGAGGGAGCGGCGCGAGCGGAACCAGCCGCGCCACAGAAACCACGAGGTTGCCACCGCTGCGCCGATCAGGAGAACCTCATAGATGACATGAAAGGACAGCCAGCGGTCGGGTGCGTCGAGAATCAGATCGACTGCTCCCCCGACGATCGACGCGGCGAGCACAGCCGCGATGAGGACTCTGAGCCTCCGCTCGTCAACCTCGTCGTGTTCCACTTAACGCCTCCGGCATTTGTCGGATGTTGGGTGGACGCGCGTCTGTCCGGCAAATGTCGGGGTCGTTCCGAACACACGTCGGATGGAGGCCTGCGCGGCTGTCCACGAAGATGCTCTCAAACCTTCGATGGAGCCAATCATGTTACCCGATCCTCTGCACCCAGCGGTCGTGCATTTCCCGGTGGTGCTCGCATTCCTTCTCCCAATCTTCGCGATCGGCGCGCTGTGGACAATCCGGCGCGGCGCACGGCCGCGCCGTGCGTGGGGCGTGCCGCTGGCCCTGGCCGCGGCACTGCTGCTCAGCACCTGGGCGGCCGTACAGACGGGCGAAGCGCAGGAAGAGCGCGTCGAGCGCGTCGTCGCGGACCAGCCGCTGGACACGCACGAAGAAGCCGCCGAGCTGTTCATCACTGCCACCATAGTGGTCTTCCTCGTGATGGCCGGCGGACTTTTGCCGGGCCTGGCGGGAAAATCCGCTCGCGTCCTCGGCGCGCTGGGCGCGTTCGCGCTCGTGGGTGGCGCGGCGTGGGTGGGTCACAGCGGGGGTCAGCTCGTCTACCAGCACGGCGCGGCGAGCGCGTATGCCGGGACGGCAGCGCGGGCCCCGGGTGGAGTCGTTCGCGCGGGAGGCGACGACGACGGACGCTGACTGCCCAGCCAGCCACGCGACGCGATGTAGGGAGCCGTTGTACATCCGCGATGCCTCGCTACGCTATGGCACTGTAGCGAAACGCTGCAGGTCGGGGGAACGGCCGGATCAGCTAAGTCACAGAATCCCTGAGACTTAGGGTCGGTATGGCCCGCGGATGCTGACTTGCCTTGGAAGGTGGCGAGCAAACGCTTCCAAAAAGAACCCCAAACCTTTCGAGGCAATATGCATATGTCGTTCGTTCGTCCCATCATCCGCGTAACCATGCCGCTTCTGTTCATCAGCGCAGCGGCCTGCGACGTCACCG
>JANNJV010000201.1:0-7637 GCA_031395945.1 Gemmatimonadota bacterium | reverse complement strand
ATCCTCTCAACCGGTCGGCCACTGGGGCTCGCGCGACCACCGGAGCCGAAGTGAATGCCCGCGACCGGTCCACCGGTCGCGGGCTTTTTCACGACAATCACGGCTCTGCTGGGTTGGAACGAATTCCGACGATCGTAGTGGAGGATCACGAAGAGATCGCGATCCTCGTCGCCGATCGCATCGCGGCGCTCATCAAGGAGCGCAACGCACAGGGCGCGAATGCCGTTCTGGGCCTGGCTACGGGGTCGACGCCCATTGGCGTCTACCGCGAGCTCGTGCGGAAGCACACGAAGGAGGGGTTGAGCTTCAAGCATGTCGTCACGTTCAACCTCGACGAGTACTACCCGATGCCGAAGGAGAGCATCCACTCCTACCACCGTTTCATGTGGGAGAACCTGTTCTCGCACGTGGATATCGATCCGGCGAACGTCAATATCCCTGACGGCACCACGTCGCGAGACCGCGTCGATGAGTTCTGCGATGAATACGAGCGGCGTATCGTCGCGGCCGGTGGCATCGATTTTCAAATTCTCGGGATTGGCAAGACGGGACACATCGGCTTCAACGAACCGGGCTCGGGTTCGGAGAGCCGCACGCGGCTGGTCACCCTGGACACCGTGACACGGCGCGATGCCGCAGCGGATTTCTTTGGCGAGGAGTACGTGCCGCGCGAAGCCATCACTATGGGCGTGGCAACGATCCTGGACGCCCGGGAGATCGCCATCCTGGCGACGGGCGAGCACAAGTCGAGCATCGTACGGCGCGCCGTGGAAGGCGACGTGGACGTCGAAGTCGCGGCGACATTTCTGCAACGCCATCCACACACGACCTTCTACATCGACCGCGCGGCCGCGGCTGACCTCACCCGTGTCGCTACCCCGTGGTTGATCGACGAGGTGAAGTGGACGCCGGAGCTCATGGTTCGCGCCGTGATGTGGCTTTCCCAACAGACGGGCAAGGCGATGCTCAAGCTCACGCAACGCGATTACGCAGATCACAAGCTCTCGTCACTCGTCTCCAAGTACGGATCGCCGGGCGAAGTGAACGGCAAGGTCTTCAACATCCTTGGCGCGAAAATCCGCGGCAAATCCAAGCTGCCCACGCATCAGCGGATCATCTGCTTTTCTCCGCATCCCGATGACGATGTCATCTCGATGGGCGGCATTCTCCACAAGCTGGTCGAAAACGAGAACGAGGTCGTCGTGGCGTACATGACCAGCGGCAACATCGCGGTGTTCGACCATGACGTCCGGCGGTACGTGGATTTCATCGAGCGGCTAGGTGAGGAGAACACCATCGAGCAGAAGTCGGTACGCTCGCTCGCACGCAAAGTGGGTGAGTTTCTCGAGCGGAAGCGGCCGGGAGAGGTGGACATCAAGGAAGTGCAGGACATCAAGCGCATCATCCGCGAATCGGAAGCGGTGAGTGGGTTGGAAACCGTGGGCCTCACGCGTACTTCCGCGCGCTTCATGAACCTCCCGTTTTACCAGACCGGCAAGGTTCGCAAGGACCCCGTCGGTCCGGCGGACGTCAAGATCGTTCGCGAACTCATCGCGGAGGTGAAACCGAGCCTGGTGTTCGTCGCCGGCGATCTTTCCGACCCGCATGGGACGCATCGAATGTGCAAGGAGGCCATCGATGCGGCGCTCGCCGAACTCCATGGCAAGGGTAAAGCTGGTTCGCCGGAAGTCTGGCTCTATCGCGGGGCGTGGCAGGAATGGCCGGTGTCCGAAGCCACCTGGCTGGTGCCACTCTCGCAGGAGGAGTTGCGCCTCAAGATTCAGGCGATCTTCAAGCATCAGTCGCAAAAGGACAGTGCGCCCTTCCCCGGCGGCTACGACGAACGAGAGTTCTGGCAGCGCGTCGAGGCGCGCAACAAAGCAACCGCGGCTGAGCTGGACCGCCTGGGCCTGGCCGAGTACTACGCCATGGAGGCGTATGTAGTGGTGGGCGCATGAGGACCATCACCGCGCTCGATGTCGCGGTGATCGTCGCGTACCTGGCGGGTACCACCTTCCTTGGCATCTGGGTGGGCCGACGGCAGAAGGACGCGAAGGACTACTTTGTCGCGAGTCGATCCATTCCCTGGTGGGCGGTGATGTTCTCGGTGGTCGCCAGCGAGACGAGCGCCCTGACCTTCATCAGCATCCCCGGCCTCGCCTACACGACCAACCTGGGATTCCTGCAGATCGCGGCCGGATACATCCTGGGCCGCATCGTGGTGGCCTACACACTGTTGCCCCGGTACTACCAGGGAGAGTTGGTGACGGCGTACGCGCTCTTGGAAAAACGCTTCGGGCTCGCCACTCGGCGTTTTACCTCCATCGTATTCATGGTCACGCGCGGATTGGCGGACGCGGTCCGCGTCTTCGCCACGGCCATCCCCATCGCGCTGATCCTCAACGGCGTCATTCCGCAGAAATTCGTGATGCCAACGGCCGTGCTGATCCTCGGCACACTCACCATCATCTACACGTACCGCGGCGGCATGCGCGCGGTCGTCTGGACCGAGATTCTCCAGGCCGGCGTGTACATCCTCGGCGGCATTTCCGCGGCGGTACTGCTGGGACGTGCGGCGCCGGACGGCTGGAGCGGCATCGTGGCCAGCGCCTCGACCGCCGGAAAGCTGCAGTTCCTGGATTTTTACACGGGATTCGATCGAGCGCACACCATTTTTGCGGGGCTCATTGGCGGCGCCTTTCTCGCGATGGCCTCGCATGGCGCCGACCAGCTCATCGTGCAGCGCTTGCTGTCGTCCCGTAGTCTTCGCGACGCACGCATGGCTCTGATTGGCAGCGGCATCGTCGTGTTCGTGCAGTTCACATTGTTCCTCATGGTCGGGATGGGACTCTGGGCGTTCTTCCAGGCCCGCGCGTTCCCTACCCCCGACGCGGTGTTCCCGACGTTCATCATCGACCACATGCCTCACGGACTCGTGGGGCTCCTGCTGGCCGCAATTCTCGCGGCCACGATGAGTACGCATTCGGGCGCGATCAACGCGCTGGCCGCGGCGTCCACGCACGACATCTACCTCCCGCTGACGGGACGGGCCGCCGACGATCCGCGGACCTTGAAAGTGGGAAAGCGGTTCGCGCTCATCTGGGGCGTGGTCCTCACGGGCGGCGCCCTACTGTTCCCGTCGAATCAGCAGACGCCCGTGGTCGTCATCGCGCTCTCCATTGCGTCCTTCACGTATGGCGCGCTGCTCGGCGGATTCTTTCTGGGGATTTTCTGGAAGCGGGCGCGGCAGCGCGACGCGATCCTCGGCATGTCCGTGGGGATAACCGTCATGGCGTTCGTGGTCTTCGCCAGGCGCCTGTCCGTGTGGATGCCCTGGCTGGAGCCGGTGGGGCGAATCGCCTGGCCGTGGTACGTGCTCATCGGGACGAGCATCACGCTGCTGGTCGGCATCGTCTCATCGTATATCGGTGCGAGTGCGCCGCCGGCGCCGGCGCGTGATCAATCGGTGTCCAGGGCCGCTTAGTTTTCCGCCATGCAATCGTTTGTCGTTGGCATCGATGGCGGCGGCACCAAGACACGCGCAATCCTGGCGAACGAACGCGGCGAGCCGTTGGCTGAATCGACCGGTGTTGGAAGCGCGGTTAAACCGGGTGAAGCAGAGCGAAGTGCCGGTGTGATTGCCGGAGTGGTGCGCGACGTGTTGGAGACTGCGGAGAAACGTGGCGAGCGGCCGCGCGTGGTCTGCGTTGGCGTAGCCGGGGTAGGCCGCGAATCGGAGCGTCAGGCGCTCTGGGAAGCACTCACGACGCATCAGGTCGCTGAGGAGATCGTCGTTCAGACAGACTTTGCCGTGGCCCTCGACGACGCGTTCGGAGATGGTCCGGGCGTTCTCCTGATCGCGGGTACCGGATCATCGGCGTTCGCCAGAGGCCCGGCGGGCGCCACGGCCCGGTGCGGCGGTTGGGGTCCGGTCATTGGCGACGAGGGCGGTGGTGCCTGGATCGGCAGGCGCGCCTTGTCCGTCGTGGCGGCGGCGTCCGACGGCCGCGAGCCGGAGACGGCCCTCACGGGTGCAATCCTTACGGCGGCGGAGGCGGCGGAAACGTCCGACCTGATTCGCTGGGCCGCCGCAGCGACACCGGCAACCCTCGCCTCCCTTGCTCCCGTCGTGATGAGCGTTGCGGACGGCGGCGACCTGCGCGCGAATTCGATTGTGAGCTTGGCCGTCGAGGAGTTGGCACTGCACATCCGCGCCCTGGCGCGGCAACTCTTCACCGACGAACGCGCATCGATTCCCGTCGCGCTGACGGGCGGACTGCTCAGCAAAGGATCTTCGTACCGGAAGCGGCTGGAGCATCGCCTCAAGGTCGCGGTTCCCGGCGCGCATGTGCATGCTGCCGACATCGATCCCGCCCGCGGCGCGGTTCGCGGCGCGCTACGACACCTGGCCGAGTTGACGGCCTAAAGCGACGTCATATCCGCTGGCAACACGGCGTTGTCGTCGAACTCGCCCTCCCAGCGCGCCATCACGACCGTCGCCAGACAGTTACCAACGATGTTGACCGTCGTGCGTGCCATGTCCATGAGTTCATCCACGCCCAGAATGACGGCGATGGCTTCTAGCGGGAGTCCGAAGGTCGCCAGCGTGCCGGAGAGAATGACGAGCGACGCGCGCGGCACCGCTGCGACGCCTTTGCTCGTCAACATCAGGGTCAGCATCATGATGAGCTGCTGTCCCAGCGTCATGTCAACGCCGGCCGCCTGGGCCGCGAAAACAGACGCGACGGCCAGATACAACGTCGTGCCGTCCAGGTTGAACGAATATCCGGTCGGTATCACAAAGGCCACGATGCGCCGAGGGACGCCGAGCGCCTCCATCGCCTTGAGCGCTTGAGGAAGCGCAGCGTCGCTCGACGTCGTCGAGAACGCGATTAGCGCAGGTTCCTTGACGGCCTTCAGAAACTTCCGGATGGGCACTCTGAAAATGAGCGCAACCGGCACCAGCACGAATGCAACCAGCACCACGAGCGCGCCATACAGTGTCAGTACGAGCTTGCCAAGGTTGATCAGGACCGACAAGCCGCTGTGACCGACGGTGACGGCGATGGCGGCGCCGATGCCGATGGGTGCGTATTTCATCACCAAGCCGGTAAACTTGAACATCACTTCGGCCAGTCCTTCGCACGTGGCGAGCATCACTTCCTTCGGCTTGCCACGCACTTGCGACAGCGCAACCGCAAACAGGATGGCCCAGAACACGATCTGAAGCACTTCGTTCTTCGCGGCCGCGTCGATGAAGCTCGTTGGCACGATGTGCTCGATCATGCCGGTGAGCGTCTGCTGATTCCCGGCGAGTTGCTGCCCTGTCGCGGCGGGTGCAGTCAGGTTCACGCCGACGCCGGGCTTCGTGAGGTTTACGGCCGCGAGTCCGATGAACAGCGCCAGCGTCGTCACGATCTCGAAATAGATCAGCGATTTCAGCGCCAGGCGCCCGACGCGCTTCATGTCGTCGCCGTGACCCGCGATGCCGATGACGAGCGTCGAGAAGATCAACGGCGTCACCAGCGACTTGATCATCCGCAGGAAGATGTTCGACAACACCTTCAGGTTCTGCGACGCTTCGGGATACAGCCAGCCAATGAGCGTTCCGATCGCCATCGCGATCAGAATCCACTTCGTCAGGGAGATTCGTCGGAGCCGTGCGAGCATCGTCGTCTACGCCCTCTTCCGCAGCTTGGAGTGCTTGAAGCCGTACACGAAGTACAACAGCAGCCCCGCGGCCATCCAGATGCCGAACCGCTCCCACGCGCGCACGGGAAGGCCCGTCATGACGTAAATGCAGGCACCGGCGCCGAGCAGGGTTACGAACCAGACGGCTGGAACGCGGAAGGGGCGCGGGCGGTCCTTGTCCGTGTGCCGCAGCACCAGCACACCGATGCACACGATCGCAAACGCGGAAAGAGTGCCGATGTTGGTGAGGTCGTAGATCTCGTTCTCATCCAGAAAGAGGCTTCCGATCGCGACCACGAGACCGGTGGCCACCGTGGTGATATGCGGCGTGCGATACTTCGGATGAATCTTCGCGGCCCATTGCGGAAGCAGGCCGTCACGCGCCATCGCGAAGAAAATGCGCGGTTGGCCGTACTGGAACACCAGGAGGACCGCGGTCAGCGAGACGACCGCGCCAAAAGCGACGAACCAGCTCGCGATCGGAAGGCCGGCAAGGTCGAGCGCGCGCGCCAGCGGATCGGCACCCTTGAGCTGCGTGTACGGGACGACGCCGGTCGCCACGCTTCCAACGATGACATAGATGAAGGTGCAAATGCCAAGACCGTAGAGAATGCCCCGCGGCATGTTGCGCTGCGGGTTCTTGGTTTCCTCCGCCGCGGTGCTGATCGCGTCGAAGCCGATATACGCGAAGAAGACGATCGCGGCGCCCTGATGAATGCCGCGCCATCCGTTGGGAGCGAACGGCCGATAGTTCGCCGGGTCGATGTGCATCGCGCCAAGCACGACGAACACCCCCAGCACGATGAGCTTGATGATGACCATGACCTTGTTGGCACGCACGCTTTCTCGCACCCCGATGTAGAGCAGCCAGGTCACCGCCATGACGATGAGAAACGCCGGGATGTTGAGCAGGAAGGGGATTCCCGCCACTTTGGGTGCCGTCTCAAGCAGTCCGTGCACCGCGGGGTCGCTGCTCAGCAGCGCGGTGCGATACCCGTGCGTTAGCCACCCCGGCAAATCGATGCCGAATCCGGTGAGGAGCGAGGTGAAATAGCCGCTCCAGGCGATGGCCACGGCGATGTTTCCCACGGCGTACTCGAGAATCAAGTCCCACCCGATGATCCACGCGACCAGCTCACCCAAAGTCGCGTACGAGTACGCGTACGCGCTTCCCGCTTGCGGGATCATCGATGACAGCTCGGCATAGCATAGCGCGGCTAGCGCGCACACCAACCCGAGCAGGATGAAGGAAAGGATCAGCGCGGGACCGGCGCCGTAGCGCACGATCTCGCCGGTGGGCAGCGTTTCCCCGGCTGCCGCAGTGCCGATCGACGAAAAGATTCCGGCGCCGATCACGGCGCCGATGGACAGCATGACGAGGTCGCTGACGCCAAGCTCCCGTCTTAGCCCGGAGGTGTCATCCCCCGGCAGGAGCTCGGCGATCGGCTTGCGGGAAAGAAGCTGGTTCACGCGACCGACGACTTGACGCCCGATTCAATCCGCATGGCGTAGAACGAGCGCCACACGAATACCAGCGAGGCCATGAAAAACACCGCGGCGAGAACATGCGTGAAGCCGGAGCCGCGCTGCGCCGTCAGCGACACGGCCAACTCTACCGCCAGCAGCCCGAAGAGTGTGGTGAACTTGATGATCGGATTCATCGCGACCGACGACGTGTCCTTGAACGGATCGCCGACGGTGTCCCCGACCACGGTCGCATCGTGCAGGGGCGTGCCCTTCTGCTTCAACTCCACCTCCACGATTTTCTTGGCGTTATCCCAGGCGCCGCCGGCATTGGCCATGAAGATGGCCTGGAACAACCCGAAAAGTGCGATCGACACCAGATAGCCGATGAAGAAGAACGGCTCCAGGAACGCGAACGCCAGCGTCGAGAAGAACACCACCAGAAAGATGTTGAACATGCCTTTCTGAGCGTACTGGGTGCA
>JANNJV010000280.1:0-1549 GCA_031395945.1 Gemmatimonadota bacterium | reverse complement strand
GGTTTCTACCTGGACATCGACATCGACCGCGCGGCGGCTGCCCGGCATGGACTGAACGTCGGCGACATCCAGACCGTCATCGCCACTGCGATTGGAGGAATGACCATCACGCAGACCGTCGAAGGCCGTGAGCGCTACGGCGTGCGTGTCCGCTATCCACAGGAGCTGCGTGACACGCCAGAGCGTCTGGCCGCAGTGCTGGTGCCGGTGCTTCACGCGAGTACGGCCCCCACCGCAAACAGCGGCGGAATGGGAGGCATGTCCGCGAGTGTCGCCGCCGCGGGCGTCGCCCAGGTACCCCTTGGCCAGGTCGCGTCCATCAAGACCGTGGCGGGGCCGATGGTCGTGCGGACGGAAGACGCGATGCCCACCGCGTGGGTGTTCGTGGACGTCGCGGACCGGGACATTGGCAGCTACGTCGCCGAGGCCAAGGCAATGGTGGACGACGAGGTCAAGCTGCCGCCGGGCTACCGCCTGGTATGGAGTGGTCAATACGAGTACATGCAGCGCGCGGCGGAACGGATGAAAGTGGTGATCCCAGCCACGCTCGCGATCATCTTCCTTCTGCTGTACTTCAACTTCAGGAGTGTTGGTGAGACCGCGATCGTCATGCTCTCGCTGCCATTCTCGCTGGTGGGCGGCCTGTGGTTCATCTGGGCGCTCGGCTACAACTGGTCGGTGGCGGTGGCGATCGGATTCATCGCGCTGGCGGGCGTCGCGGCGGAGACCGGCGTCATCATGCTCATTTATCTGGACCATGCCTGGAAGGCGCGGCGCGAGTCGGGACGAACGACCGTGCGCGATCTCTATGACGCGATCGTCGAGGGAGCGGTGGAAAGGGTGCGCCCGAAGATGATGACCGTGACGGCGATCATGGCTGGTCTGTTCCCGATTCTCTGGGGCCACGGCGCCGGCGGAAGCGTGATGAAACGCATTGCGGCGCCAATGATCGGCGGGATGATCTCGAGTACCGTCCTGACGCTGGTGGTGATTCCCGCGGTGTATTCGCTCTGGAAAGAACGGGCGCTACGTGATGTTACAACGAAAGAGGAACGCACATGAGCAAGATGCTGCAGGAGCGCGTCGCCATAGTTACCGGCGCCGCTTCCGGAATTGGACGAGCCATCGCATTCCAGTTTGCCGACGAAGGCGCGAAAGTCGTGGTTTCCGATATCGCCGAGCCGGGTGGTCGCGAAACCGTGAATCACATCACGACGCTGGGAGGCAGCGCCGTGTTCGTGAGAGCCGACACGTCAAAGCCGACGGACAATGCGGCCCTCGTGGCCGCGGCGGTTCGTGAATTCGGCGCTCTTCACATCGCCGTCAACAACGCCGGGATTGGCGGGCCGGTTGCATCGGTGGGTGAGTATCCCCTCGACGGCTGGGATAGCGTCATAGCCGTCAATCTGTCGGGCGTGTTTTACGGTATGCGCTACCAGATTCCCGCGATTCTTGCCTCGGGAGGCGGCTCTGTCCTGAACATGGCTTCAATCCTTGGCCAGGTGGGGATTCGCGGATCGTCCGCCTACGTCGCGGCCAAGCACGGTGT
>JANNJV010000117.1:0-3532 GCA_031395945.1 Gemmatimonadota bacterium | reverse complement strand
TGACTTCAGCCGGTCCGCGGCTGTGCCGCGTGCCGGCCTCAGACGATTCGCTTAGGGGAACCCCAGCCCTTCGCTCCACGCCAACGCAAGCCGCGGTGTCGGCGCCAGACGCCCAAGTCTCCGTGGGCTGTGCGCTATGGCTGCGCGGCGTAGCGAGCCTCGCGTTCGTAGGTTTCGCGCTCGGACAGTCGCGCGGGGCTGGGGGTCTCCAAAGCGGACCGTCTGGAGGCGGAGGCGGATGCCCGCCGACGCCGACAGCCAGCGAGCACCGCAAGGGAGCGGAGCGGTAGCGAGCGACCGAGGAGCGCAGCGTGGTCCGCGTGGGGACGCCCCAGCCCGAGCGACGCCCCAGCCTGAGCGACACCCCCAAACCGCCAGAGCCAAACGACAAAAGCCTAGGGCACAACAACAGCCCACGGAGCCAGCTGCGGCTCCACCGACTTCTTATCTCCCACGACGATCAACGTCATGCGATCCGGCCGCAGATACGTGGCCGACATGCGCCGCACATCTTCCGGCGTCACGCTCATGATGTTCTTCACAAAGTTGCTGAGATACGCATCGCCCACGCCGTGCAGATCCGCAAAGGTCAGGCGGCCAAGGATGCCGGTGCGCGACGACGTCTGCAGCGCGAAGATGCCGGTCATCTGGTTCTGAATGCTGCGCAGCTCCTGCGCGGGCGGCGCTTCCTTCCCCAGCTTGTCGATCTCGGCGAAAATCTCCTTGAGCGAATTGCCGGTGTCCTTGGTGGTGACGTCAGCCGTCTGCGCCCAGTACGTGCCCTGCCTGCGCGCCGACGTGAAGCTTCCGGGCGAGTACGTGTAGCCCTTGTCCTCGCGGATATTCGTAGTGATGCGCGAGCCAAAGCTTCCGCCCAGCAGATAGTCGGTGACTCGAATGGGGATGTAGTCCTCGGACGACGGCTGCGGAATGCGCAGGCCCAGACTGATCGTGGATTGCGGCGCGTCGGCACGGTCCAACAGGGTGACGCTGCGCTGCGTGGGTGCGGGCGGCGCTTCGATGTTGGCCGCCACCGGTCCGCGCGCCCAACCGGCGAACGCTTCGCGGATAGCGCGCTCGGTCGCCGCGGCGTCGAAAACGCCGGCGATCATCAGGTGCGCGCGCTGCGCGCCGAAGTTGTCCTGATAGAACCGGCGGGCCTGATCTATTGTGAATTCCTCGAGCTGCTTTTCCTTGGGGTAGATTCGCCCGTAGGGATGGTCGCCGAACAGCGCCTGCTGGAATTTCTCGCCGGCGATAGACTGCGGCACCGTCCTGTCGATGGCAATCTGACGCGCGAGCGTCGCCTTGATGCGCGGCAGCTCGGACTCGGGCAGCCGCGCGCTCATCGCCACTTCGGCCAGCAGACGCGCCATGGCCGCGGTGCGCTCGCTCAGCACTTCCGAGCTCAAGGTCGTCTGATCGTCACCAACGTTCACCGACAGGCCGCCGCCCATGGACGCCGCGTCGCGCGCGATCTGCTCACCCGTGCGCGTCGCCGTTCCTTCCTTGATCAGCTCACCAACCACGCGCGCGAGCCAGACTTCGTCGGCCGTTTCGTTGATACTTCCCACACGAACGTTCAACTGCAGCGCAGCCTTCGGAATGGTCCCGTACGGAACGAGGCTGACGCGCATGCCATTCTCGAGCGCAAACGTTCGCTTCGCTGGAAGCCGTACGTCTTTCGGTGTTCCCGGCGCTGGCGGTGCCTGCTTCTGCGCGAACGTGGTGTGGGGCGCAGCCAGAGCGACAGCCGCGAGACAGCCCATGCGAATAATTCGGAGTGTTCGCGTCATTCTTTTTTCCCCGGCTTCAATTCGTAGACGGTACGGTTGGTCTTCCTGAGGTACTCGCGCGCGGTGCGCTGTAGCAGCGCCGGAGTCACGGCCCTGAAGCCGGCCTCCAGCCGGTTGATGCGCGCGGGGTCGTCGTCGAACAGTGCGAACGACGCCAGCAGGTTGGCTCTGCCGAATCCATTGAACTCTTCCACGTTGGCGTAGAGCGCCGAGCGCATCTTGGTCATGGCTCGATCGAGCGTCGCGCGGTCCATGGGTTGGGTCTGGGCGCGCGTCACGACGCGATCCACCGCGGCCAGTAACGAGTCCACCGGCTTGTCGTTGTCGTGATACACGGTCACCAGCCAGAGCATCGGGCCGGAGTAGTCGAACATGTTGCCCAGCCCCCAATTGATGCCGGTGCTGACGTCGCCCGTGAGCCCCTTCTTGCGCACCAGCTCATCGTACAGCCAGCTGTCGTTGCCCTGCCCCAGGATCTGGTCCAGCAGTCCCATCGCGTACCACTCCGGCGTATTGCGCGCAGGGACGTGATAGGCCAGGCCAAGCGCCGGCCGATTCGCCAGCGGATCGGTGCGGCCGGTGCGCTTCTCGGCGGTCTGCATCGGCTCGGCAAGATTCGGCTTCGCCGGCTGCGCGGCCGCCGGGATGTTCTCGAAGTACTTGTGAATCCAGTCCAGCGTCTTGGCGGGATCGTAATCGCCGGCCACCACGACCACGGCGTTGTTGGGCGCGTAGTACGTCTTGAAGAACGACTGGACGTCGGCGAGCGTCGCTGCGTCCAGGTGCTCCAGGTCGCCGTAGAAATTGTGCGCGTTGTACCAGTTGGTATTCGCGGCCATCGGCAGATCGATCCAGGGGAAGCTGCCGTACGGCTGGTTGAGCACGTTCACGCGGACTTCGTTCTTCACGACGTCCTGCTGGTTCTGGAGATTGGAGCTGTCGATGGCGAGCCCGCGCATGCGGTCGGCCTCGGCCCAGAGAATTGGCTCGATGGCGTGCGACGGCACGAGTTGGAAGTAGTTGGTGAAGTCGAACCGCGTGGACCCGTTGAGCACTCCGCCGTGGTTCTCCACGAGGCGGATGAATTCCATCTTGCCCAGGTTCTGCGAGCCCTGAAACATCATGTGCTCGAAGAGGTGCGCGAACCCGGTGCGATTTCGCGGCTCGTTGCGGAAGCCGATGTTGTAGTAGACGGCGACGACGGCCGTGGGCGCGGTGGTGTCGCGCGACAGCACGACCTTGAGGCCGTTCTTCAACTTGTGGTATTGCACCGGGACGTTGAGCCCGGCCCGCGCGGCCTGTGTTTGAGCGGTTGCGGGAAGTCCGAGCCCGACGCCGACCGTGACGGCGACGAGCAGAGCGGGGAAGCGCATTCGTGATTCTCGTGAGGGGTTGATCAGATCAACCTTGGTCGCGAGGCGCGCGTCCGCAAGCCTGAGGGACGAACGGGCTTGGGCTGGTGATCAGTGCCGCGGATGCCGAGGCCCAGCGCGCCGAATCCCGAAGCATCAACGACACAGGTGACAAGGATCAACCGAGAACACCGGATAACAACAATCAATCAGTTGCTGTAATCGTTGTGATCACTTTCATCGGTTGATCCTTCTCACCTGTGTCGTGAGTGCCTGCTAGCCCGCACTTTCACGCGGTCGCGGCCATCCGTCCGGCGCGCCGACGCTTCCACACCCAGAAGCCCAGCCAGGCCAGCAGCGCCACCGGGATCAACACGCCCAGCG
>JANNJV010000115.1:0-34489 GCA_031395945.1 Gemmatimonadota bacterium | reverse complement strand
TCGGTCAGGTGGTGCAAGCGCTGCAGATGCAGAATCTGGCGGCGCCCGTGGGCCGAGTGACTGGCACCCTGGACGAGCGGTCGATTCGCCTGTTGGGTCGCATCGAAAGCCCGGCGGAGTTCGCCAACCTGGTCATCACAGAGCGCAGCGGCCGGCTCGTGCGCCTTGGCGAGGTCGCGAACGTCAAGGACGCCACCGAAGAGCCGCGCACGCTGGCCCTGTACGGCGACAAAGCCGGCGAGCGCGAGGCTGTCGCCATCGACGTCAAGAAGTCCAAGGGCTACAGCACCACTGACGTCGCGGCGAAGGTCATCGGCCGTCTCGACGTGATCCGGAAGACGCTTCCGGCCGGCACGACGCTGGACATCGTGACGGACGCCGGAACGCGGGTGAAAAACTCGGTGCGAACCGTGGAAGAGGCATTGCTGCTCGGTGCGCTGCTCACCGTACTCGTCGTGTTCCTGTTCCTCAATTCGTGGCGCTCGACCGTCATCACCGGCGTGGCCTTGCCAATTTCCGTGCTGGCCAGCTTCATCGCGGTCTGGGCCTTGGGGTTCAACCTCGAGACCATGTCGCTGATGGGCCTGTCGCTCGCGATCGGCGTCCTGATCGACGACGCCATCGTCGTGCGCGAGAACATCGTGCGGCACGTCGAGATGGGGAAAGATCACTACACGGCCGCTCGTGAAGGCACCGACGAAATCGGCCTGGCCGTCGCCGCGACCACATTCTCCATCCTCGCGGTATTCATCCCCATCGGGTTCATGCCGGGCGTGGGCGGTCAGTGGTTCAAGCCATTCGCGCTGACGATCGCCGCGTCGGTTTTCGTGTCGCTGTTCGTCTCATTCTCGCTCGACCCCATGCTCTCGGCGTATTGGCCGGATCCGCACAAGGAAGAGCATGAAAAGGCGTGGATCACCAGACAGCTGGACAAGTTCAACGCGTGGTTCAATCGCCAGGCGCTGAATTACCGCAAGGTCATCGCCTGGGCCCTGGACCATCGCGCGTCGATGATCGTGATCGCGGCAGGCACCTTCTTCGCGGCCTTTTTGCTGCCCACGCGCGGCGTCACCGGGCTGCTGGCTGCGTTGCTGGGTATCGCCGTGATGGTTTTCGGATTGAACGCCAAGCGCTTCGCCACACCCGCGCGCTGGGGCGTGGTGCTCGCCGGGCTCGCGACGTTTGTGATGCTCCCGCAGATCGTACCGCCCGTCCGGACCGTCGGCTCGGCCTTTTTTCCCGAGGATGACCGGTCGGAATTCATCATGAAAATCGAGACGCCTCCGGGCTCCAATCTCCAGTACACGCGGCTCAAGGCGCAGGAGGCGGCACGGATCGTCCGCGCCGAGCCGGAAGTGCGCTACACCTACACCACGCTCGGCGAGGGGAGCACCGGCTCCGTTGACGTGGGCAACATTTTCGTGAAGCTCCGCCCCAAGGCCGACCGCAAGAGCGACGGTCAACGCTCCGTCTCGCAATTGGCGCGCGACCTGCGCACGCGCATGAGCCGCGTGGCGGGTGCGACGATGTCCGTGTTCGAGAACGATTTCAGTGGCGGGTTCAAGCAGATCCAGGTGCAAATTCAGGGACAGAATGCCGTTGAGTTGTCGCAGATCGCCGAAGTGGTTCGCGCCGAGGTGATGAAGATTCCTGGCGCCGTGGACATCGGATTGTCGTCCAAGGGGCAGAAGCCGGAGCTGAACATCGAGCTCAATCGGGGCGTCGCCGGATCGCTCGGCGTCACGGTTGGACAGATCGCGCAGTCGCTGCGTCCGGCATTCGCCGGCATCGATGTCGGCGACTGGATCGATCCGACGGGCAAATCGCGCGACGTCACCGTACGGCTGTCGCCGGAATCGCGGCGGCGCGCCGCGGATCTGGAGCAGCTGCCGCTCGTGGTAGTGGGTCCGTCCGGCGTGGCCTCGACCATGCCCCTCGGGCAGGTGGCCACGATCACAAACGGCGTCGGCCCCGCGATCATCGACCACCTCAATCGTGAGCCGGTGGTCAACGTCGAGCTGAACACGTCGGGGCGTGCCACCGGAGACGTCACGGCCGACATTCAGAAAGTGGTCGACGGCATGCAACTGCCGCCGGGCGTCAAGATCTCGATGGGCGGCGACGCCGAATCGCAGACCGAGGTGTTCGGCCAGATCTTCGCCGCGCTCGGGCTCGCAGTGCTGCTGATGTACCTCATCCTCGTTGTGCAGTTCGGGTCGTTCCTCGATCCGCTCGCGATCATGGTGTCGCTGCCGCTGTCGCTGATCGGAGTCATTCTTTCCCTGGCGATCAGCAACTATACCATCAATCTCATGAGCCTCATCGGCGTCATTCTGCTCATGGGAATCGTGGCCAAGAACGCGATTCTGCTCATCGACTTCGCGAAGTGGGCGCGTGAAGAGCGCGGTCTGCCGCTGCGGGAATCGCTGATCGAAGCGGGCGCCATCCGGTTGCGTCCAATTCTCATGACGACGTTCGCGCTCATTGCCGGCATGCTGCCGATCGCGTTCGGCACGGGCGAGGGGGCGGCGTTCCGGGCCCCCATGGGCGTCGCGATCATCGGCGGTGTCATCACGTCCACGTTCCTCACGCTACTCGTGATCCCGACGTTCTACGAGGTCATGGACGAGGTGCGCACGTGGTTCTCACGCCGCGTCGGCATTGGCGCGCCGCACACCGCCGAGCATCCCATTCCCTCGGCGGCGGGAGACTAGTCTCGCCATTTGAGCGCACCCTGGCGATCGCTCACGGAAGCGCAGATCGCCCGAGCGCACCCTGGCGACCGCTCACGGAAGCGCAGATCGCCCGAGCGCACCCTGGCCAAAACTGGCATGAACGGCGCATGCCAGTTTTGCCATGGGCTTCGCGCTCGAGCGACCCGCGTCTCCGCTCGCTGACGCAGAGCTGTGTTCATGCGCCTCCTATGGAGTCGTCGCCCTGCCGTCGCTCTAGGGTCGCTCTGCCGTCGCGCTGAGCGCGGCGGCGAACATGTGCTGTCCGGGCAGAGCGAAAGCGGACAGCGAGGGAGGCGGGGCATCCCATAGCGCTAAGCCCATGGCAATTCTGGCATGTGCACTTCATGCCAGAATTGGCCAGGGTGCGATATGGAATGCCCCGCCTTCCGAGCAGGGTGCGCCGCGAGATGCCCCGCCTTCCGAGCAGGGTGCGCCGCGAGATGCCCCGCTTCCGAGCAGGGTGCGCCGCGAGATGCCCCGCCTCCCGATTACTGTGGCGCGTTAAGATTCAGTGCATGACCGTATATCTGAACGGGCAGTACCTGAAAGCCGAGGACGCGAAGATCTCAGTGCTGGACCGCGGCTTCATCTTCGGCGACGGCGTCTACGAAGTCTGGCGCGTGGTCGAGGGAAAGCTCTTCGAGCACGCGCGCCACGACCGCCGGCTCCGCAACGGCCTCAAGACCATCGACATCGCGGTTCCCGAAAAAGAGATCGACTCGCTGTCCAACGTGGCCAATCGCCTCCTGAAGGACAACGACCTCACCGCTGGTGAGGGGACCTTCTATCTCGAGATCACCCGGGGCGCGGCGCCGCGCACGCACGCGTATCCGCCGACCGGCACCAAGCCAACCATCTTCGCGATGGTCAGCCGCTTCGAGGTGCCGCACGCGGCGCGCGAAGCCGGCGCCAAGGCGATTATTGTCCCAGACGTGCGGTGGCTGCGATGCGACGTGAAAACCGTGCAGTTGTTGCCGAACGTCATGGCAAAGCAGAAGGCGCAAGCGGCCGGCGCCATGGAGGCCATCTTCATTCGCGACGGTTTAGTCACCGAGGGAACGCACACCAGTGTTCTCGGCGTCAAGAACGGCGAGTTGCTCACGCATCCGCTGGGACCGCTCATCCTCCCAAGCGTGACACGCGAGCTGGTGCTGGAGATCGCGCGGGAACAAGGTGTGAAGGTTCGTGAAGAGGCATTCACCGCGAAGGCGCTCTTCGAGCTCGACGAGCTGTTCATTTCGGGCACCACCACGGATGTCACCCCGATCGTCGAGGTGGACAGCCGCCGTATCGGCTCCGGCAGGCCGGGCCCCGTTTCCAAGGCGCTTTACGCCGGCCTCCAGGCCCGTCTTTATTCCGGGAGCGCCGTCGCGCAGCGTTGAACGGATCCCGTCCACGCGGTAGTGCCACTCACGACGAGGTGCTGGCTCACGATGACGTTCAGATTCGCCCCGCTTGCTGCACTGCTGTGCGCCGCAACGGTTCACGGGCAGGAGTTCGACGTCCTGATCCGTGGCGGTACGGTCATCGACGGCTCCGGCGGCCCGCGGTTTCGCGCCGACGTCGCACTCACTGGCGACCGCGTCGCGCTCGTATCGCGCGCCCCCATCGCGCCCGGCCGCGCGCGGCGCGTCATCGAGGCCACCAACCGGATCGTCGCGCCCGGCTTCATCGACATGCACGCGCACATCGATCCGCTGCCGCAACTTCCCGGTGCCGAGAGCGCCGTGCGACAGGGCGTCACCTTCGCGCTCGGCGGCCCGGACGGCGGATCGCCGCTGCCGCTGGGCGAATACATCCAGGCGCGCGAAGCGCAGACCATCGGCATCAACGTCGGGTATCTCGTCGGGCACAATACGGTACGTCAGCGCGTGATGGGAACCGTGAATCGCGCGCCGACCGCCGACGAGATGCGGCGCATGAAACGGCTGATCGCGGAGGCCATGGGGCAGGGCGCCTTCGGCATCTCCACTGGTCTGCGGTATCTGCCCGGCAACTTTGCGAAGATCGACGAGGTGATCGAGCTCTCACGTGTCGCCGCCGATTCGGGCGGCATATACACGTCGCACCTGCGCGAAGAAGGGCTGGGTCTCATCGAGGGCGTGGCCGAAGCCATTACCATCGGCCGAGACGCGAAAATCCCGATCGTTCTCACACACCACAAGGCCGTCGGCCAGAAAATGTGGGGGCAAAGCGTCCGGACGCTGGCCATGCTCGACTCCGCGCGCCGGCTCGGCATCGACGTCATGGCCGACGCGTATCCCTACACGGCAACGTCCACGGGCATCGGCGTGTTGATCCCCACTTGGGCGTTTGATGGCGGCGACTCGGCCTTCGCCCGGCGACTCACCGTGCCGGCACTCCGCGACAGCATCAAGCGGGGTATCATCTTCAACTTGCTCAACGATCGCGGCGGCGGTGACATCGCGCGTGTGCAATTCTCCAGTGTGCGCTGGCAGCCCGAGTTGAACGGGAAGAATCTTGCGGACTGGGCCAAGCAGCGTGAGATGAGCCCGACGCCCGAGAACGGCGCCGAACTGGTGATCGAAGCGCAGACCAAGGGCGGCGCCAGCATGATCTTTCATGTGCTCGAGGAGGCAGACGTCCAACGCATTCTGAAGCACCCGCAGGTGATGATCGGCTCGGACGGCCGTCTGGCGCGCATGGGCGACGCGACGTCGCCACATCCCCGCGCGTATGGCACCTTTCCCCGGGTCCTGGGCCGCTATGCTCGCGACCTCGGGCTATTCCCTCTCGAGACAGCTATTTACAAAATGTCGGGTCAGTCCGCGGCGCGACTTGGAATGCGCGATCGCGGCACGCTCAAGGCCGGCAGCTTCGCCGACGTCGTGGTATTCGATCCCGCCACCATTGCCGACAAGTCTACCTTCGAGGAACCGCACCAGTACTCTGTGGGCATCGACTACGTCTTCGTGAACGGCAAGGCGGCGCTGGACAACGGTGCCTTCACCGACGCCCGGTCTGGCCGAGTGCTGAAGCGCGGTAAATGAGTTTCCTGGAGCGCCTATGGGCGTATGTCACCCTGGGCGCGATGGGGATCATCTGGGAGGAAGCGTCACCTCTGATCGGGGGTTTGGCGGCCCACGACCGGAATCTGGGACTGCTATCGGTCATCAACGCGGTGGCGCTGGGAACGTGGATCGCCGGCATGTTGCTGTACTTCGCGGGCCGATGGCGTGGCCGCTGGGTGCGGAAACGATGGACCAAGGCCCGCCCGCTGATTCTCCGGTCCGTCGCCATCGTGCGTCGCCATCCCTGGCGCGCGTCCCTCGCGGTGCGCTTCGCCTTCGGGCTGCGGCTGGCGCTCCCCTTCGCGTGCGGCGTGGGCCGTGTGCGTCTTCCCGTCTATGCGGTGGGCACGGCGATCAGCTGCGTCGTATGGTCGCTGGCCTTCACGGTGCTGGGTTGGTGGTTGGGACGCGCCACTGAAACGTTGCTGGGGCACGTGCGCCAACTGGAGCCGTACATCGGCGCGCTCGTGGTGCTCGCCATGCTCATAGGCTTCGTCGTCCTGCGGCGTAGACACGTGGCCCAGCGCACCGCGGAGGTGCTGGAGCGTGAGCGCTAGTCCGGCACGCAGGTTGCGCCTGCTTGCGCCGGCAAACCAGCAGGGAGTCTCCGTGTCCGAACGTGATCCGAAACATCCGTTGGTCCGCAAACTCGCGGCTACCGAGCTTCAGCTGCAATCGGCGCTGGAGGAAGTGTGCGAGGACACCAACATTGATCAAACCGACACGGACGAACTGATCCGTATGGAGGAGACGCTGGCCGCTGCGTCTGACGCGGCGAAGCAGGCAATCTCCTTACGACGGCGCTTGGGCGTGAACGACTCCGACGTGCCGCCCCTCACATGAGCGCCGTTAGCGCCAGCGAAAGAGTTTGAGGGCGACGAAGAAACTGGCGGCGCCCCAACCGAACAGGATGAGCAGTTCGGGTAACACGACATCGAGCCCCGCGCCCCGCAGCATGTTGGCGCGCAGCGCGTCGTTCACGGCCGTGAGCGGAAGCGCCTGGATAAACGGCTGAATGGTCCGCGGAAAATTCTCGGCGGAAAAGAAGACGCCTGAGAGAATCCACATCGGGACCATTGCCAGGTTCATGAGGCCATTGGCACCCTCTACCGTGCGGGGACGCGCCGCGAGCAGGAGCCCCAGCGCGCAGAAGCACAATGCGCCCAACACACAGATTGTAGCGAGCTGAAGCAGCGATCCTCTCAACGGGACGTCGAACGCCAACGCGGCGAATCCCACCAGTAGCAGCACCTCGATGATCAGCAGGGCGAATCGCGACACGAGGAAGCTGGCCAGGTACTCCGCCCGCGACATCGGCGTCGCCATGAATCGTTTGAGCAGCTTTTTCCGGCGTGCGTCCACGATGCTGAAGCCGATGGCCCAGATGCCATTCCCCATGAGGCCGAGGCCCAGCAATCCCGGGATGACGAAGTCGATGTACCGCGAGCCGCGCTCGTGCACGTGACGCTCCTCGACGGATACCGGGTCCGCACGACCGCCGCCGCGCTGAATCGCATCGTCCGCGACCAGCCGCGCGCTACGCGCGTCCGGGCGCGTGTCATCGTACTCGTACAGCACCCCACCGGCCTCGTTCACGCGAACGATGAGAGCCACGCGGCCGGTTCGCAGAGCCAAACGCGCCGCTTCCAGATCGAGCGAATCCGCGGTGATGCTTTTCGACGCCCGCAACGCCTGCAACGCGCTGCGTCCCTCGGGGCGGTCGCTGACTACCGCGACGTGTACCTGTTCGGGCGCCCGATTCCTGAACGCGATACCGAGGCCCACCGACAGCAGAATCGGAAAGAGCAGGGACCAGAACACCGCTTCCGGCTCGCGCAGGAACTCGCGAAACCGAGTGAGCACTAATTGCTTCAGCGAATCACGCATCGCGCAGGTGCCTGCCCGTCAGCGAGACAAATACATCCTCGAGGGTCGCAGAGTGCGTCCGCAACTCGGACAGCCGCAGCTGACGCTGCTCCACCAGCGACAGCAGCGCGGGCACGGTCCGGCGGAGCTCCATCGATGTCAGCTCTACCGACGCGTCTCCGCGTCGCACCGCAGTGACGCCATCGAGGGCCTGAAGCATCCGCTCGTCGAGCGTCGCGGATCCCTCGACGCTGAACCCGACCACGTGCTCCGCTCCCAGCGACGCGATGAGCGCGCGCGGGGTGTCCAGCGCAATCACTCGGCCTTGATCCACGATGGCCACGCGGTCGCACAACCGCTCCGCCTCGTCCATGTAGTGTGTCGTCATCAGGATCGTGGTGCCTTCTGCGCGGAAGCGCTCGATCAGTTCCCAGAGTTGGCGCCGCGACTGTGGGTCCAGGCCGGTGGTGGGCTCGTCCAGAAACAGGAATGCCGGATTACCCACGATGGCGCAGGCGACGGCGAGCCGTTGCTTCTGCCCACCCGAGAGGTTGCCGACGCGCGCGTCGCGCTTCTCGTCGAGCTGCACGAGCCCGATGACATCGTCCACGGCACGGCCGCGGTCGAAGAAGCTGCGGAAGAGCCGCAGCGTCTCAGCGACAGTGAGCTTCTCCGACAGCTGCGTTTCCTGCAACTGTACCCCCAACTGCTGTCGCAACGCCCGCTCGTGGGTGCTCCAGCGCATGCCCAGCACCTCCACATCGCCCGAATCCGGCTCGAGCAATCCTTCGCAAATCTCGATGGTGGTGGTCTTGCCGGCGCCATTCGGCCCCAGCAGGCCAAAACACTCTCCGCTCGCGACGGACAGGTCGAGCGCGGATACCGCCCGCACGTCGCCGTATGACTTGTGCAGGTCCCGGATGGCCAGCGCCGTGTGCATGGCTGACAAACCTATTCTTTCATGCGTCGTACGAGACCGGGCACCACCGACACGGCCAGCATGCTGATGGTGACGACCACGGCGATCGTGATCGCTTTCCGTGACGCTTCGCCGTCCGACGCCAATCCCCGTATGAGCTGAGATCCGACGTACGCGTACGCGATGACCGTCGGGACCACGCCCAGTGCGGTGGCCACCAGCAGCCGCGGCAGCGAGACACCGGCAACGCCGGCGACGTAATCGAGCACGCCGAACGGAGCCACCGGTAGAATGCGCAGCCGAAACAGACCGGAAATGGTGTCGTTCTCCCTCAGCCTTCTGAGCAGGGTATGCTCGCCGAAGACGCGACGCAGCGGCTTCTTCATGATTCGCGTCGCGAGGAGATGCGTGAACAGCGTTCCCGTCATCGCGCCCAGCCACGCGAGCACGGCGCCCATCCCGGGACCGAAGAACGCGCCGCCAAGCAGCGTCATGGCAACCGCAGGCAGGCACACTGCCACGGCCACCGCGTACGCGGCGACGTACAGGACCTCGATGGCCTGCAGACCCCGCGAGCGCGAGACTATCTCCGCGATCTCGCGCCGCCTGTCCATCTCGAAGTATCCGGCCTTGAACGCGATCGCCAGCGCGGCAAGCATGATCAGCGGCAGCACGGCGAGTCGCAGCAGGGACACGCGCTTCGATTGCGGCATTACGTCCGGTGCTACTGCGTGTACTTCAGGATGTCGTACAGGAAGCGTACGCCGAAGCCCACGTTCGCAATGGAGATGCGTTCGTCGTTGCCGTGCACACCCCGCTGCGCATCGGCCGCTTCTACCAGGAACGGGTCGAACCCGTAAGTCGTGATCCCGAGCCTGCGATACGTCGGGCGATCGGTCGCGCCGGTAAGCATGGGCGTGGTGACAAATGCGTTGGGATAGCGATCGTGCGCCGCGCGCTCGATGGCGCGAAACAGCTCGGTGTCCGTGGCGCTCTCCAACGGCGTCTTGGGCTGGAGGAGCGTGGTCCAATGCACCGCCGTGTCGTTCACGATGCCCTTGAGCGTGGCGAGCAGCTTCTCGGCGTCGGTACTCGGAAGAATGCGGATATCGATGTCCGCGGTCGCCTCCGCGGGGATGACATTGGTCTTGTTGCTGCCCTGCAGTCCGGTGAGCGTGACCGTGTTTCGCAGAATCGCGTTCCAGTACACATCGTTCAGGAGCCACGCGCGCGCGCGCGGGTTCCCGATGGCCGAATCGACGTTCGCCAGCCACGCCCGCTGCTGGCCAGTGTAATTGCGCGAGATGTCGCGAAAGAACTTGCGCACCCCCGGCGTAACCTCGAGCGGCGTATCGTACGCGGCGATGCGATTTAGCGCGCGTACCAGCTTGGGAACCGGGTTGTCTTTCGTAGGCCGTGAACCGTGCGACGGCACGCCGCGCACCGTGAGTCGCTGCCAGAACGTCCGCTTCTCGGCGACGCCCACGCCAAAGTATCCGAGAGCGCCGTTCTGAAAGAGGTTGTCGCCCCCCTCCGTGATCAGGAACTCCACGTCGCGCAGCAGCTCCGGATGTTTTTCCACGGTGACAATCGCGCCGGTGGAGCTCAATTCCTCGTCGGCGTTGGCAATGAAGACGATGTCGCGCGTGAGCGGCACACCGCTGCGTTTCAGCGCGATCATGGCCATGAGGTGCACGATGCCCTCACCCTTCATGTCCAATGCGCCCCGGCCGTACAGAAATCCGTCCTTGATGACGCCTGAGTAGGGGTCCACGCTCCAGTAGCGGTTGTCCGCGGGCACGACGTCGATGTGATGCACCAGGGCAATCGCTCGTTTCGTCCCGCTTCCCCGAAGCCGAGTGTAGAGATTGGCGCCTTTGCGTGACTGGAACTCCGCCGTGTCGAGCAGCTGGACCTCGAACCCCTCGCGCTCCAGCACGCGTTTGAGAAACAGCGCACCCTCGAGCTCGTTACCGGGGGGATTCGCCGTGTTAATCCTCAAATACTCCGATAACAGCTGCACGGTCTCGCGTTGCAGGCCGTCCCAATCCACCGGCCGTTGGGCATGAATCGACAGAACGGGCGCTAGGACGAGGAGGACAGGGAGTATTCGAAGGCGGCGCATCGGCATCTGAAGGGACAATCGCATGTTGGGGAATGGAAATGGAAACGAAACACCCATGACCTTCAAGACGTACTAGTCCAAACACTTCCTCCCTTTCCCGTTTCCCGTTTTCCCGTTCCCCGCCGGTAGCTATGCCTGCTTTGCTGCTCGTCGCGCTCGCCATGCAGGTGAAGGTGGGAGTGCAACGCGACAGCACCGACTCAACCAGTCATCGCAACGTCAGTGTCGCCATCGGGCCGGGGGCCGGACGTCGGCGCGATCGTGAGCCGCGACGCATTCCGGTGACCGCCGAGCACCTGCGCACCGCTTTCAGGACGCCACTCGCACGCACCATGCTGGAGCGCGCACGCAGCGCGCGCATGTCGCAGGATTCAGCGCTCATGTCGTACGAGGCGACGGCATACCTGCGGATGTCCGCCGGAATGGGCTTCTCCAGGATCGGGCGCAGCCGCCTGATTTTCCGCCACGAGAACGTTACCAACGTGCGGTGGCATCGCGAGTTTGGCGCCTGGATCGACGTGAAGGGCGCGCGCACCGCCATCCCCATCGCGCCACAAGAGGAAGCAGAAAAGGAAACCGCGCAGGAAATCAACAACGACGCCGACATGACGCCGCTGCCGTACTATCCGGGACAGGAGCCGCTCATCTCCTTCAACGGCAGCGGCGTGGTGAAATCGCAGGTGGATGAGCGTGACATGGTACACCCACTCGCCGAGGGCGCCGAGGCGTACTACACGTACGCGGTGGGCGATTCCGTGACCTTCCGCCTGCCGGACGGACGCACCATCGAACTACGCGAGTTGCATGTGCGTCCGCGACAGTCAAAGTGGAATGTCGCCGTCGGCTCGCTCTGGTTCGATGCCCGCAGCGGCCAGTTGGTGCGCGCCGCGTACAGGCTGGCGGTGCCGATGGACGTCTGGTCCATAGTGGAAGAGGAGGACCCCGACGCCAGGGACGACATCCCCGTGTGGGTGCGTCCGCTGATCTCGCCCATGCGCGGCCAAGTGAGCGCCATCGCGGTGGAGTACGGGTTGTATCAGGGGCGTTTCTGGCTGCCGCGGCTTCGCAGCGCTGAAGGCGACGCGCAGGTGAGCTTCATGCGCGTGCCCTTCAAGTTCGAGCAGAGCTTCAAGTACGCGTCGGTGAACGCATTCGATTCATTGCCCGTCATCCAGGTCGCGCAATCGGATGAGCCACCGGATTCGTTGTCCGAGGACGATCGCGAGAAATGGCGCGACTCCGTCCGCGACGTGCGACGCGAGGTCAGGCGCGCCGTCGCCGATTCCATCAAGGCGGGATTGAAACAGAGCGAATGCGACAGTACCGGGTCGCACGTCATCACGCGTCGTTCGCGGGAATCCGGTGTCAGAACGGCCGTGCGCGTTCCCTGCGACATGAAAGTGCTGGCCAATTCTCCGCTATTACCCAAGTCGATCTATGATGACGGCGAGGAGATCTTCGGCTCCAGCGAGCGCGATGCGCTCGTAAAGGAGGCGTTGTCCATGGGCGCGCAGCCTCCGTTCGCGATTGGCGCCATTCCGCCGACCATCAAGTGGGGCCTGGAGTTCACGCGCTTCAATCGGGTAGAAGGGTTGTCGTCGGGTGTGTTGGTGGAACAGAAGTTGGGCGCCGGCTACACCGCGTCGCTGCTGGGCCGCATCGGACATGGCGACCTCGAGCCCAACGGCGAGCTCACGCTGGCCCGCAGCAACCTGTCCAAGACCGTGCGCGCCACCGCGTACAATCGGTTGGTCTCGGCGGGTGATTGGGGCAACCCCTTGAGCTTCGGCAGCTCGGTGTCCGCGTTGCTCTTTGGACGCGACGAAGGGTTTTACTATCGCGCCAGCGGCGCGGAGATAGAGTGGGCGCGCGACCGCGGCGCGCGACTGAGCTGGCGCATCTTCGCAGAGCGACAGCGCACCGCCGAGGTAGAGATCAACCGCGCGCTGGGTCCGGCGTTCCGGCCCAATCTGGTGGCGCGGACCGGTCAGTACGCCGGCGTGGCATCGCGCTTCATACACAGCGCCGGCTTGGATCCCAATGGATTCCGGATGTTCACGGATCTCCGGATGGAGAGCGCCATGAGCGATTCCGCGAGCGCGGTCTATGGTCGCGGCGCGCTGGACCTCACGTTCACACGGGGAATGGGGAGCATCGCCAGCGCGCTCACGGTCTCCGGCGGATCGTCCGCCGGTCCGCTGCCTGCCCAGCGCCAATGGTACCTTGGTGGCGCGCACACCGTGCGCGGACAACGTGCCGACACGGCGCAGCGGGGCAGCGCCTATTGGTTGGGTCGGTTGGAGGTGGGTACCGCCATGCAGGGTGTGCGTCCCGTCGTATTTGGCGACATCGGCTGGGTGGGTAGTCGCGCGCTGTGGCGTGACGCGGGACGCCCCATGAGCGGTGCCGGCGTCGGCGTGTCGGCACTCGACGGCATGATCCGATTCGATGTCGCACGCGGATTCTTTCCTGAGAAGCGCACGCGCGTGTATGTGTATCTCGACGCGAAGTTCTAGCTTTCGCAGTTTGCGCGGACCCGTGCGAAATGCCGCGAAACCGAGCGTGACCCAAGTCGCAGCGATACGCATAAAGCGTTGAGCAACAACGTGTTACGGCCCGTGCCAGAGCCTGGCACGCCGCTGGCTTTAGTAATGGGCACTCCGCGCGACGAAGCTCGGGGCAACGGTCCAGCCGACGCCGGCTGGCAGACAACCCTCCACGTGCCGCACACACCCCACGCACGCCCAAGCGCTAACGCCGAGATCCTCACCTGGCAAAGCCGCATCCGCATCCTCGTCGCCACTACGGCGGCGGTTGCGGTACTGCTGCTGCTCGCCAACAACGTAGGCGTCGCCGCGAGCGGCGCGACGAACGCAATTCCGATCGTCCTGCTGGCCACCGAAGCATATGTCCTGCTGGCGGTGTTTGCCGCGTCGATCGCGCGCCGCAGAAGGTCAGCTCCCGAATGGATCGTCGCCATCACAGCGTTCGCCGACATCGCGCTCATCTTCGCGATGACCATCGCGGTGTCCGCGCCGCAGTACTACGATCGCATCCTGATCCTCGCGTTCCTGGCGCTGCACATGCACACGTTCTACTTCGGCCGACGCCACGCCGCCATCATTCTGGTGACCACGCTGCTCGGCTACGCAGTGCTCATTCAGGCCACCGTTTCGACCAGCACCGCGCTCCACTGGCGCGAGGAGCTCTGGTCGCTGGGTGCGTTCCTGTTTGCCGGCGTCGTGCTCATGGTAGAGCAGGGCCGACTGCGTAATCGCCTGGCTACGATTTCGGGCCTCTTTGGCCGCGCCGAAGAAGGCGATTTTTCTGAAGCGTACGACGAAGCGGGTGACACGAGACCCGACGCCATCACCCGCGTCGGTCGTGCGTACAATCGCGTTCGCGGCCAGCTGGCCAGCATGGTGCTTACCGATCCGCTCACGGGGTGCGTCAATCGGCGCGGCTTCGATCAGGCGCTCGCGAGGGAGATCGCGCGAACCACGCGCGCCGGCAGCGAGCTCGCGTTGCTCGCTCTGGACATCGACCACTTCAAGTCCGTGAACGATACCCTGGGCCATCTGACCGGCGACGCCGTCCTGCGCGAAATGGGTGCGCTGTTGCTGCATACGGCGCGCGCCGGCGACGTGGTCGCGCGGACCGGCGGCGAGGAATTCTCACTCGTGCTCCCAGATACCTCGGCGGCAGGCGCGTACCAGGTTGCCACGCGGCTGTGCGAGGCACTTCGTGAGAATCGTTTCGACGGTGGCAAGCACAGCGTGCACATCACGGTCAGTATCGGCGTCGTCGCTGCCGACGCGACGATTGCTGGCGCCGTTACTGAAATTGCTGAGACGCTCAAGGGCAGAGCGGACGAGGCACTCTATGCAGCGAAACGCGGCGGCAGAGACCGAGTCCGCTCGTGGGTGGTGGAAGAGGAAGACGTCGTGCTGGGCGTGTAGCTGCGGTCGGCGGCCGGACGGCCGGACGGCCGTATAGCTTGTGCGCATGTCAGGTGCTCGCTGGTTCGGGCGTGCGCGCCACGCCACCTTCAAAAAGAAGTTCGTAGACGTCACCCTCGGATTGCTCTTCGCCGGGGGCTGGCCCGCCGTCATCACCCGCGCCATCGGGCTGCAAGGCAATCTGGGGATCGCGGAGCATCAGTTCAAAATCCGGCGCACCCGCAAGGACGCTCCGCCGCTGCGTGTTGCGTTCGTCTCCGATTTCCACGCCGGCCCGACAGTCCATCCACAACTGTTTCGCGACATGTTCGCGGCCATGGATGATTTCCACGCCGATGTGCTGTTGTTAGGCGGAGACTTTGTTTCGTTTCACGCCCGATACGTTGACCGGCTCATCGAGCCGCTTCGGGCCCTCAGCGCGCCGCTGGGGAAGTACGCGGTGCTGGGCAACCATGACCTGCTGGGTGACGATGCGTACATCGTGCGCCGTCTGGCGGACGCCGGCGTCCGCACGCTCGTCAACGAGAATGCGCGTCTCGCGGCGCCACACGACGACGTCTGGGTGTGCGGCCTGGATGACTGGGACGAAGGCCTGCCGGACGCCGAGCAGGCGTTCCGAGGCGCGCACGGTGCGCGACTTCTCCTTGCCCATCAGCCCGACGCGCTGCTCGTCGTCCGCGATCTTCCTTTCGACGTCGCGTTCTTCGGCCACGTGCACGGCGGCCAGTTTCTGGGACGCAATCGCGAGCCGGTGATCCGCTTTCACGGTCCCATCAGCAAGCTGTACATGCACGGCGGGTTGTTCCATGCCGGAGTGCTGAATTCGCCAGTGCTGGTGAGCCGCGGCATCGGGACCAGCACCTTGCCCGCAAGGCGGCACGCGGATCCACAGGTTCACATTTGCACGCTCCTGCCGCGCGACACATAGTCTCACGTGCGACTGATCGTCTACAATCCCCACGGCGGGGCCGCCATCTGGCAGCCTCGGCTGCGTGCCGCGCTCAGGGTCCTCCAATCACTGCCGGGGGAGCACGCGCTTGTCGCCACCGAGGCAAGAGACATGATCGGACCGGTGCGCCGAGCCCTCGCGCTCAACGGTCATGCGACGCAGATCGTCGCGTGCGGTGGGGACGGCACGGTCGCGGCATGCGCGGCGGCGTTGGATGGACGTGACGTCCCCATCGCCATCATCCCGACGGGAACCACGAACGTGCTTGCGTTCGAGCTTGGGCTGCCGCCCCATCCCGTGCGCGCTGCGCGGTTGCTCGCGGGTCCCACGCGCCCGGTCTCCTTTCGCACCTGGAGCGTCAACGGTCGCACAATGTTGCTGCAGCTCGGCGTGGGGTTCGACGGCCTGTTGATCTGGCGTACGCCGCGAAAGATCAAACGCGCGTTCGGGTTTCTGGGGGTCGTGGCCAGTGCGTTGCGCCAGGGCGTGACCTTCGATTTCCCCGAGATGCAAGTCACCGGCGTCCTCGAGACAGGTGAGACCCGATCGGTCGTCGTGACTTCGGCCATGGTGGCCAACGCGAAGCGATGGGCCGGACCGCAGCTTACGGTTCCAGACGCCGACCCGAGCGACGACCTGATCGACGTGTTGCTGCTGCAGTACCGCAACTTTGCGCAACTCGCGCAGTTCTGGCTGGCGATACTTTTCCCCGGCGCACCGCATCTGCGCCTGCGATTCGTGGAGCATGTGCGGATGCGCAGCCTGCACATCGAGGCACTGGGTCGTCCCGTAGAAGCGCACCTCGACGGGGAGCCGGACATCATGACCCCGATCGCTGTCGAGCCGTTGGGCCACGTGAGCCTGCTCGCTCCGGGCTAGGAACGTGTCGCAGCGCCCAACCAACCCGGACGTGCCTCGCGTCCGGCGGAGTCCTATCTTGACGCCCATGAACGACGCGAAGGATCCCGAATTCGCGGCGCGGGTTCGCGCCAGCTTCGGCAAACAGCGACTGATGCGCACTATTGGCGCTGTGCTCGAGCAGGTAGAGCCAGGCCGCGTGGCCATCCGTCTGCCCTTTCGAGACGACCTGACGCAGCAGCACGGGTTCCTGCACGCGGGAGCCATCGCCTCAGTGGCGGACAGCGCGGCTGGCTACGCCGCGCTCACCCTCATGCCCGCTGACGCCGCGGTGCTGTCGATCGAGTTCAAGGTGAATATGCTGGCGCCGGCAAAGGGGGAGTCGCTTGTCGCGCGCGCGGAAGTCATTCGCCCGGGGCGGACCATCATGGTGTGCCGTGCCGACGTGTTTGCTGATACCGGGGGCAAAGAAAAACTCGTGGCTGCCCTTCAGGGAACGATGATGGTGGTGACGGGGCGCGGGATGGTGGACTAGGGGACTTCCCACTTCAAACCTCAAACGTCCAACCTCAAACGCCGTTCGAACCGCGTTTGAAGTTGGACGTTGGACGTTTGAAGTCGACGTCGTTAGTAGATGTAGACCTTTGTCCCCACGGGCACATAGTCGAACAGCCACTCGATGTCCTCGTCCCTGAGACGCAGACATCCGTGCGTCGCCGCCTTGCCAATCGAGTTCTTGAGCTGGGTCCCATGGAACAGGATCCCGGCGCCCGTATCGAGCTTGTACTTCCCAAGCGTGCCCTCGATTGAGCGATTCTTCGAGCCCACCGGCGGAATGAAGAGGGTGTTGTCGAACACGATCTCCTCGTCGATTGGGAGAAGCATGAAGCCGGAGTCGGGGTGCGCAACGCCTGCTTCGCCGTCCTTGAACATGATCTTCCGACCGCCGCTGATCTTGGTCTCCTTGGTCAGCGACAGGTTGGCCGTCTTCAGGCCGTGCTCCCTGGCGGTCTCAGCATAATGCCACTCGGGTGGCGTCCACTTGGGATCGGCGTCCTTGCCGCGAATGGTGCGAATGCCGCGTGGCGTGTCGAATCGCCAGGCTTGCTCGCCGAAGACCAGGCGCTGGCCCGATCCGATCGCGACCGACGCTTCCATCACCGTGTCTTCACCGGCAACCACCCAGAGCTTGCGGTCATCCAGCGACACCACGAGTCGGAGTCCCTGATCGCGCTTGGACGCCTCGTAGGCCGATGTTCCCGCGACGCTATCGGCGCGCGAACGAAACTTGGAGACGCGACGATCAATCGAGATGGTCGTCGAGCCGTCCTCTGCTGCTGTGATCGCTGTGCGCGGCTCCGTGGGAATCGCCGCTTTGGGGTCAGCAGGGGACAACTGTAGCCAGTCGCCGCTCAGCTTCTGTGCTTGCGCTCGCACGATTCCGGGAAGCGCGACCAGTGCTGTTACGACGGCGCTCAGGAACTGCAGCACCTTTTTCCAGTCAAGTGCAGATACGGCCATTTCAGCTCCCTACGGTTGATGCCTGTGCGCTTGAAGGAGTTACAAGTTCAATGCCCATCTAAACGCCTGCTGCCCGGTAGTTCCAGATCCGGCGTGCGCGCTAACGGCTATTTCAGGCAATCTCGCTCGAAAAACCGCTCGATACAAGGTCGAGCGATTCTTCAGATGGTTGACGATCATGATTCACTTACGTCCCCTATCTCCTAAAGCAGAACTCGCCTAAAGCAGAACTCGCCGCCCGGGCGAACCCGTGCGGCGAGCCTGTACAGCGGTTGCTGTCCGAACTCGCTTAGAAGTAACGAACGCCGAGCGAGACGGGAAGCGTCCAGGAACGAGCACCGTTCGCCGGGGTCGCGATGAAGCGACTCTCGAGGAACATGTCCTGGCTGCCAATGTGGAAGTCGATACCGGCGCCGAAGTTGAAGCCGAACTTGTCGCTCCAAGACATATTCGCGTTCTCGTAGCAATCGCCGCGGACCGTGAAGTCACACTGATTGCCAGTCGTCGAAGCAAGCGCGATTCTCTTGTAGCGGTTGTAGTTCACGCCGCCGATTCCGTACAGTGCCCAGCCGCCGAAATTCAACGGCTTGACCTTCAGATCCGCCGCAAGGTGCAGCATCAAGGGCGTGCCGCTGCCCTGATTGATCGTGCTGAAGCCCTGTTCCTTGCCGATCTGGCTCATGGCGCCGTCGAGACGGAACCCGAGCATGCTCTGCTGCGATTCCCAACCGAGTACGCCGCCGCCATGGAAGCCGTTGGTGTAAACACGGTCGATGTTGCCATACGGCCAGGTCGTTCCGGCGAAGACGCCCCAGTACATCGGGCCCTTGATCTTCGGAAGGATGACTGGCTGAGGCGCCATGACCGTTACGGTATCCACACGAACGATGGTGTTGTTGACGCGGATGGTGTCATAACGGGTGACGTACACCGTATCGATCCGAGCCGGCGTCACGACTTCGCCCTTCGAGACGCTGATGCGCGTCTGCGAGGTGGTGCGAAGCTTCGTGGTGTCCTGCGACTGCGCTGCCAGCGGGCTTGCTACAAGCGTAAGCGCCGCGGCGAGGCCCAGCGCGCAGGTGGTGATGTTTCGAACGCGCATACTAAGTTCTCCTCCTGGTGCGTTGCACGCCGCGACGGTAGTGTCGCGGTATCGCCGCCACGTGAAAAGCATCCTGCGTGCCGTTGCATTGGAGAAGACCGATTTCGCTTGCTCCTTTGCTCCGGCGACACGGCTGGGTTCGTCAGGGTCGTACGCCCACTGACGGGACTCAGAGCGCCACGCGGCTGGCCCAGTACAGAAGCAAACTCAGGGCCGTGGCCGCTAAGGATCACGAATTTTCGATTTCGACATTCCTTGCATAAAATGAAGAGATACGACGTCGCGATAGTCGGCCTCGGAGTGATGGGCAGCGCCGCTGCCCACGCGTTGGCCCGCAGGGGCGCGGTGGTGGTCGGTTTCGACCGATTGAATCCTCCGCACACCATGGGTTCGTCTCACGGCCACACCCGGATCATCCGCGAGGCCTACTACGAACATCCCCTCTACGTCCCCCTCGTTCAGCGCGCGTACCAGCTCTGGAATGAGCTCGAGCGCGAATCGGGAATCCCGCTGCTGAAGACGACAGGCGGCCTCATGGTGGGACCGGAACGCGGTCCGCTATTCAGCGGAGCTCTGGAGAGCGCGCAGAGGTACGGCATCCCTCACGAGGTCCTTGACGCACGCGTGCTCAACTCCCGGTTCCCTGCGTATCACGCCAGCGCCGGCTGGCTTGGCCTCCTGGAGCATCGCGCGGGTATGCTCTTTCCCGAGAAATGCATCCAGTCGCAGCTCGCCGGTGCGGTGGCCCACGGCGCCGAGCTGCGCAATAATGAAGCAGTGGCGAGCTGGACGACGAGCGCGTCTGGCTGCACCCTGCACACGCCGAAGGGTACCTACCACTCGGATCGCGTCATTGTAGCGGCCGGTTCATGGCTGCCCCAACTGCTGGAGCAGCACGGCCTCTCGATGCCGCTCGAGGTCGAGCGTCAGCTCTCCCACTGGTTTGATCCCGAAGTCGCCGGCGACGCTCGATATCAGGCGGTACGGTGCCCGGTTGGTCTTTGGGAAATGCCGGACGGCGACGTCTTCGCGACCCTGCCCGACGAAGGCCACGGAGTGAAATGCGGGATGCACCATGCGGGCGCCCCCACGTCACCCGAGCACGTAAGTCGCGCGGTCACCCAGGGCGAGAACGCGGTTGCGCGCGAGTTGCTCGAAACCGTTATGCCCGGAGCCGGCGGTAAGCTCCGTGAAGCGCGCGTCTGTCTCTATACCAACACGCCCGACCGCCATTTCATCATCGATTGGCTCGATGGCCATCGTGTGCTCATCGTGAGCCCGTGCTCGGGACATGGCTTCAAGTTCGGCAGCGCCATTGGCCAGGTGGCTGCGGAGCTCGTTCTCGACGGCAGGAGCTGGATTGACGTGAAGCCCTTTTCGATCTCGCGATTCAGGTAAGGCGCTTTGGGCATAGCCGACAACCCATCGTACAAACCATATTGCTCGGATGAAGCCCGAAGATCTCTTCCGCGCCGAGAAAGAACGGGCGCAGACCGACAAGAATTCACAACACGCCAGACTTCTGGCCGAAGCCAAAGCGGCGTTCGACAAGCTGATGGCCGAGGGTCAGGCGGCGCGTAAGAGTGGCCGGCCACGCAAGCATCCCTTGCCGCCCCTCAAGACCACCAGCTCGCGTCCTCCAATGAAGCCGGTGGTGGCGGCGCCAATTGTGAAAGCCGTCGCTCCCGTTGCGCCAACACCGGTGGCAAAGCCGCCGGTGAAGGCGGTGCCCGTGAAAGCCGTAGTGTCGGCGAAGCCCGCTCCTGCGAAACGAGAAGCCAGGCCCGAGGTTCGCACGGCGGCGAAACGCCCCGCTGCCGGAAAGAGAACTGTAAAGTCTCCGGCCGCGTCCGCCCACAAGGCGAAGTCCAAGGCGAAGAGCTCCAAGAAGCGCTGAGTGCCAGGCCGGTCTCGCGGTCCTGATCGTTCTTCGCTGGACCTGGATCATGCGACCATGCAGCACATGGGTCGCCAAGTCGCCGATTTCGTCGCCCACCACCTGGCGACACTGCGCGATCAACCTGCGTACGGCACGCTGGACCGGCCTTCGGCCAAACGACTCGTCGGCGCGGACGCACCCCGTGACCCGTCGTCATTCGAGGCTGTGTTGGCCCAATTCAGTGAGCGAGTGGTTCCGCACCACGCGCGCGAGCCGCACCCCCGTTTCCTGGGCTACATCCCCAGTTGCCCCACGTTCCCCGCGGTCATGGGCGACTGGCTCGCCACGGGATTCAACTTTTTCGCGGGCGTGTGGTCGGTGGCCGCCGGCCCCAACGAAGTGGAGCTCACGGTCCTCGAGTGGTTCCGCCGCTGGATGGGAATGCCCGAGGGGACGCGAGGCCTGCTCACGAGCGGCGGCTCTGCCGCGACCGTCACCGCTATCGTCGCGGCACGTCACGCGGTGCTGGGGCAGGACACCACAGACCTGTCGCGCCTGACGGCGTATTGCTCGGACCAGGCGCACTCCTCGGTGATGAAGGCCGCGTGGATCGCGGGCGTCGCTCGCAATCACGTGCGAGCCGTGCCGACGGACACCGCGTACCGGATGGATGTGAAAGCGCTGGGTGCCGCCGTGAAGGCCGATCGGAAGGCCGGACTCCGTCCGTTCCTGGTCTGCGCCACGGCCGGTACCACGAACACGGGCGCGGTGGATCCGCTGCACGAGATCGCGGATTTCACCACCAAGGAAAAGCTCTGGCTGCATACGGACAGCGCGTACGCTGGCTTCAGCGTGCTCACCGATCGGGGACGGGCGCTGCTGGACGGACTGGGACGCTCCGACACGCTCACGCTCGATCCACACAAATGGCTGTATGTGCCGTTCGAGTGCGGCTGCCTGCTCGCACGGGACCCGCACGCGCTCGAGGACGCGTTCAGCGTCCACCCGGAGTATCTCCAGGACGTGCGCGCCCGCGACGCCGAGGTGAACTTCGCCGACTATGGCGAACAACTCACACGCTACTCGCGCGCGCTCAAGGTGTGGTTCTCCGTGCAGTATTTCGGTACCGCGGCCATCGCGGCGGCGCAGGATGACGCGATGGCGCTCGCTGAGCTGGCCGAGCGCATCGTGCGAGAGACGCCGGCCATGGAAGTGTTGACCCCCGCGCAGTTCGGGATCGTCTGCTTTCGTGTAAAGCCCAGCGACGTGGACGACATCGAGAAACTGAACGTGCTCAACGAGCGCGTGAACGAGCGCGTCAACCGCACTGGGTTCGTGCTCATGTCGTCCACACGCCTGCGCGGCGCGCTGTCGCTGCGCCTGTGCATCCCGGGCTATCGCACGCGCGAGGAAGACGTGCGGGCTGTCCTCGCACTCGTGCGGCGCACGGCCGACGAAGTGCTTGCCGAGTAACGACGGGTGGAGCGCGAAAACTCAAGCCGTCACACAAAAAAGGCGAGCCGGTTGGCTCGCCTTTTTTGCGCCTTTGCGCCGGCGGACTATCTGCCGCGCGGAGAAAAGACTCCTCTGGGGCTCGACACGCCACGGCTCGACGACGGCGATGACGAACGCGAAGGCGTCGAGCGCGCCACAGAACCGATGCCTGGAATGCTGCGAGAGCCGATGCCAATTCCCGAGCCCACGGGGCGGTTCACGATGACGCCGCCGGTCCGGGGTGCGTTTGTGGTCGGGATGTAGATCGGCCCGCGAGTGCCACGTCCGCCGCGGTGCAGATCGCAGTTGTCGCCATCCACGCCACCGCCGCGAATGATCACACCACGTCCGCCACTGCCGCTGCCACCGCCGAAGACACCACCGCCATTGCCGCTCGTGCCGTAATCGCCGCCGCCGGCGGTCTGAATGATCACGGGCTGCGGGCGCGGCGCAACGGCTACCGGCTCGGTGCTCTCAGGTACGGGAGCGATACTTTCGCTCTCGGTAACATCCTCGGACTCGTCGACGGCCGCCACATCCATCTCGGGTGTCGCGAGCACCGTCGGAGCCTGCGAGCGCACCGCCCGCGGACCAGCACCCTTCTTGACGACCTTTGCCGTTTCGGGCGCGCCCTGCGGCTTGGTCTCCAACGTGAGCAGCGACGGATCCACTTTCGGTGTCGCCAGGTTCATCGTGGTCGACGAGGCCAGCTCCAGGTCGCGCTTCAAATCCTCCTGCGACGCTTCCGTTGCTTTCGCATCACCGCATGCGGTAATACCCACGGCGACTGCGAGGGCGGCGATTGAGAACTTCAGGGCTGTACGCATTGATTCTCCGGTGGCACGCTCCAACCGTAATGGCACTGTTCGGACCGAGTGTTAATTCCAAAAGGACGCGCTTAACGCCTTTGTACTGTCTCCATTGCCGGACATACCTGTCCCATGTGATGGACGGCACAAGCTCATAGCTTAACTCCATGCGATTCGTCCTCGCGGTCTCCATTATCGCACTTCTCGGCTGTTCGGGCCCCACTGGAAGCCAGCTCACTCCAGCGCAGCGACAGGCAATCTCGGCGGAGATCGAACAGACGCTCAAGGATGCCTACGACTTGTCCAAGCCAGGCCTCACTCAACGCATGCTTTCGTTGTACCCGGCGTCTGGACGGGTGATTTCCGCCAACAGCGGCCGCGCGATCACCTCTCGCGACACGCTCGATGCCGGAATTCGCTATTTCTGGGACAACGTGGGCGTCAACATGCGGGAGCCAAGGTGGGTTTGGGAGCGGTTCTGGGTAGATGTCCTTTCGCCGTCCGCGGCGGTGGTGACTGCCACTTACAGTGTGCCGCACCGCAATCCAAGGAATGAGCCCCATGTGATCGGTGGGGCCATGACCATGGTCTTTGAAAAACAGCGCGGTCGGTGGGTCATTGTGCAGGAACACCTGTCGGACCTGCCACTAACTTCAGATACTTTACAAACCAGCATGCCGACACATGACCATCATTAAACAGACACTTGGCATAATTACGGCCATTACTGTTGCGGCAGGATGCGCCTCTACCGTGCCAGTAACCACCACTTCAGATACGCCCCCAACACCAGTGCAGCCACCCGCAACGCCAACGCCGACCACCGGAGTACCGGTGGCGCCGCCGGTCGTGCCAGTGGTCACGGACGTGGCCGCACGTGTGGCGTCCTATCGCGCCATCCGCCTCGCGCCGGACCTCTCGGGCCTCACCGAGAATGAACGGAAGATGATTCCGTTGCTGGTCGACGCCGCCAAGTCCATGGACGAGGCGTTCTGGATTCAGACATATGGCAATCCTGCCGACCTGCGCAGCATCGCCGACGCGTCCGTGCGACGATTCGCCGAGATCAACTACGGACCATGGGACCGACTGGACAACAACACACCCTTCGTCCGGGGCGTAGGTCCGCGGCCAGCGGGATCCAACTTCTATCCGTCGAACATGACCAAGGCAGAGTTCGAAGCCGAAGTCGCGAAGGGCGGAAGTCGGGCGGACTCGTTGAAGTCCCAATACACGATGATTCGGCGCGACCCATCGGGAGCCTTGGTCGCCATCCCGTTCTCACGCTTCTTCGCGGCGCAGCACGAGCGGGCCGCGCAACGCCTGGATGCCGCGTCCATGTTGGCCGATGACGCCGGCCTGCGCGCCTACCTCACGCTCCGCGCGCGCGCGCTGCGCACCGACGAATATCAACCCAGCGACTTCGCGTGGATGGAGATGAAGACCAACACCATCGAAGTAGTGATTGGTCCCATCGAGACCTACGACGACGAGCTGTTCGGATACAAGACAGCCCACGAAGGGTTCGTGCTGATAAAGGATCGCGACTGGAGTTCGCGCCTGGCGCGGTACGCAACGCAACTGCCGACGCTGCAGCGCGGCATTCCGGTACCGGAAGAATACAAGCGTGAGTCGCCCGGCTCCGACTCGGAGCTGAACGCGTACGACGTGGTCTACGTCTCTGGCCAAGCCAACGTCGGCGCCAAGACCATTGCCATCAACCTGCCGAACGACGAGCAGGTCCAACTCCAGAAGGGCGCGCGCCGCCTGCAGCTCAAGAACGCGATGCGCGCCAAGTTCGATCACATTCTCCTGCCCATCGCGCGCGAGCTCATCGTTCCCGATCAACTCACGCATGTCACCTTCGACGCCTTCTTCGAGAACGTCATGTTCCACGAAGTGGCCCACGGCCTGGGAATCAAGAACACCATCAACGGCAAGGGGACTGTCCGCGAGGCGCTGAAGGAGCGCGCCGGTTCGCTGGAAGAAGGCAAGGCAGACATCCTGGGTCTCTACATGGTGCGGCAGCTTCGGACCCAGAACGAGTTGCGGGCGGGTACCATGGAGGACAACCTCGTCTCATTCCTGGCCAGCATCTTCCGGTCAGTGCGCTTCGGCGTCGGCAGCGCGCACGGCCGCGCGAACGTCGCGGCGATGAATTTCCTGGAACGTCGCGGCGCGTTCACACGTGAGGCGGCGACGGGACGTTATCGCGTCAATTTCGTTCGTATGCAGGACGCCGCGAACGAGTTGGCCAGGGTGATTCTCACGTTGCAGGGCAATGGCGATTACGCGGGCGTCGGGACCTTCGGCACTGACTTCGGCACCATCTCGCCGACATTGCAGTCGGACCTGGCGCGACTCAGTGCGCGTGGGATTCCGGTCGATATCGTCTACGAGCAGTAGCTAAGCACGAACTGCGTCCCTTAGCCCACCGGCGTCGCATCGTTTCTTGTCGGCGCCGGGCCCAGAACGTTGTGAGCCGCCGAGAACGCCGTGGAACGCCGTCAGCGTTCGCCCACGAAAAACTCTCCCCGCGAGACAAGCACCGAATTCCCGCCAACCCGAACCGAGGTGATCGCACCGCCCTTCTTGTCCACTTCCACCTCGAGCAAGCTCGGTCTCCCCATCTCGAACCCCTGCTCCACCACCCAACGCAGTGTGGCATCCTGCCGCTTGTCGCGAGAGCCCAGGTAGCCGCCAAAGGCGGCACACGCGCCGCCAGTCGCCGGATCTTCCGGGACGCCGAGACCAGGCGCGAACATCCGCGCGCGATAGTGTGAGCCCGGCAGCTCCGGCTCATCACAGAACACGAAAACCTCCGGTGCCCAATAGCCGCGCATGACCTTCTCGAAGTCGTCCAGACGCACGCGCGCGCGACCGAGCGTGATACGGTCGCTGACGGGGACGAACAGGAACGGAACGCCGCACGACACCGCTTCCGGCGCAACCGTCCCTCCATCAAGGATGTCGTCGGCGTCCAGGCCCAGCATCCGCGCCAGATCGTGTGTGGACGGCGGCGGCGGACCTACTTTCGGCAACTTGGCCACCGTGAGTTGGGCAAAACCCGGCTTCCCGTTTTCTGATCGGATCATCACAGGCACTGGCCCTACGCCTTCCTCGAAGATGATGCGCGTTTCGCTGCCGGTGAGCTTGATATCGCCGATCGTTGCCAACACGAAGGCCGTGCCCACCGTGGGATGTCCCGCGAAGGGAAGCTCGCCGCCGGGCGTGAAGATTCGTACGCGGCGCGTGTGCCGCGGATCAGCTGGCGGCAGCACGAAGGTGGTCTCGGAGAAGTTGAACTCGCGCGCGATGCGCGGCATCAACTCGGGATCCAGGCCGGCGGCATTTGGAAACACGGCCAGCTGGTTGCCGCCGAACTGTCGTGTGGTGAAGACGTCGGCGGTGACGAACGGAAAGGCGCGGGAGGCCATGGCCAGAACCTAAGACGTCTGGCCGCCAACCACCGCGCCCGCTGCTAGTCTGGTCTCAGGTCCGGTGACGTGGACGAGTCGCCAAAATCCTCACCAGGACGCAGGTTCGATCGCGGAGCTGGCGCGGCCTGCTCCAGCAGCTTCTGGAGTTCCTGATCGTTGAACTCGCGCCACCGTTCGGGATAGCGGATCAGGCGCTTCTTCACGGCGCTACACTCGAAACACAGCCAGCCGTCGCTGAAACCACTGGGCAGGTATGACCAGTCGCCCGGCGCGCTGACCTGACGCCTGACCTCGAAGACCGTCCACGCCACATCCTGGGAATCCCTGAAACTCTTCATGCACGCTCCTGCCTCTGGAATAGCAGGGCAAGTGCCATCATTACGGAATCGAGCCGGACAGGATGGTCGCCAAGGCGGCCGAGTCGATATTGCCGCCTGAAACGATGCATGCCACTCGCCGCAACGCGGGATCGAGCTCGTTGCCATGCACGCGGGCGGCGGCGAGGGCTGCGGCCCCAGCACCTTCCGAAACCGCCCGTGCGCGCTGTGCGATGAGTCGCACTGCGCTGGCGACGTCAGCGACCGGAACGGTGAGGACCCCCGTCACCATCTCCCTGACCAGCGGCCAGATCTCCTCAAAAACGCCGCGCCCGCCGATACCGTCCACAAAGGAGCGACGGTTCTCGATCGTCACGGGGCGTCCGGCCTGGAACGACGCCGACAGCGGCGCCGCTCCTTCCACTTCGCACGCATAGACCTTCACTGACGGCCGGAGAGCTCGCGCCGTGGCAGCAATGCCGCAGGTCAGGCCGCCGCCGCCCCACGGAACCAGGATGGCGTCCACGTCCGGCAGCTCCTCGAGAATCTCAAACGCGATGGTTCCGTTCCCCGCCATCACGTCCTGGTCGGCGAACGGATGCACGAACACGCCGGGCATGCCGGCTCGACCGTGGTGCGTCATGGTGCTCCACCATTCGTCATACGACACCTTGACGATCACGGCTCCCAACCGCGTAATGGCTTCCAGCTTCGCCGCGGGGGCGGTATCCGGCACGACGACGCTCGCAGGTACACCGAGCTCGCGCGCTGCCCAGGCGACCCCCTGGGCCATGTTGCCTGCGCTCGCGGTATACACGCCCTCGCTCAGCGCTTCCCGCGGCAAGCTGCGGATCCGGTTCAACGCGCCGCGCAACTTGAACGAGCCGATGGGCTGCAGGTTTTCGAGCTTGAGGTAGATCTCCCGACCATCCGCATCGTCCTCAAACCGCACCAGAGGCGTGCGCACCACCGACCCTTTCAGCCGCTCACGTGCGCGTCGCACGTCCGCGATGGTGGGCGCCGCTAGAATTCGGCCCACGTACCTACCTTGTCGCGCTCGGCGCGTTCGTGCAGGTAATGGGCGCAGGCCAGATCTTCGACAGCCAGTCCGAGCGACTTGAACAGAGTGATTTCCTCGGCATTCGCGCGGCCCGTGGCGGCGCCAGTCAGCAGTTCGCCGATTTCAGCGCGAATGCGCCCGGCGTCAATGACGCCTTCCTTCATGGGGATGAGCAGGTCGCCGGCCTCGTTGAGCGCCGACTCGCGCCTGTCCACGTACACGACCGAGCGGCGTACGGCTTCACTGTCCAGTTCGCGCGCACCGGGCACGGACGCGCCCACCGCATTCACGTGAGTCCCCGGGCGCAGCCACTCGCCGCGTAATACCGGCTCGCGGGACGCCGTCACCGTGCAGATAACATCGGCTTGCCGGACCGCCGACTCGGCGTCCTTCGCGACCGCGAATTCGGCGGCGTGTTTCGTCTGGGCTATCGCGACGAGGGCTTTGGCGTGATGCGCAGTTCGGCTCCACACGACCACCTTCTCGAAGCCCCGAACGGCCAGCATTGCGTCCACGTGTGTGTGGCCCTGTACTCCCGCGCCCAGAATCGCGAGTGTGCGCGCGTTCTCGCGGGCCAGGAGTCGTGTGGCCACGCCGGACACCGCCGCCGTGCGAATGGCGGTGATCGACGCCGCCTCCATCATGGCCAGCAGTCGCCCGTTTCCGCCGTCGAACAACAACACGGCACCCTGGTGCGAATCCAGTGCGGTTCCATGATTGCCGGGATACACCGTGATCAGCTTGGCGCCGCTGGCTCGCAGCGCGGCCGAGTACGTCGGCATGACGGCAAACGCGTTGGGCGACTCCGGGATCCGAATCACCGGCCGCAGCGGGAGGATCACCTCGCCGCGCGACAGCGACGCAAGCGCTTCAGCCATGAGCTCGATGCATACCGGCATCGACAGCATGGACTGAACATCTCGCTTGTTCAGAATCAGGACGCTCATACTCCGGGCCAACTACGCATTCGGATGGCTGATTGATCTGCGGACCAGCCCTTACTTCTCTCCCATGAACGGATACTTGTAGTCGGTAGGAGGCGAGAACGTCTCCTTGATGGTGCGAGCGCTCACCCATCGCACGAGGTTCAGCTTCGAGCCGGCCTTGTCGTTCGTGCCGGAGCTGCGCGCGCCCCCGAATGGTTGTTGGCCCACCACGGCGCCCGTGGGCTTGTCGTTGATGTAGAAGTTGCCGGCCGCGTTGCGCAGCGCGAGCGGTGCCTCGCGCACCGCGCCGCGGTCGTTCGAGAACACCGCCCCCGTGAGCGCGTAGGGCGATGTCTTGTCCACGATCCGCAGCGTCTCGCTCCACTTGGCATCGTCATACACGTACGCGGTGACCACGGGGCCAAAGATCTCCTCGTTGAGCAGGCGATACGCCGGCTCGTCGGTCTCCACCAACGTGGGCTTGATGAAGTACCCCTCGTCGCCCGCGGCCGTGCCGCCAGCGATGATCTTCGCGTTGCGCTTGGCGTCGCCGAGATAGTCGCTGATTTTGTCGAACGATTTCTTGTCGATCACGGCGCTGACAAAATTCCTGAAATCACGAACGTCCCCCTGCTTGATGTCGTCCATCATGCCGACGGTGGCGTCGCGTACCTGCTTCCACAGCGAACGAGGTACGTAGACGCGGGATGCCGCCGAGCATTTCTGGCCCTGGTACTCGAAGCCGCCGCGCGCGATGGCGACCGCGATGGCCTGCGGATTGGCGCTTGGATGCGCGACGATGAAGTCCTTGCCCCCGGTCTCGCCCACGATGCGCGGATACGAGAGGTAGCTGGACATGTTGGCGCCGATCGTTTTCCACATGCTGTTGAAGACGCCGGTGCTGCCCGTGAAGTGCACGCCTGCCAGCTCCCGATGTGCGAGACAAGCGTTCGAGATCTCGGCCGCGTCGCCCGGAATGAAGTTGATGACTCCCGGCGGAAGCCCTGCTTCCTCCAGCAGCTTCATGATGTAGTAGCCCGAGAGAATCGCGGTGGTCGCGGGTTTCCACACCACCGTGTTGCCCATGAGCGCGGGCGCACCTGGCAGGTTGCCGCCGATCGCCGTGAAGTTGAACGGCGATACGGCGTACACGAATCCTTCCAGACCGCGATAGTCCAGCTGGTTCCACATCCCCGGCGCAGACAGCGGTTGCTCGCTGTACAGCTCCTGCGCGTAGGCGGGGTTGAAGCGCCAGAAATCCGTCAGTTCGCACGCAGCGTCGATTTCCGCCTGGTAGACGGTCTTCGACTGCCCCAACATCGTTGCGGCGTTGAGGGTGGCGCGCCACGTGGTCGCCAGCAGCTCGGCCGCCCTGAGGAAGACGGCGGCGCGATCCTCCCATGCCCAGTTGGCCCATTCGCGTCGTGCCTCGCGCGCGGCATCGATAGCCAGGGCGACGTGCTCCGCGGTGGCCCGGTGCCAGTCGCCCAGCACGTGCTTGTGGTTGTGCGGCATGACCACGTGCCCAATGCTGCCCGTGCGGATCTCGCGGCCGCCGATGATGATCGGGATGTCGGCCCGCTCGTTGGACATTTTCTCCAGGCGCGCCTTGAGCTCGGCTCGTTCCGGCGATCCGGGCGCGTACGATTTGACCGGCTCGTTCACGGGCGTGGGTACGCGGCGAATCCCGGTAAAGTTCGCGAGCACTGCGCTCGTGGGTGGGCGCACCAGATCCGATTGCGGGGAATCTGCAGAGGCGCGCATCTTCGATTCTGCGCCGCGCGTTGACGTGGGTTTCGTGGGTGCGGCCATTGTGTCCTCGTTAGCGGATCGACGTACGGCTCTAAGATATTCGCTCTTCGCGTCGCCTGCTCCGCTCGCGCTCGCGCGCTATATTCGCAGGATGACGCGCGTGCTGATCGCGGACGACGATCCCACCATCGTTTTATTGCTCGAGCACGTGTTGGAGGCGCTTGGCAGGCCCTACGACGCTGTGGACAATGGCGCATCGGCCTGGGATGCTTGGCAGAAGACGCGGCATTCGTTGGTGGTGCTCGACATCGAGATGCCCGAGCTGGACGGCCTCGACGTCTGTCGTCGCATTCGGGAGATGGAGCTCGACCGCAAGACCTACGTTCTCATTGTCACGGGGCGGGACAAGGCCGCCGACCTCGAAGCCGTGCTCGATGCCGGCGCCGACGACTACGTCACCAAGCCCACCAGCGGGCAACGTCTGCTCGCGAGACTACGGATTGCCCAGCGCCGCATGGAAACCGACGGCCTGCGACGACAGGCGGAAGAGGATCTCCAGAAGTCGCGTTTCCTGGCGGGCATCGGTGAGGCGACCGTGGGCCTCCAGCACGAGATCAACAATCCGCTCACCGGACTGCTCGGCACCGCCGAGCTGATGCTCATGGACTTCGAAGCCAAGGGGCAACCGACGGACGAACTCAAGGTGATCATCGAGCAGGGGCGACGCATCAGTGCCCTGGTAAAGAAATTGGGCGATCTGCGTGATCCGCAGTCCGTCAACTACGCCGGCTCGCACAGGATGATCAAACTGGGCGACGATCTCTGAGTGGCACACTGGTTCGGCGCGCACACCATCGATAACGGCGGGCTCGACATGGCCGTGCGCAGGGCGGCCAATGCCGGCATGACCGCCCTGCAGCTCTTTACCGCGGTACCCAAGTACTACGGTGACAAATCGTCCATCCGCCCGGAACGCGTCGACCGCTTCCGAGCTGCGCTGGACGAAACAAAGATGGATGCCAGGCGCATCATGGCGCACGGCGCCTACGTCCTGAACGTCGCGACGCCCGATACCGACAAGTGGATTCGTGCGCGGGACGGCCTGACCAAGGAATTGGAGCGGTCGTCGCTGCTGGGTCTGGGACAGGTGTGCTTTCACCCCGGGGCCGCCACGGACGGGGATCGCGAGGGCGCCGCCGAGCGCATCGCCGGTGCCATGGTGCACGCGCTGGAGACGGTGAAGTCCGATACCCGGCTTCTTATCGAGAACACGGCCGGCGCGGGCACCACCATGGCCCGCACGGCGGAAGAGGTGGGACTCATTCTCGCGCATATCCCCAAGCGCTTTCGGGCGCGCACCGGTTACGGCCTGGACACCTGCCACCTGTTTGCGTCCGGCTATGACATTCGCAAGAAGAGCGAGCTCACGCAGACGCTGGATAAGTTCGAGGAGGAAGCGGGTGAGCAGCCGGGATTCTTCCACCTGAACGACAGCGAAGGGGAGTTGGGCTCCAATCGCGATCGCCACATGCTGCTGGGCGAGGGGCAAATCGGTGTCGAAACGTTCCAGTGGCTGGTGGGGGATCGGCGCTCCACGGGCGTCCCGATGATCCTCGAAACACCGCAAAAGAACTATGAAATAGAGGCGGACGACGCCTCTTCCGACCCGTTCGACCTTCGGATGATGGAGCTGCTTCGACGTTTTTCAGAGTGAGAACCGCGCAACTGCCTATTGCGCTCCCCATAGAGGATTTTACTATTCGCGCGGCGGAGCAGTGTCACAAGGCTTTTTCCCATAGGGAAAGGCACTCCGCTCACCAACTCCAGAGGAGACCACATGGCGGCGAAGAAAAAGAAGGGAGCGAAGAAGGGTGCGCGGAAGGGCGCCAAGAAAGCGACCCGCAAGAAGGCTGCGAAGCGTGGTGGCGCGAAGCGCAAACCAAACGCGGCGTTCATGAGGCCGATGCAACTTGACTCCGCCCTTTCGGCCGTGGTCGGGAGCACCCCCATCCCTCGCACCGAAGTCACCAAGAAGCTCTGGCAGTACATCAAGCGGAACGGGCTTCAGGATGCGAAGGAGCGCCGCATGATCAACGCGGACGACAAGCTCCGCGTGGTGTTCGGCGGCAAGGGCAAGGTCTCGATGTTCGAGATGACAAAGCTCGTCAGCAGGCACATGAAGTAGCTTCGGCCGCTTTGGTCGAATTCTCGGGGGCGCACTCTCAACGGTGCGCCCTTCTAGTTTTAAGGCGTCACCCCGGGATCCCGTAGCGCCCGGAAGACGGTTCTGAATTCAGCACACCTGCGAGACAATCTTTTGGCCAAGAAACGCTCCACCCTCCCCAAGACCAACGTCGTCGCGCAGGCTCGCGGGGGAACAACGAAATCGAAAGCCGGGCGGCCGCTAGCGAAGGTTCTCTGGGAGAACGTGAAATCCCTCGCCGGCGCCGTCCTGATCTACCTCGTGATCAAGACGATCCTGATGGAGGCGTTTCGCATTCCCTCGGGCAGCATGATTCCAACACTGCTGGTGGGCGACTGGTTGTTCGTAAACAAGCTGGTCTACGGGCCGCACGTCCCGTTTACGCGGACCAACCTGCCGGGGTATTCCGATCCCAAGCGCGGCGAAGTCGTGGTCTTCGTCTCCCCGTATCAGCCGGACATGGCGCAGGCGGGCGAGGATCCCAATCCCACCCTGGTAAAGCGTCTCGTGGGCATGCCTGGCGATACCCTGTTCATGCGCGAAGGGCTGCTGCACGTGAACGGCGTGCCGCAGCGGCAGGGGTACGCGGCGGCGTCGAATCCCAAGGGCAACGGCAACGAGAGCTCGCCGCTGATGGAATGGCAGCACACCATCGAGCTCGCAGGCACACGCTTCGGAGGGCCGCCCAAGACACCGACCCTGGATCACTGGGGTCCGCTGCTCATCCCGCAGCAGCACTATTTCATGATGGGCGATCACCGGTACGCGTCGAAGGACAGTCGTTTCTGGGGCGTAGTACCGCGCGCCAACGTTCGCGGTCGGCCGATGTTCATCTACTACACGTACGTGCCGTCGAGCGACAGCGATCGTCCGCTATCATTCATTACCGACATTCGCTGGAAGCGGATCGGGCACTGGATTCGGTAGGGGCAAGTAATTTCAGTAGATCGCTAAGAGGCACGTCCTCATGACGAAGTACTTCCCGAAGCACACCGTTCAGTGGCACTTCGAGGAGCCGACGATCCTGCGCCGCTTCTCGCTCTCGCTTGTCGAGATGGCGCTGCTCACCGGGATCGTCCTCCGCCTCTTCCGGGCACTGGTCTACACCCAGGCGGCCAGCAACTGGTTCTTGTGGGGCGGTTCCATCGTGCTGGGATTGCTGGTGCTATGCGGTATGGCCACGATGCACCTGGCCAACTTTCCCGTCAGGCGCTGGGTGCTGAAAGCGCCGTTGTTCGCGATCGTAGAAGTGGCGGCGGAATCACTGACCAGTGCGGTGCTCATCTGGTTGGGGCGCGAGCCCACGGGCTCAGCGCGTGCCGAGTGGGGCGACTGGCTGCCCATGGCGCTCGACACGCTGTTGCTGCGGACGGTAGAAGTGTGCGGCTGGGCGCTGATCCTTGCGGGCGTCGTGACGGTCGTCCGGCGCACGATGTTGCGCGAGGAAAAGGTGGATGAGGACACGGTCGAGGATCCCGCTCAGGTCTGATCCTCCGCTCGCGCAGGCTGGCGGCCGCTCGTGAGGACGTGAGTCTCCGCTCGC
>JANNJV010000106.1:0-3958 GCA_031395945.1 Gemmatimonadota bacterium | reverse complement strand
GGGGCGTTGTCGCCGTCGTAGCCGTACTTGGAGAGCAGTTCGCGCACCTCGAGCTCGACGAGGTCGAGGAGCTCGGCGTCCTCGACGAGGTCGCACTTGTTGAGGAACACCACCACCTGCGGCACGTTCACCTGGCGGGCGAGCAGGATGTGCTCGCGCGTCTGCGGCATCGGGCCGTCCACCGCGCTGACGACGAGGATCGCGCCGTCCATCTGCGCGGCACCCGTGATCATGTTCTTCACATAGTCCGCGTGTCCGGGACAGTCCACGTGCGCGTAGTGGCGCTTGGGGCTCTCGTACTCCACGTGCGACGTGGCGATCGTCAGGATCTTCGTCGGATCACGACGACCCTGCGACTCGGACGCCTTCGCGACCTCGTCGTACGCGATGTACTTGGTCCCGAAGCCCTTGTCGGCCGAGACCTTGGTGAGGGCCGCCGTCAACGTGGTCTTGCCATGGTCGACGTGGCCAATCGTGCCGACGTTCACGTGCGGCTTGTTACGTTCGAATTTCGCCTTCGCCATTGTCGTGTTCCTGGTTGATGATCGAAATGCTTTGGACTGTGGGCTGTCGGCCATGGGCTCCAGAGCCCAAAGCCCCGAGCCCAGAGCGTCCTACGTTTTCACCTTCGAAATGATCTCCTCTGCCTTGCTCTTCGGCACTTCTTCGTAGTGCGCGAACTCCATGGAATACACCGCGCGTCCCTGTGACATGGAGCGCAGCTTTGTGGAGTAACCAAACATCTCCGAGAGCGGAACCGTCGCGGCGATCACCTGCGCTTCGCCGCGTTGCGTCATCCCGCCAATCTTGCCACGGCGCGCCGACAGATCGCCGAGCACGTCACCCATATACGCGTCGGGGACGACCACTTCGACATTCATCAACGGCTCGAGCAGCACGGGCTGCGCGCGCTTGGCCGCTTCCTTCACCGCCATGGAGCCGGCGATCTTGAACGCGATCTCGCTGGAATCCACGTCGTGGTACGATCCGTAGACCAGCTCGACCTTGACGTCGACCATCGGGTAGCCGGCCAGCACGCCGTTCTCCAGCGCTTCCTTGATGCCCTGCTCCACCGGCCCGATGTACTCACGCGGGATCACGCCGCCGACGATCTTGTCCTCGAACACGAAGCCCGCGCCCGGTCCCGACGGCTCGACGTTGATGACCACGTGGCCGTACTGGCCCTTGCCGCCCGACTGGCGGATGAACTTGCCCTCGACCTTCTCGACGCGCTTCCGGATGGTCTCGCGATAGGCCACCTGCGGGCGGCCGATGTTCGCGTCCACCTTGAACTCGCGCATCATGCGATCGACGATGATTTCCAGATGCAGCTCGCCCATGCCGGAGATGATCGTCTGCGACGTCTCCGCGTCCGTATGCACGCGGAACGTGGGATCCTCTTCCGACAGCTTCGCGAGCGCGATGCCCAGCTTGTCCTGGTCCGCCTTCGTCTTCGGCTCGATCGCGACGTCGATGACGGGCGCCGGGAACTTCATCGCCTCGAGGATGATCGGGTGATCATCGTCGCACATCGTGTCGCCTGTGCGCGTGTCGCGAAGGCCGATGGCCGCGGCGATGTCACCCGCGCGGACTTCCTCGATCTCCTCGCGCTTGTTCGCGTGCATCTGCAGCAGACGCCCCACGCGCTCGCGCTTGTCCTTCGTCGAGTTGTAGACGTACGAGCCAGACTTCAGCACGCCGCTATAAACCCGGAAAAACGTCAACTTTCCCACGAACGGGTCCGTCGCAATCTTGAACGCCAGCGCCGCGAACGGCGCGTCGTCCTGCGTCTGACGCTCGGCGATGGTCTCGTCATGATGCGGCAGGTGCCCCGTGATGGACGGCACGTCCACCGGCGCGGGGAGATAATCGATAACGGCGTCGAGCAGCGCCTGCACGCCCTTGTTCTTGAACGACGCGCCGCACAACACGGGAATCATCTGGCTCGTGACCGTCGCCTTGCGAATCGCGCGGCGGATCTCTTCGATGGTGAGCTCTTCACCGGCCAGATACTTCTCCATCATCGCATCGTCCTGCGCGACGGCAACTGCGTGGTCGATAACCTCGTGGCGCGCCTTCTCCACGCGGTCCTTGTACTCCGCCGGGACGTCCACGATGTCGAATTTCTTGCCCAGCGAATCGTCATCGAAGATGTATTGCTTGCGCTCGATGACGTCGATGTGACCGGTGAACAGCTCACCCGAGCCGACCGGCAGCTGCAGCAGATACGCGTGCCGCGACAGGCGATTGCGGATCATCGTCATGCAGCGATCGAAGTCCGCGCCGACGCGATCCATCTTGTTCGCGAAAATGAGACGCGGCACGCCGTACCGGTCGGCCTGGCGCCACACGGTTTCGGTCTGTGGCTCCACTCCGGCAACCGAATCCAGCAGCGTCACGGCGCCGTCGAGCACGCGTAGCGACCGCTCGACCTCGACCGTGAAATCCACGTGGCCGGGCGTGTCGATGATGTTGATGCGATACTCGATGCCCAGACGCGTCCAGAAGGCCGTGGTCGCAGCCGACGTGATCGTGATGCCGCGCTCCTGCTCCTGCTCCATCCAGTCCATCGTCGCGGTACCATCATGTACCTCGCCGACTTTGTGCGTCTTGCCGGTGTAGTACAGGATACGCTCGGTCGTAGTCGTCTTCCCGGCATCGATGTGGGCCATGATGCCGATGTTGCGATAGCGATCGAGCGGAGTGATGCGAGCCATGATCTATGAGAGCGCTTTGGGCTTTGAGCTTTGGGCTTTGGGCTCTAAACCCAGAGCATAAAGCCCAGAGCCTAAAGCCGTTTTAGCAGCAAAAACGCGGGTGGACCAGCGCTCCGTACCGGAGCCGGTATCCATCCGCAATCGCCGGGTACAGTCGCCACTGTAGCGTGACTGGGGACCCATGGCGCGCCGAGCATCCCGGAGTCGCTCGGTCATTCTGAGCGACGCGAAAAGCATCGACGTTCAATTGTCCTGCGTTTCTTATCGGGAGCGTTGCGCTCGGAGAGCGCTCAGCCGGTCACAGCTACCCCCACCGCTCGATCGGGTGGGCCCATCAGTGCCGGCTCGCAGTGCGCCGGGCTTTCGCTGCGGTCAAATTCCACCGTAGCCACCTGAATTTATTGGAGTTGGCCTCTGTGTCAACCCGCGCGAGTACGCGGCTATACGACGGGGAATCTCGTTCACAGCGCTCGCGACACACCCGTCAGCCCGCACGACGACTCGTGGGTTTGGTCTCGACCTTCAATTCTATCCAAAAGCCGGAATTGGGTGTCTAATTCCGCGTCCGGGGTTTCGAGCCGCCTGGGACGACGCTTTCGCTTAGACAACTTCCTTCCCATGCGCCCATGACGCTGGCCCGTTGCTCATTTCTTGTCGCGGCCGCTGCCCTGGCAGCTTGCGCCCAACGGCTCAAGCTCGCCAAGGACGACTCGCCGACGGTGCTGGCGCATCAATCCCTGATGGCGCCGAACCCGGCCGAACGCGGCTCCTTCGCTGTGCGGACGCTCTACTATGGAAGTGGCACCGACAAGCGGCGTGCGGTATTTCGCGATTCCGTGGGCATCAAGACCAGGATCGTGGACGCCAGCAAGCTGGCCGACGCGCCCAATCCTGCCCAGCGCAAAGTTCGCGAGAAATACTGGGGGTTCGGCTTCTCCAAGTTGCCGGTGAACGGCCGCGTCTGGTATCCGGAAGGAGCCGGCCCCTACCCGCTGGTCCTGATCGTCCACGGCAACCACAACATGAAGGACTTTTCCGACCCCGGGTACGGGTATATGGGCGAGCTCATGGCAAGCCGCGGATTCATCTTCGTCTCCGTGGACGAGAATTTCCTCAACGGCTTCATGAATCAGGAGAACGATGCCCGCGGCTGGATGCTGCTCAAGCATCTCGAGGCCTGGCGCGCGTTCAACGATTCGTCCGCGGCCTTCAAGGGCAAAGTGGACCTGGGCCGCGTGGCG
>JANNJV010000064.1:0-5810 GCA_031395945.1 Gemmatimonadota bacterium | reverse complement strand
GTCCGCGGCTACGCCGCGTGCCGTCCTCAGACGATTCGCTTTGGGGAGCCCCAGCCCTCGCGTGTCCCTGGCCCACAGCCCACAGCCCACAGTCCCTTATGGCACTACGACAGCCCACGGCGCCAGCTGCGGTTCCACCGTCTTTTTGTCTCCCACCACGATGAGCGTCATGCGGTCCGGCCGCAGGTACGTGGCGGTCATGCGCCGCACGTCTTCCGGCGTCACGCTCATGATGTTCTTCACGAAGTTGCTGAGATACGCGTCGCCCACGCCGTGCAGATCCGGCATCGACGACATAGGTGACAAGGATCAACCGATGCGAATGGATCAAACCGATAGAGATAACAAAGAAGGATCGGGTCTATCCCGTTAGATCGGTTGATCCTTGTCACCTGTGTCGTGAATGCCTGCCGGCCGCATTTCCCACGTCCCACTCGACTACGCGGTGGCCGCCAATCCGCGTCCGGCGCGCCACCGCTTCCATCCCCAGAAGCCCAGCCAGGCCAGGAGCGCCACCGGGATCAACACGCCCAGCGACTCGATGCCGAGTGCCACGAGCGCCACGAAGTTGCGCCACATGTTGACGAACGCCGAGCCAAGGATGTTCGTGCCCGGCTGCGTGGCGACGAGCGGTGGCTTCTCGTGCACGAGCGCGACGATTGTGCTCGTCGCCACCCGGGTAGCCAGGTAGCGGATCCGTCCCTCATAGCGCTCGATCTCTTCGCGTACGCGCGCCAGCTCGCGCTCGACGGCCAGCACGTCCTCCAGCTTGCCGGTACGCGTCGCGAGCAGGGTCACCAGCCGGGCTTCCAGCCGCTTCGCGTTCGCCACGCGCGCACTGATGTCCACGAATTCCTCGCCCACGTCCTCGGCGGTGGCGGTGCTGCGCTCCACCTTGCCCAGGGGCGCCATGCCGCCCATGGCGTCGTCGAATTTCACGGACGGAATCTTCATCTCAAGCGTGGCACTGCGCACCTGCCGCTCGCCGGTGTTGATGGAGACGTTGCCGACGTTGCCGCCCAGCGACGCCGCGAGCTGCCGCACTCTCTCGATCGCGATCTCGAGCGAATCCACCTGGACGGACACGTCGCCGTTGCGGATGATCATTCCCGCGACAGCGGTCTGCGCCTGCGTTGGACGTCCGGGCGCCTGGGCCATGTTCGCGGTCGAGCTCGTCCGAACCCTGGCAGCAGTTTCCTTCGCGGAGCCCAGCGACACGCCACGTCCGGCGAAGTCGGCCATCGGGGGGGCGGCAGCCCCAACCGCCCCTTCGGGGACGGCCATCTGGAGCGACTGGGCAGATTCGTCCTTTGCCTCGCGTTTCTGAATGCACGCGAAGAGGGTCATGGACAGTACAAAAGCGGCCAGGGCGGGGATCCCGCGACGGATTTGAGAGGTATTAGGCATTGTCGGTTCCTGAGGGAGGCGGACACGGCGCAACCCACACAGGGTTGGGCCCGTATGTAAGACGTCTCCCGGGCGCTGGGTTGCACACGCCCAGAGCGACTGCTCGGGAAACGCGGGCCGAAGCCGGCCCCCCGCAGGCGTAACGCAGTCCGACGCTGCATATTTCAAGGCTCTAACTCACGGAGCTCGGCGCACAGCCGGGCCAGGACTGATGGAATGACCGGAATGCATACCCGCGGCATCCTTGCCGCGTTGTTCAGCACCGCCGCCCTGTCGTTAGGCGCGTGCAGCGGCACCACGCGGCCGCAGGTAGCGGCCACGCCGGCGTCGCGTCCGTTGGCGGTGGTGCACGGCGACACCGCCGGCATCGCCAGGGCCCGGCGAGACAGCGCCCGCCTTCCTTATACAGAGGCGGACGTCCATTTCATGTCGGGGATGATCGGCCACCACGCCCAGGCCATCGCTGTGTCCCGATGGGTGCCGACCCACGGCGCGAGCCCGGCGGTACAGCGACTCGCCGAACGGATCATCAATGCGCAAGAGGATGAAATAGTCATCATGCAGCAGTGGCTTGCCGATCGGCAGAGACCGGTGCCCGAGGCAACCACCATGGGGATGAAAATGATGATGGACGGGAAGGAGATGGTGCACCTGATGCCCGGCATGCTCACCGATGCCCAGATGAAGGAGCTGGACCAGGCGAAGGGAGCGGAGTTCGACCGGCTCTTCCTGACCTTCATGATCCAGCACCACAAGGGCGCTGTGTCGATGGTGAAGGACCTGTTCGGCACGTACGGCGCCGGGCAGGACGAGCTCGTGTTCAAGTTCGCTTCTGACGTCAACGTCGATCAGTCGACGGAGATTGCACGGATGGAGAAGATGCTCTCGGAATTCACGCTCAATCAGAGGAATTAGCCATGAGATTGTTGAAGTTCTCGCTCGCGATCGGACTGTTGTCGGTGGGTGCGTGCGCCCCGCCGGCGCCTGCGACCGCGCCGACGCCGGACCCGCGCGTCGGTTTGAAAGCCGGGTTGATGAACGCCCAGGAGGCCGTGTCGAATCTGAAAGTTCTGGCCAAGGTGCAGCCGACGGGGAAGTTCCTGGGCAGCACCAACTCGGACATCGCGTTCACCGGCAATTACGCCATCCAGGGCAACTACAACGGCTTCCAGGTGTGGGACATCAGCAATCCCAGCTCGCCCACGCTGAAGACGGCGTACTACTGCCCGGCATCGCAGAGCGACGTCTCGGTCTACAAGAACCTGCTCTTCGTTTCCGGTGAAGGAAACAGTGGACGTCTGGACTGCGGCGATCAGGGTGTGAGAGACACCGTCAGCACGGAGCGCCTGCGCGGGATCCGCATCTTCGACATCAGCGACATCGCGAATCCGAAGTACATCGCCAACGTACAGACGTGCCGTGGGTCGCACACGCACACGGTGCTCGAGGATCCCAAGGACAAGGAAAACGTCTACGTCTACGTATCCGGTTCGGCAGGCGTGCGCTCGCCCAACGAGCTGGCGGGCTGCGTCCGTTCACCTACCGACCCGAACACGTCGCAGTTCCGCATCGAAGTCATCAGGGTGCCGCTGGCGAATCCGCAGGCCGCCGCGATCGTGGCCTCGCCGCGCATCTTCACCGGCCTGATCGCTCCGCCGCGCCATGGTGAAGCGCCGGAAGATATTGCTGCGCGCGCCAAGGCTGTCGCCGCCGCAAAGGCTGCTGGTGGGTTCACCGCGGTCGTGTTTGGCAGCGAGCAGATTCTGCCCCCGCCGATGGTGAGAAACATGTTGGACAGTATTGTGAAAGCCCGCGGTGGCACGGGTACGCCCGTGGCGGCTGACAGCGCAGCCCTTCGCGCGAACGTCCAGAGGCTCGTGGACGTCATGGTTGGCGCGCAGCCAGCTGCGGGCCCGAACAGCGGTCCGCGTCCCGGGCCGACGCAGTGTCACGACATCACAGTGTTTCCGGCGCTTGGTCTGGCCGGTGGGGCCTGCGAAGGCTACGGATTCCTGCTCGACATCAAGGATCCCTTGAACCCCATCCGCATCGGGGCCGTGTCGGACTCGAACTTCTCCTACTGGCACTCGGCGACGTTCAACAATGACGGCACCAAGATCCTGTTCTCGGATGAATGGGGCGGTGGTGGCGCGCCCAAGTGTCGCGCGACGGACAAGAAGGAGTGGGGCGCGGACGCAATCTTCACCGTCGAAGGCGGCGTCATGAAGTTCAAGAGCTACTACAAGTTGTCGGCACCGCAGACGGCGCAGGAAAACTGTGTGGCGCACAACGGGTCGCTCATCCCGATTCCCGGCCGCGACGTGATGGTGCAGTCGTGGTATCAGGGTGGCGTCTCGGTCTTCGACTGGACCGATGCGAGCAACCCGATGGAGATCGCGTATCACGACCGTGGACCCGTTGATTCCCTGAGAATGGGGAACGGCGGTACGTGGTCCGTCTATTGGTACAACGGCGCGATGTACAGCTCCGAGATCGGGCGCGGACTGGACGTTTTCGAGCTGACGCCAAGTCAATACGTCTCGCAGAACGAGATCGACGCGGCCAAGACGGTGCACTACGACTACTTCAACGCGCAGGGCCAGCCGAAGTTCGTCTGGCCGCCCAGCTTCGCGCTGGCGCGCGCGTACGCCGACCAACTCGAGCGCAACAAATGTCTGTCCGCGGGCCGGATCGCCGCGGTGCGAGCCGGCTTGGCGGGCGCGCAGCAGACGTCAGGCGCACAGCGTCGCGAGGGGCTGCTGGGTCTGGCGGGGCAGCTCGAGAATGACGCGCGCAATTCGTGCGATGCGCCGAGAGTGAACAAGCTGGCCGTGACTGCACGAGAGCTGGCGGGTATTCAGCCATAGGGCTCTGAGCTCTGGGCTGTGGGTAATGGGCTGTGGGCTTCTCGGAGCTCACAGCCCACTTCCTTTTGTAGCCCAGAGCCCACAACCCAGCTCTTACGCTACGAGCGTCTCGTAATCCGCCATCGCCGCAGTGACGACGCGCGCGGCGTAGTCGGCGTCGTACACCTGCTGCACCTTGATCTGCGACTCGCTCACGCCTTTCACGAGCTTGTACGTCGAGAAGTAGTGCTCCAGCCGTTCGATGAGGATCGTGGGGAGCTCGTGGAGATCGTGCAGGCCGTTCCACATCAGGTCTCCCTCGAGCACGGCGATGATCTTGTCGTCCGCCTCTCCGCGATCCACGAGCTGGAACCCACCGACCACGCGCGACGGAACGATGATCTCGGACCGGGTGATCTGCCGCTCGCTGAGCACGCAGATGTCCAGCGGGTCGCCGTCGCCCTTCTTGGCTCCGGGTGACAGCGCCGCGACCTCATCGCCGCAATAAGTGCGCGGGATGAATCCGTACAGCGCCGGAGGCTGCGACGATGTGCGCTGCGGACGATCCACCTTGAGATAGCCCGACGCCTTGTCCACCTCGTACTTGATGACGTCGAACGGGGTGAGCTCGATGTAGGCGTTCACCTGCAGCGGCGGCTCCTTGCCGACGGGCAGACCGTGCCAGGGGTGGGGGCGCCACTGCGAGAACTCTTTCGGGGACATGATCAGAAAATAGCTATTCAATACGAACGAAGTCGGCCTCCGTCGTGTCCTCCGGGAATTCGCCGTCGTCGATGTAGTTGAAGCCGGACGCGATCGAGATGGGCGGAAGGCCGAGCGCGGTGGCAAGGGCTTCGTGCCGCTCATACTCGAAGACGTAGCCCTGATTGCCGCCGCCAGCCCGCCGCGCGCGGAGGATCTCCTCCACCCTGGCGGCGCTCGACTCCGCACCGAACGCGCGGCACAGCACGTTGGCGTCCCCGCCGTCGGGCTCCTCGGAGTCCGACGAGTCATCGAAGAACGCCGGCGCCGATACGTATTCGTCCACCAGCTTGCCGTTGTCGTGCAGCCAATAGGCGAGCACGTCGTCGTCGTGGTTGAGCAGCGCGAGCGCTACGCATCGCAACTTCGCTGACAGCAAGCCGCCGAGCCGTTTGAGCACCTCGATATCCTGGTCTTCACTTTCGCGATCGTACACGACGATGCACCCATTCGCCGGCTGCGATACCAGCGCCTCGCGTTGCGCCGTACGCAGCACTTCCACCACCCCAGGCTGGTCGGCGGCGCGGAGGGTGACATTGGTGTAGAAGTTTCCCATGCGTTCCCGAAACGCCACTCGGCGCCACCGCGTGTGCGATGACGCCGAGCGGACTGTGTTACGGCCTGTTCACACGCTGTGAGGTGCCAGTGCTGCTGCCATCAGGGTCGTGATTCTGCGGTTGCTGGTACGTGCGACCGCTCATCGTCACGCTGCTCACGGTGAACGTCGCAAAGTTGACGGAATTCCTCAGTGAGGGAAAGAGCACGATGCACGTTCCCGTACCGCCCAGCTCACCC
>JANNJV010000026.1:0-2326 GCA_031395945.1 Gemmatimonadota bacterium | reverse complement strand
GGCTCATCCGCGAGCTCGAGCTGCTGCAGGAGGCGGGGATTAATCCTATCGACGTGTTCAAGGTCGCGACCACCAACGCGTACGAGGCGCTCGGGCTCGACAAGAGCAAGCAGCTGTGCGGCATCCGCGTGGGCTGCGCCGCCGACATCGCCGTCGTGAACGGCAATCCCATCGACAACCTGAAGGTGATGTATGGCCGAGGTTACGGCTTCTACGGGACGGTGCCCCGGACGCAGCTCTCGAGGCTGGGTGGCGTGCGCTGGACCATCAAGGACGGCGTGGTGTTCGACGCGCAGGCGCTGCTCCGCGAAGCCGAGTGGTACGTCCAGCAGGAGAAGGCGCGCCTGGCCGGCAACCAGCGCGCCCTGCCCTGATGTGACCTGTTAGCCGCCTCGGCGGCCGCCCGATTTGACCGCGGTCGCCTGCGGCTTGGGATTGGGCGCGGCGTGCGGCTGGCGCGCCGGCTTTTCAGCATTCTTGTCAACCAAAAGGCGCGATTTCGGACCCTTCGAGGAAAAATCCGGGATCCCGCGCGGTGATTTCTTCTTCATCGCTCACTCGGCAGATATGTGATGATGTAAGGTATCGCCACGGGACGCCGCGTGTAAAGCTCGCAAGTTCCAGCCGCAGTGTTCGCGCTACGACCGAACCTTGGATCCCGCAAAGAGCTCAGTCCAGTTCACGCGGCCGGTCAGCTGCATCGCCACGAAGAGAGTCACGACCGAGCCGATGGTGATCGCGAGCCCGGTGAATCCCTTGAAGAAGAAAGCGTACGAGAACAGCACCAGGTAGATGAACTGTGCCGCGGCGGCCTCGCGGAACGCGAACTGCCGGCCCACCACCAGTCGCAGATAGCTCACCACGAGCCCGATTGACACCACTGACGAGATGACGAACGCCACGTGGATGGAGACGTGATCCACCAGGTACGCCAGCAGCAGATGAAACGCGAAAAACGCGGCGGCCAGGAAGGCGTAATTCATGGGGTGGAGATCGATGCCCCTGATGGTCACCAGCAGGAACATCACGGCGAAGAAAAACAGTAGCGACACGGGCGCGAAAAACGCGATCTGCCCAGCGAGCGGCCCGGGCTGCAGCTTCTGCGGCATATCCATCCCGATCTGGAAGCCCGAGAGCAGGTTGGCGTAGCGCCAATGTAACTCCCAGCCTTCGTCCCTCTCCCGCTTTTCCGTGGGCGACAACGTGCTTTCGGGAAAGTCGATGTCGTCGAAATTGGTCTGCATCACCATCTCGAAATCGCGAACCTCTGTCACCTCGGACCCCAGCACATAGCGCCATTCGTCCAGCCCCTGCGACTTGTAGCCCACCGCGAGGGCGACCGTGTCGCCCCTGGACACGCGCGTGTTGACGACAATCGCCTGATTCCGCGTCTCGTAGGCTGCGGGGGCACCGTTCAAGGTCACCTTGAGGTCGTCGTACACCGCCTGCGCGGCCGGCAACCGGAACTCGAGGGTGATCGCGTCGGTGTCCGCCGTATTCCGGAAACGGTATGCGCCACTGAACGTCACGGCGTACGTACTGTACCACAGCAGTCCCTTTTGCCGATGGTCCAACACGAACTGCGCGCTGGCGCGCGTGCGCTCCAGCGGGATTTGGATACGCGTCTGCACCACCTCCGTTCGCGCCGGAGCCACCTCGGTGGTTTGGGTCCCTGCCGCCGCTGGTAGCCGGCGCACTGGAGACTCCACAACGCGCGTCTCGGTTTTCTCGATGAATGCGCTCGGCGCCTGCTGCGACTGGCTGGTGCCCCAGGTGGACGAGACCCTGCCCCGGAGGTGCTGGTCCGAGGACCGGGAGCGCATGAAGATGTTGGATCCCAGGATCATCCACGCCACGGCCGTGCAGGCGAAGATGAAGACGATAGCGATGATGCGCTTGGTCATGAGCACTCCACAGGGACGATGGCCTGACCAATGTAGAGTACTTTGTACCACAAAGGCAAGGATAGGTTCCGTTGCTGTGGTCGCGAGAAGCGCTGCTCCCTTCCCGTCAGGGCAGGATGCCGCGAGCCCAGATGGGAAGGTGATCGCTGATGCTAGCGGCGCCGCCGATGGTGCCGGATGCCGCCGAGTCCGGAGGCGTCAGCCCCTTGAGAAAAATGTGATCCCATCGCCCGAATCGTGTCGTTTTGGGGCCCCGCTGCGTCGGCCACGCAAAGCCCGTTTCGAGGGCGACACTCCCGACGCCGGCGTCGTTCAAGTCGCCCCCGATGATCACGAGCGGGTGGCCCGCGGCTTCTTCGAGAATGGCTCGGAGCTGATCGCGGCGCCGGCCGGAGCCGATGTCGAGCGCGGTGCCGAGATGG
>JANNJV010000439.1:0-3167 GCA_031395945.1 Gemmatimonadota bacterium | reverse complement strand
CGCCGCCTCGGTCTCGGCCTCGCCACCTTCCGCCTCGCCGAGCTCCACGCCGCCCTCCGCGGGCGCACCCTTCATGCGGGCCGCGATGGCGTCGGGCTTGGCGCGACGGCGACGCGGACGACGCTTGCGCTTGCGATCCGTGTCCTCGGCGGCCGGCTCCGCGCCTCGGTCCGAACTGTAGGTGTAGCTCTCGGCGTCCTCGACCTCTTCGCGGACCGGCGCCTCGCGGCGGGCCTCGGAGATCGCGTCAGCGATTGCTTTCGTCATCAGCTCGACCGAGCGAATGGCGTCGTCGTTGCCGGCGATCGGCACGGTGATCTGATCGGGATCGGCGTTGGTGTCCACGATGGCGACGATCGGGATGCCAAGCTTGTTCGCCTCGCTCACCGCGATGCGCTCCTTCTTGGAATCCACGACGAACATGAGGCCCGGAAGCCGGGTCATGGTCTTGATGCCGCTGAGGTACTTGCCAAGCTTCTCGCGCTCACGCGACAGCATGAGCTGCTCCTTCTTGGTGTAGTTCTCGAAGCCGCCGCCTTCTTCAGTGCCCGCCTCGAGCTCCTTCATGCGTCGCAGCTGCTTCTTCACGGTCTGGAAATTGGTGAGCAAGCCGCCCAGCCACCGTTCAGTGATGAACATGGCGCCACACCGTTCCGCTTCCGCGCGCACGATGGCGGAGAGTTGGGGCTTGGTGCAGACGAAGAGGACGTTGTCCCCTTTTAGAATGACGTCCCGCGCCAACTTCTGCGCGAGCTCCAGCTGACGGAGGGTCTTCTGAAGATCGATGATGTGGATCCCGTTGCGCTCCGCGAAAATGAAGCGGCGCATCTTGGGATTCCAACGACGCGTCTGGTGTCCAAAATGGACTCCAGCCGCGAGCAGTGCCTCTAACGTCGGCTGGTTGTCAGCCATGTAGCGATTCCTCTATTGGTTTGAGCCTCTGCACCCGTCAGCGCCCTTCTCGACCGAAGCATCTCGGCACCTGTGAAGAGCTCGGGGTGCATGTGTGATGAACTACGGTGTAAAAAACTCCTCAACTGCGTTCGATGTTCGATGTTTGAGGTTGGAAGCAGGAGGTTCAAACCTCCAACGTCATACCTGCAACCTCAAACTTGAAACGCTGTTGCTTAACGCTTCGAGAACTGGAACCGCTTGCGTGCTTTCGGGCGGCCCGGCTTCTTGCGCTCGACCGCGCGTGCATCGCGCGTGAGCAAACCAAGGTCGCGAAGCTTGCGGCGATGGCCTTCATCGATCTTGACCAGCGCCCGAGCTACCGCCAGACGCAGCGCGCCGGCCTGGCCCGTTTGACCGCCGCCTTCGCAATTCGCCTGGACGTCATACCGGCCGAGCGTATCGGTAGCCGTGAACGGCTGCTGGATCGCTGAGACGAGCGCAGGCCGGGGGAAGAAATCTCCCAGCGTGCGTCCGTTCACGTTCCACTTGCCCGACCCGGGACGGAGATAGACCCGGCACACCGCTTCCTTCCGGCGGCCGATCGCGTGCACGCTCTGCATGTCGGCCATGGCTACTTCTCGTCCTTGTTGAAGGTGAGCGGGGTGGGTTGCTGCGCGATATGGGGATGCTCTGCGCCGGCATACACCCGGAGCTTCCGACGCAGGATCTGTCGACCCAGCGCCGTCTTAGGCAGCATCCCATAAACCGCTTTCTCAATCACCCGCTCGGGGTGTTTGGCGATCATGGACGAGAATGGCGTATACAGCTCGTGACCCATGTAGCCCGTGTGCCGGAAGTAGCGCTTCTGCTCCGCTTTCCGTCCGGTCACGCGTACCTTCGACGCATTGACGACGATGACACCGTCACCGGTGTCCATATGGGGCGTGAAAATGGGCTTGTGCTTGCCGCGAAGAATCTTCGCGATCTCTGACGCCAGGCGACCCAGCACTTGATCCTCGGCGTCTACGACGAACCAGCGCTTCGTGATGTCGCGCGGCGTCGCGGAAAACGTTTTCATCTGTCTCTACTGAACGAAAATGATCCTGCGCCTCACCGGTGCGGGTTGCAACCCGGGTCTCGGCAGCCCGAAGGCCTTTTTGAACAGACTTGCAAGCTACAAAAGGACTTACGGATACTCAAGGCTTCCCAGTGGGTTCGTCAGTGGGTTCGTCGGCCACCAACGCGAGCCGCGAGCCGTCGGGCGAGAGCGCGATACGCGAAATACGACGGATGCCCTTGGCGCTCAGATCTTCGACCACGGTCCAGGTCTGGCTCGGCAGCCGCAGTCGATAGATGCGGCTTCCGCCGGCCGTGTAGAGCTCTGTTGCCGACCGCCATGCCACGTACTCGGCGCTGTCGGGCATTGACGCCACGGTTCCGACGTTGAAGCGGCCGCTTGGTCCTAGAATGGGATCCACAGCTTTCAGCACCCACCGTTCTCCTTCGCGCTGAACGAAGGACGCACGGCGCCCACCCGGTATGCGCTGCAAGGACCGGCCGACACTGGTCGTCACCACCTCAGCTGAGCCGGCCGTGACATCCGCGATCTGCAGCGTATTGGGGCTGCCCAGCACGTAAAGAGCGACCCGCGTGGAGTCCAACCAGGCGAAGTAGCCGACCGGCTTGATGCCTGGCAGGATCACTGCAGGTGCCGCTCGCTCACCCACCGCTCGTGAAAACCGCCAGAGCCGCTGTGTGGAGTCGCGCTCCACTCGCACCACCGAAATGGCCTCTCCATCCGGCATGATGGCGGCGGAATACTCGCTCTCTGGTGTGTCTGTGACCTTATTGATCGTCGCCGTTTCGAAGTTGATCTCGAAGATGTCCGTCTGGCCGTCGCTCTGGGACGTATAGAGAATTCGGCTGCTTCCGTCCCAGGAAGGCTGGTTGTCGTACCCCTTCCGATTTGTGATGTTGAAAACCCCGCTGTGTCGGGGGAACTGACCAAACCGGTAGAGATAGATGTCCGTTGAGGACGCGCCGGAGGAGACGGGCGCGGGTGACTGAAGCACCGGCACGCGGCCACAAGAGCTCAGCGCGAGCGCCGCGGCCACAAGCGGCGCGACGGACGAGAATCTCTTCATTCAGCCTCCATTTCGAGCAGGATTGCTCCCTTCTCGACAGCGCCACCCGGGAGCGCAAGGACACGCCTTACCGTGCCATCCACCGTCGCGCGAAGCTCGTTCTCCATCTTCATGGCTTCCATGACGACC
>JANNJV010000434.1:0-2583 GCA_031395945.1 Gemmatimonadota bacterium | reverse complement strand
CCCCGTAACATGTCGAGGGTAGCCTCATGAACATGCAAACCGCACCAAGCGGTATGGGCGTGATTCTGCCCGTACCGCGCTACTGGTGGAGCAAGCTGGTAGTCGCGCTGCTGATGGCCATGTATCTCCTGCTCGCGGCGTGCGCGCCGAGTGCGGGCAAGCAGCGCGTGGCCCGCTCCACGATGGTGATCGGCATCGACGTGAGCGGCTCGTTCCAGAAACACCACGCCAGCTCCATCGAGTTCGCCGCGAACTACATCTACGCGCATCTGAACGGTCTGGGCGGGCTCAAGGTGCCGACCGCCGTGTTCGTGGGATCCATCGGTGGCGAGCGTCCGCAGGAGACCAAGTCGTTCCAGCCGATCCACACCTTCCAGGGACTGACGGTGAGCGAGATCGCCGAGTACCTGCGCAAGGAGTATCCATCGCGTGACGGCTATACGGATTTCAATCCCTTCTTCGATCGCGTGGCAACGCTGGTGAAGCGACAGGGCCTGGTGCTGTCGCCCATCGAGATCGTGCTTTTTACCGACGGCATCCCGGACATGAAGGTGAAAGGCGACAGCCTGGCGAAGTACAAGGCCATCGACCTGTCGGACCTGGAGTATCTGTCGAAGAGCGTGACGCTGCGCGTGCTCTATCCCCGTCCGACCGTGGCAGTGAACTGGGAGCGCAAGGTTCCGCGCCATCGCGTCCGCATGTGGACGGTGGACGACGAGGTGATGAACACCTGGCGCAAGCAGCACGCCGCCGGCCTGCCCCCCGAGAAGCAGGGCCAGTTGTGGAAGTGGATCTTCGACAACGTTGACTACAGAGTGCGGAGCGTGGGCGTGCTTTAGAAACGTTCTCGGCCCGACGGTGAACTGCGTTCTCGGCCCGGCGGCGTGATGTTGACTCACGCAGCCGGTATGTTCTCGGCGGCGCGCCGTGCTCGCCGGTGAGCGAGATGTATTGGTGTGCCAGCCAGCGCCCGTCAGGCGTATGCCGCGACGGCGATCGCGTGGCAAACGCTCCCGGCGAGCGTAAAGACATGCCACACGCAATGCGCCCTGCGCATGAGGTTCCCGGACTGCATCAGCATCCTCTAAAGGAAAGCGGTCGTTGCGCCATCTTGGAATCTTATCACGCAACGCCATGACTGGCATCGAGCAACCCGGCCGGCAGACATGGACGACACAGGGGTGGAAAGAATCAACCGACAACATCGGTGGATCCGTTGGACCTTTGTCGGAGCCCCAAGGGTGAAACAGGCGCCAGCGCGCGCCGTATGGGATACCAATATCAGCACGCCCACTCTCTCCAGGCATCGAGCCATGACCGCCAGCGGATACGCGCTGCCCGCCCACCCGTTGGCACCCGCCGACGCGTCCGTTCAATCCTATGCGCGGCTGGCAGGAATTCTCGGCGTCATCACCCTCGTCGCGGGCGGGTTTGGCGAGGCTTACGCCCCGTCGCGGATCATCGTCTCGGGAGACGCCGCCGCGACGGCGAGGAATATCCTGGCCATGGAGTCGCTGTTCCGCTGGGGATTCGCGGCGTATCTGGTGGAAGCCCTCTGCGACGCCGGCCTCACCATGGCCTTCTGGGTCCTGGTGCGCCCGGTGCACAGGAACCTCGCGATGCTGATGGTCGTGATGCGTATCATCTCGACCTGCGGTTTCGGATCAGCGGAGATGCTCTACTTTGCCGCGCTGTCCACGTTGCAGAGCGCCCAGCAGCTCACCGGTCTTCAGCCCGCGCAGGTGGACGCGCTCGCCTTCACCCTGGTGAAGACAAGTGGTTTCGGCCAGGCGCTGTTCGGCATGTTCTACGGCGTGGCCAACCTCATCTTCGGCTGGCTGCTGTACCGGTCGGCGTTCCTCCCGCGCATCCTCGGCGTCGGCATGGGGATTGTGGGAATCGCTTTCATCGTGCGGGCGTTCCTGCTCGTGCTCGCACCGGCATTCGCGTCGCCGCTGCTCCTGGTGGTGGCGGGAATCGCGTTCCCCGCGCTCACCCTCTGGCTGCTCGTGAAGGGAGTTGACGTCGCGAAATGGCGTGAGCGCGCGGCACTCGCAAACAGCTAATCGGCGCGCGGCAAAAGGAGCCCGAGCTCCGCGAGATACTTCGACCCGCCGGTGGTCTTGCCCGCGCGGGCACGGCAGCGCGTGAATACCAGCCGGTCCTTCGCGCGCGTCATCCCGACGTAAAAGACGCGCCGCGATTCTTCCAGCTCCTCACGCGAATCTTTTTCCTTGCAGAACTGCGCGTCCTCGGCGCCTACTATATATACGCGCGAGAACTCCAGCCCCTTGGTGGCGTGCAGGGTCAGCAGGTTGACGCGTCCGGCGTCGTCCTCCCCCACTTCCCTTCCCGACAACGCCACGCGCTCCAGCAGAAGGTCCACCTGCTCGCGGATGGACAGGTCCTCCATACCCGCGGTGAGCATGCGCAGCCGCTGCATGGAGGACGGATAGCGCTCCTCGGCGCTGCGTTCGCGGCGGATGCGATCCATGAGTTGCTGCCCGCCCAGCCGGTCGATGACGTCGTCCCTGCTGGGCAACCCGGGATCGCTCTTCTGATGCGCTTCGTAGTAGTCCAGCG
>JANNJV010000408.1:0-19530 GCA_031395945.1 Gemmatimonadota bacterium | reverse complement strand
CATGCCTACGAGCATGATCACGCGGATCCCAAATTTCCTGAGCGCGAACGGGAGCAGGATCATGAAGCCGATCTCGGACATCTGCCCGAAGGTCTGGATGAAGGCGGGCTCGGGCGCGCCAATCTCGTTGAGGAATGGGTTGGCGAAGCTGTAGTAGAACTGCAGCGGGACGCAGAGCAGGAACGAGCCGAGGACGAAGATCAGGAAGTCGCGGTCCTTGAGGAGGACGAGCGCATCGAGACCCATCGCGTCGCGCGCGCTGAAGGGAGCGCCGGCCGATCGCGGAGGCGTATGCGGCAGCACCAGCGAGAAGAGCCCGAGTGCGACCGAGGCAACGGCGGCGAGTCGCATGGGGAGCGCGAGGGCATCGGCGTGCAGCACCTTGCCGACGATGATCCCGGCGGCGATCCAGCCGATGGTGCCCAGCACGCGAATGAGCGGGAACTCCTTGGCGGGATCCCGCACGTGATGAAAGGAGATCGCGTTCGTGAGGCTGAGCGTGGGCATGTACGCCAGCGCGTAGACGATCAGGAGCGGGTAGAACGTCTGGAAGGTCGTCTGCGTGGAGACCAGCCAGATGAGCGCGCCGCCGGAGATGTGCAGCACGGCCAGCAGCTTTTCGCTGGCGAAGAACCGGTCGGCGATGATGCCCATGAAAAACGGCGAGACGATCGCGGCGATGGCCATTGCGCCATACGCGTTGCCGATCTGGCTTCCATTGAACTTCAGCGTTTGGCCGAGATACGTCCCCATCGTCACGAACCAGACACCCCAGATGAAGTACTGGAGGAACATCATCACGGACAGACGCGCTTTGATCATCTAGTTGAGCTCCCGAATGCGAATGTTGCGCAGGGCTAGTGCTCCCGCATGATCGCCCTGGATGGCCAGATGGCCGCGAGTCGCCCGGCCATACCGTGGCCACTCGGAGAACTTGCTCGCCTTCACCTTCGCCTCCCAATCGGGGCTGCCGTACTCGTATTCCAGCAGCTTCACGCCGTTGAGCCAATGCTCCACATGCGCGCCCTTCACAACGATGCGGGCCTGGTTCCATTCGCCCGCCTTCTTTACCACGCCCGCGGGCGACGGATACAGTCCGTAATTCGCGCCCGCCGACGTCAGGCGGCTGGCGCCATCGCGCGCGTTGTAGTCGTCCAGCAGTTGATACTCGGTCGCGCTCCAGTAGACCTTCTCGTATTCCTCCGTGGCGCGATAGAACAGGCCGGCGTTCCCGCCACTGGCGATTTTCCACTCGAAGTCCAGCTCGAAATCGCCGAATTGCGCCGTCGAGATGATGTCGTCGGTCCCTTGCTCCTTCATAAGCGCTCCGTCTCGGACGAACCAGGCGCCCGGCTGCGATTGGCCGTGGTAGACACGCCAGCCATCGAGCGATTTGCCGTCGAACAGCAGGCGCCAGCCGGCCCCGCGCTGCGCGGCCGTGAGCTCATTCGGAGTAAGCCCGGCAACCACGTCTGACGTGCTCGGCTGCTGATTCGAGGTGCACGCGCCAAGTCCGAGTATCAGTACAGCCGCGCTGACCCGCCGGACCACCAGACAGCATTCCATGGAGTCCCTCCGGCGCAGAAAGCGCCACGATGCCGCGGGTTGAATAACACAAATCTGCACCTCGCACAATCGGCAACGTCGGCCCGATGCGGGGCGTATACTATATCTGATGACGTATCGTTTGATCGCATTGGTGGGTGCCACGATTCAGCTCGCGTCGGCGTACCCCGCGGGCGCGCAACGCCCTGCGGAGCAGGCGGATACGCTGTTCCTGTCGCTCGAAGAGGCCGTGACCATCGGGCTGCGCGTGGGCGACGAAATCCGGCTGAGCGCCGCGCAGGCCGACATCGCCGATGCACAGTTCGATGCGGCCCGCGCGTCGCTGTTGCCGCAGCTTCGCATCAACAGCGCGTATACCCGCACGTTCGAGAGCGCCCGAAGCAATGCAGTGAGCGCCGTATTCAATCAGCCGAACACCTATTCGATCAACGGCAATCTTTCGCAGACGCTCTTTCAGGGTGGCCGGTTGATCGCGACGGCGCGCGCCGCGAGCAGGCTGGCCGAGGCTAGCCGTCTCAATGCTGAAGAACGCAAGGCCCTGTTCACCGTGGAACTGCAGCGAGCCTACCTCGGTGCGCTTTTGGCCGAGCGCCTCGTACAGCTTCAGGAGACAAATCTGCAGCTCGCGTCGTCACGGCTTGGTCAGGTACAACAGTTCCAGCAGGCCGGACGCGCCGCGCAGTACGACGTCCTGCGCGCGAAGGTGGAGCGCGCGAACATCGAACCGCTCGCCATCCAGGCCCGAAACGATCGCGACCTGGCGCATCTCGAGCTCAAGCGATTGCTCAACGTGCCCATCGAGCAGCCGATTTCGTTGACGACGGTAATCGACCCCGCGTCGGCGCAGATCCTGGTGGCTTCGTACCTCGATACGGTGGCTGTCCCCAACCGGCCGGCTCTTCGCGCCGCGGAGCTGGTGGCGCGCAGCCGGCAGTTGGCGATTACCGCGGCACGGGCGGACTTCATGCCGACCGTCACGGCATTCTTCCAGTCTGGGTTCCAGGCCTTTCCGCCAGCGGGCGTCGGGTTCCCTGCACAACGAGGGTTTCTCGATGCCGCGTCGTGCCCGCCTGGGTCAGTCGCTGGTCGCATTTGCCAGAACGGTGGCTGGTTTGAGGATCGGAGCATGGGGGTGCAGTTCTCGTGGCCCGTATTCGATGGCCTGCGCGCGAAAAGCGCCATCGAGCTGGCGCGGGCGCAGACCCGTATCGCGGAGCTCGAGCTTCGTCAGGAACGTGAACAGGTGTCGGTGGAAGTCGCGCGTGCGCGCGCAGAGCTGCGGCGCGCAAAGTCCGTATTTGATGCGCGCAAGGAGACGTCCAGCGAGGCAAACGAGGCCTTTCGGCTGGCGACACTGCGGTTCAATCGCGGCCTGAGCACCCAACTGGAGGTCTCGGACGCACAACTGGCCTTGCTGACCGCCGAGGGCGGCGAAGCGCGCGCAACGTACGACCTCTATCTGGCGACCGCCGAGTTCGCGCGTGCGCTGGGACGTCCCATCCCAATGCCCACATCACGCGCTCCCGCGCGCCGAACGGATAACTAGTGTCACAGAATTCATTGTTGATTGGTCTTGCCGCGACAGTGCTATTGGGAGCCTGCGGAAAGGACGACGTTCAACCGGCTGACGCCTCGCCCACGAAACAGCAGACCGCCAACGGCTCCACGGTGCCGGCAGGCGATCGCCCAAGCTCTCCCTCCGCCTCGCCCGCCAGTCCCCAAGCCGGCGGTCGCGCGGCACCCACCATCACGCTTGCCGCAAGTGACATCGCGTCGGTGCGCCGGGACGCGATCGACGAAGGCATCGCCATCACCGGTGATTTGAGACCCATCGAAAGCATCGAGGTGCGCGCTCGGATCGAGGGCGACATCATTGGTGTATTCGCGCGCGAAGGCCAGCGTGTTGGAGCGGGACAGGTGCTCGCTCGGTTTGAATCGTCGGAGCAGGAAAGCGGCGTTACCAGCGCCGAAGCCGATCGCGTCGCGGCGCAATCCGAGCTCGAGACGGCGCAGTGGAACCTCGAGCAGACCACGGAGTTGTTTCGCGCAGGCGCCGTTTCGGAGCGTGACTTCAAGGCAGCCGAACAGGGTGTGACGACAGCGCGAGCGCGGCTCGCCGCGGCGCAATCGCGCCTTCGCGCCACCGGCTCGCTCGTCCGCGACACCCGTGTGCTCGCACCTACCAGCGGCGTCATTTCCCGACGGCTCGTCGAAAATGGCGAGCACGTGAGTCGTGGTGCGGGCTTGTTCACCGTCGTGCGCAGCGATGTGCTCGAGCTTGCCGCAGCAGTGCCCGCCAGACAAGCGAGCGCCGTTCGCGTCGGTCAGGGGGTGTTCTTCGTCGCGGACGGCCGGTCGTTCGTCGGCAAGGTTGCGCGAGTGAGTCCGACAGTCGATCCGGCGACGCGAAGCGTCGCGGTCTTCGTTCAAATTCCAAATGCGAATGGCGCGCTCAAGGGCGGCACGTTTGCCAGCGGCCGTGTTGTGAGCCGCAGTATCTCTGGAGCGCTCGTCATTCCTGCTGGCGCCATTCGTCAGTCCGCCGGCGAAGGGCGGCCGTACGTCTACCGGATCGCCGGTAGAGTCATCGACGTGGCTCCTATCCAGGTGGGAGTCATCGATGAGCGTCTGGGAATGGCAGAGGTGCTGGACGGCCTGGCCGAGGGCGACCGGGTGGTGATCGGAAACGTCGGAACACTTGGTCGTGGAATGCAGGTCGTGATCGCGGGTGAAGAGCGGCGCCCCAACGGCCCCTCGCGCCAATAGGTCACAGGCAGAGCACAGCCCAGAGCCCAGAGCCCAGAGCCCAGTCAATGTTCCTTTCAGACGTATCGATCAAGCGGCCGGTGTTCGCCACCATGATGATGGTGCTGCTCGTGACACTGGGCATCGTGAGCTATCGCCGCCTGTCCATCGATGAGTATCCCGATGTCACGTACCCGGTGATCATCGTCAGCACCACGTTCCCCGGCGCGTCTCCGGAGTCAATGATGCGCGACGTGTCGAAGCCACTGGAAGAAGCGCTCAACACGGTGCAGGGCATCAAGGAAATCAGCTCGACCTCGTTCCAGGGGAGCTCGCTGGTGCGACTGATGTTCCACCTGGGCGTTGATGTCGCGGTCGCCCAGCAGGACGTGCAGGCCAAGGTCGCGCGCATCCGACGGCAGCTTCCGCAGAACATCGAGGAGCCGGTGATCCGGCACTTCGATCCCAACGAAGCGCCGATCATGGGAATCGCCGTGCAAAGCGGCGAACGGTCGCTCCGCGAGCTGACCGACTTGTCGGAAGAAGTGATCGCGACTCGGTTCGAAGCGATCGCCGGGGTTGGTGGCGTCAACCTGGTCGGCGGAAACCGGCGGCAGATCCGGGTGCAGCTGGATGCCGACGCGATGCGCGCATACGGCGTGAGCCCGACACAGGTGTCCGCGGCGCTCGATCGCGAGAACCAGGAAGTGCCGGCGGGCCGGGTACAGCGCGGCACGCAGGAGCAGCTGGTTCGCATCACCGGGCGCATCGTCGACCCGAAGGCGTTCGCCGATATCGCCGTCGCGGTGCGCAATGGCGTTCCCGTGCGACTCGGCGACGTCGCGACCGTGGTGGACGGCGCTGAAGAACGGCGCACCGGTGCGGAGCTCAATGACACCACGATGGTCGCGCTCGAAATCCTGAAGGTCTCGGGCGCCAACACGGTTCAGGTGGCGGACTCCGTTCGGGCCGCTGTCGCCCTCATCGAGCGCATGGTGCCACAGGATGTTCAGCTACGCGTGATCCGAGATGATTCCCAGCGGATTCGCGAGTCGCTCCACGACGTACAGTTGTCGATCGTCCTCGGCGCGATCCTCACGATCGCGATCATCTACCTGTTCCTGAACTCATGGCGCTCGACGGTGATCACCGGCCTCACCCTGCCGGTGTCCATCATTTCGTCGTTTTTCATCATGTGGGTGTTCGGCTTCACCATCAATACCATGACGTTGATGGCGCTGTCGCTCGCGATCGGCTTGCTCATCGATGATGCCATCGTGGTGCGGGAGAACATCGTCCGACATGTGGAGATGGGAAAAGACCACCATCGCGCGGCGAAAGAGGGCACGGACGAGATTGGCCTGGCCGTGATCTCGACGACGCTCGCCGTGGTCGCGGTGTTCGTGCCGGTGGCCTTCATGGGTGGCATGATTGGCAAGATCTTCTTCCAGTTCGGTGTCACCGTTGCCTTCGCCGTTCTCGTCTCGCTGTTCGTGTCGTTCACGCTGGATCCCATGCTGTCGAGCGTGTGGTTCGATCCCGAAATCGAGGGCGCGCATGGACACGGCGCCACGCCGAAGAACGTCGTGCGACGCGTGGTTTTTCGGTTCAATGAATGGTTCGAGCGCGTTGCCGATCGATATCCGCACGCGCTGGAGTGGGCACTCTCTCGCCGGCTCATCGTCTTGGCCGGTGCCGCCGCGAGCATTGTCCTCGCGATGCTCATCATCCCGCGCCTCGGCTTCACCTGGATGCCCGATATCAACGGCGACGAGTTCTCGGTCGGGTATCGCGTGCCGCCGGGTTCACGAATCGAGCACACCACGGAGAAGGGCCGTGAGATCGCGCGTTTCCTCCGATCGCAGGAAGAAGTCGCGTTCACCTATTTGTCCGTGGGTGGCGGGTTTCGCGGTACGCCGAACAACGGAAACATCTTCGTCAAACTCCACCCCAAGGCGGATCGTAATCGCGATCTGTTCGAGCTTCAGGCCGAACTGCGTGGCAAGCTGCGCCAGATTCCAGGCGTGCAGGCCTCCATTCAGGGCCAGCAGTCGATTTTCGGCGGACGCGGCCGCCCCATCACAGTGAACGTCCAGGGCCCCGAACCAACCCGTCTGAAAATCGCCGCCGAACGCGTCCTGGCAGCGATTCGGGCCGTGCCCGGCGTTGCCGAGCCGTCTTCCAGCGAGGAAGGTGAGATTCCACAGCTCGACGTGCGCGTGAACCGGCAGGAAGCGTGGCGCTCGGGCCTGGGTATTGGGAGCATTGCTGGCACCTTGGCGCCGCTGTTTTCCGGTCAGCGCGCGACTCGCTGGGAAGACCCCAATGGGTATTCCCACGATGTGGTCGTGGTATACCCCGATTCCATGCGCACCTCCGCCGCGGATGTCGCGGGTATCCCGGTCCCCAGCACGGCGAACGACGCACGCACCGGGAGCGGTATCATGGTGCCGCTCTCACAGGTAGCGGATGTCCGGGCAGGCGTGGGACCGCAGCAGATCGAGCGCCGAATGCTCGAGCAGCAGGTGACTGTGTCGGCAGGCGTCCTGCCAGGGCACGCGCTGGGCACGGTGGCGGACGATGCCAAGGCTGCCATCGATCAGATCGGCCTTCCGCCCGGCTATCACGTCGTGTTCTCGGGCGACGTGCAGAACATGCGCGAGACGCAGGGTTACGTGTTGGAGGCGATCATCCTGGCCGTCGTGTTCATTTATCTCATTCTCGCATCGCTGTTCGGCTCGTTTCTGCAGCCATTGTCCATCATGCTCGCGCTGCCGCTGAGTTTTATCGGCGTCGCGCTGGCGCTGCTGGTCACCGGCGGCAACCTCAACGTGATGACGATGATTGGCATCATCATGTTGATGGGATTGGTCACCAAGAACGGCATTCTGCTCGTTGACTTCGCGAACCAACAGCGGGCGTTGGGTATGGATCGCCGCGAGGCGTTGCTCACCTCCGGACGCATTCGGCTGCGTCCTATCGTGATGACGACCGTCGCGATGATCTTCGGCATGCTGCCGCTCGCGCTCGCCATCGGGGCGGGCGCCGAGCAACGGGCCCCGATGGCTCGCGCCGTCATCGGCGGGCTGATTACGTCAACCATTCTGACGCTCTTCGTCGTGCCCGTGGTTTACACCTTCCTCGACGACGCCGCCGCCTGGATGGCCGCACGCCGCGCGAGCCGGCCCATGTCCGGTGGCGAACGTAGTCGCCCGCCAGTGCCCGAAGCGGCCGGGATCGGCGACTAGGTCTCCATCATTTCGGCCCGTCCGCCGCTGGACAAAACCGCTGCCACGACTCGCGTGGTTTTCGTCATCCTTGACGTTTTGTCTCGAACCCCTTACTAGGGTGTGTTGTCACGCACGCAACAACTTCCTGACAGAGGAGGGCGGCCATGCCCCGGGGTGATGGATTGCAGGAGCAGTATCGGTTCGCCGACGACGATGAGCCCGAAGATATCGGCTACGGCGGCGGGGGTGGTGCTGGTGGTGGTGCTGGTGGAAGTCGCAAGTACGACGACGATGATGAGGACGAAGGCGGCTGGACCACGCATCGCGAGACGGACGATCTGTGGGACAGCACCGACGATATGGATGAAGAGGAGGAGGGCGCGGAAGGCGCCGAAGCAGTCGTCGCCGAAGTGGAGGAGGACGACGAAGATGCGTTCGGTCGCGCTCCTGCTGCTCGTGGCGGCGCCGGAGCCTCGGCTGCGCGGTCCGCTCGCCCCTCGTCGACCCCAGCGCCTGCCTCAAAACCCACCATGAGTGCCAGCACTGGCGCCAAGAAGCCAGCCAAGGCGCCGGTCAAGAAGGCGTCCGCGAAGAAGGCGGTTAAGAAGGCGGCCAAGAAGACTGCGAAAAAGCCCGCCAGGAAAGCCGGCAAGAAAAAGAGCCCGGCCAAGAAGAAGGCGGGCAGCAAGAAGGGCGGCAAGAAGGGCGGGAAGAAGGCGGGGAAGAAAGGTCGTCGCTAACGGATCCGCTGAGTTTTCTGGAACGGCGGGGCGAGGCATCGCTCCGCCGTTTCGTTCTTCTGGGCGCTGCCCTAGTATCCTTCCTCCGTCCGCAAAATTCTCCACGTGGAATCTCCGGTCGCATTGTTGCGCGCGCACTCGAAACACGCGCCTTGGAACGCGCGGGGGCTGGCCGCGCATGTGACCGCCCTGGTGGACGCCGCCGGCATGCGCCCCACCAATGCGTCCGCGCGCGCGGCGCCGAGCGCTCGCGCTGTTCGTTTCTACGTCGCCAGCGGCTTGCTCGACCACCCCGAGGGAGCCGGAACAGCCGCTACGTACAACTACCGTCATTTCCTCCAACTGCTGGCCATCAAGATCCGACAGCGCGAAGGCGCGACCCTGGACACCATCAAGAAGGAAATGAAGGACTTCGCGGGCGATGCGCTCGAGCGCCGTGTGGCCACCTCACTGGCGCCCGCGCTCGGGTCTGGCGCCGACACCGTGCAGCGCACGGACGACGACCCTGCGGCGGTGTGGCGGCGCGTCAATGTCGCGGAAGGAATCGAGATCCATGTCCGTGAGGACGTCCCCGCTGCACGCGAAGGGGCCGTGATAGCCATGCGGGAGGCCGTCCGGGCGGCTCTCGGCCGCGAGGACGTCCGCTAGCAACCGCTACAGGAGCCGCGAAAAGACCGTGGCTCCCATTTCGACGAGTCGTGCCGTCAGTGGACGCCGGCGGAACTGTTCCAACTTGATCTCGCGGGTAAACCGAAGATCGTCGAAGTATATGGAGTCCATTCGCGCCCCGAAGGCGCGGTCCCACACCACGAGGCTCGATTCATTGTTGAATGCCAGCGACCGGTTGTCAAAGTTCATCGAGCCGATCGACCCCCAGAAGCCGTCCACGACGAAGGTCTTGGCGTGCATCATCGAAGGCTGATACTCGTAGATCTTGACCCCACCTCGCAACAGCTCTGCGTACCTCGCCCGTCCCGCATACCACGTCGTTCGAACGTCCGTTTCGTCGCTCACGGTTAGAATGCGAACATCCACGCCGCGGCGTGCCGCCGCGATGAGCAGTCCGCGAAAATCGTCATCGGGAACGAAGTACGAGTTGGCGACATACAGTGTCCGCGTCGCACCGGCGATCGACAGGGCCAGAAACCGCTCGGCTGCCGTACTCCCAGTCGTGGTCCCGGAGTAGACGATGCCCGCCGTCGCTGCGCCAGGTTGAACGCGGAACCCGCTGCGCGGGAAAAACCGTTCATCGACCAGTAGCTCGCCGGTGGCTTCCACCCATCCCGCGGCGAACGCAGCTTGCAGTTCCATGACCGCGGGGCCCTCGAACCGGACGTTGGATTCCCGCCACTGGTCCTTGGATCGTCCGTTGCCCAGCCAGTAGTCGGCGAGCCCGAAGCCGCCCGTGTATCCGACGCGGCCGTCCACGACGACCACCCGCACGTGCGAGCGATCGACCGCGTTGTGAAACGCGTACCACCTCAGGCGACGCAGGAGTCGCAACTCGACGCCCGCGCGCGTCAGGTCCTCGCCCCATTCCTTGGTCATGGACTGGGATCCAAATGCATCGAGTAGCAGGAGAACACGCACGCCTGCCCTGGCCCGCTCCTTCAGCACCGCCGCCATCGTATCCGCAACGGCGCCAGGTTTCGAGAAATACATCTGAACGGTGATGGTTTTCGTAGCGCTACGAAGATCAGCCCAAAGCCGGGGATACGTGCCGTCACCATTCAGCAACGCCTCCACTCGGTTCCCATCCGCCAGATGCACTCCCGAGAATAGCCCGATGACGTTCCGGAATACCGAGTCCGTTACCTGAGGGGGCGCCGTACGGTGGCTGTAGGTCACCCGACGCAGTGGAGTGCCGCGAGTGACTGACAGCAATCCGATGAGCGCGAGAAAACCAACGATGATCAACCCAATCGTGGCCCCAAGCCGTTTCAGTCTGGTCATTTTCATGTACCTTCTTGCCGGATGCATGCCAGACTCTTGCATGCGTTAGCCATCGGAGGGATTGCGTGCTTTCTCTCATTACCGGCGTTGGAGCCAAAGGACAGGTAGGCGAGGCCGTCGCTGCCGCGCTCGCTCGGCGGGGTGACGCCCTACTGCTTGTTTCGCGTGACGCGGTCGAGGTGCGCGCACGCGCGGATGAGCTGGCGTCAGCAGGGTTCCCGGCCTCCGCCTACGGATGCGACCTCTCGAGCGCCGCCGATGTTGAACGCCTCGCGACGCAGATTCGGGCCGAACATGGGAAGCGTCTTGATTGCCTGGTGAATCTCGCCGGCGGCTTTGGGGTGACGGGGCCATTGGCGGAGAGCAGTCCGGACGACTTTCAGAACATGTTCCGGATCAATCTCACGACGGCCTATTTGACGACCCGCGCTTTTCTTCGTTCTTTGATCGAAGCGCGCGGATCCATCGTCTTCTTTGCTTCGGCGTCCGCCCTGGAGGGCGCACAAACGGGCAAGACGGCCGCATACGCGGCGGCGAAATCGGCTGTGATCGCATTGATGCGTTCCGTGTCTGATGAAGGGCGCGAACTCGTGCGCGCGAACGCGCTTGCTCCGGCATCCATCCGTACAGCCACGAATGAAGGATCAATGGGCCGGGACGCCCACTACGTCGAGCGAGCTGACGTTGCTGCCGCTGTTGCCTTTCTCTGCTCCGACGCCAGCCGGGCCATTACGGGGCAAGTGATCAGACTGCGCTGATCGGCCATCAGGCTGCTCGCCGTAAACCACGATCCGGCATAGGTTTTCACACATGAATCTCGCCGTGCGTCGCCGCGCCGCAACGCGGACTGTGGCGCTCGACCGGTCACTCGAAGCATTACCGCTTTTTCGTCTGAGCGATTCCGCCGAAGACACGGTGATTACTTATGGCACGGACGATGGCGGTCGATGGCGAGTGATTCCGGCGGCAGGCGACCGCCTGCCCGGCACCTTTGACCAGGATGTCTACGTCGAACTGTGCCGCCGCTTTCACGAAGCGGATCAGCCTGCCGACGGCGCGATCACATTCACTCTCCACAGCTTCCTGCGATCCATTGATCGCCGCGTCGACGGTCGTACCTACGATCTCCTTCGGTCCGCGCTTGGTCGGCTGGAGCGGACCACGCTCGAGTCCACGAACGCATATTACTCGGCGTCGGCCGGCGCCCTGACGAGTGGCCAGTTCGCCGTGCTATCGTCGGTTTTGATCGAGCGCCGCCGAATCATCGACCGGGAGCAGCTGGGCCTCTTTGCAGCGGTCCCGGCCGCGGAGCCTGGGGTCGCAAGGGTCGTCCTGCACCCCCTCTTGCGCGAAAACATCACGGCTAGGCATGTAGTCACTCTGTCGCTTGCCCGGTACTTCGCCCTGCAGTCGCCTGTTGCCCGACGCCTATACCGCCTTCTGGAAATCGCGCGTGCTAACGGAATGGTCACTTGGCGTGTCTCACTGGAAAGGCTCCGGGACACACTGCCGCTGGTCCAGAAGTACCCGTCCCATCTTCAGCGCGTTCTTCAGCCCGCTCATGTTATGCTCATGGAAGCCGGCCTCGTCCGTGATGCTGGCTTTCGGCAACATCGGCGGGAGTGGAACGCGGAGTACGTTCTCGCGTCACGACCCGAGTGAGCGGCGCAAGTAATGCCACAGAATGAGAGGTTCCCGCGGTTGAACCTACGAGCGCTGTAGGAGTAAGATCATTATGGCCACAAAACTTCAGAAGGAAATCCGTCGGGAGATCGAAATCGATGGTGAGCCATTCACGGTCGCCATCTCTCCCAATGGCGTGAAACTCACCAAAAAGCGCTTTCGATCGGGGCGCGCCCTCAGTTGGCGTGCGCTCTGGCAAAGCGGCACCGACGAGCAGAGCGAGGTTCCGCCTACACCCGCAGCAACGGGCACATAACGCCCGCTTCATCCGTTTTTCGCTACCTTCAGATCAATCCTGCCCAGAGTCATCATCATGCGTCGTCCTCGAAAGCTCGCTGCCTTAACCGTCGTCCTCATCCCGCTTCTTGCGAGTGGATTTCTGCTTCAGTCGCGATCGGGTCGTGGCGGCGAGGTGCTGCTGGAGCAGGTGCTTTCGCTCGTTTCAGAGCGTTTCGTGGACACGCTGCCGCAGGGCACCATGTACGAGAAGGCGGCCCGCGGATTGGTCCGAGAGCTCAATGACCCGTACACGGAGCTCCTGTCCCCCAAGGAATTGAAGCAGTTCACCAGTCGCACAGGTGGACGGTATGCCGGTCTGGGCATGAGCATTCAGGAGCGCGACAAGCAAATCGTTGTTGAGCGCGTTTTTCCCCACACACCCGCCGAGCGCGGCGGTGTGCGCCAAGGCGACAGAATCATTCAGGTGGACACGATGTCCACTCGTGGCTGGACCACGGGACGCACGAGCGACGAGTTGATCGGGACGCCTGGCACCAAGGTTCGCGTGAAGTTCAGCCGCCCAGGAGTGGCTCAGCCAATTGAAAGCGAGTTCACCAGGGCTATCGTACACGTGCCGGCCGTACCATACGGCCTCACGTTTGGCTCGGTGGGTTATGTGCCCCTGCAGAGCTTCAACGAGAACGCGGCGAGCGAGCTTGAGCAGGGAGTTCGCGATGTCATGGCGCGCGGAGCGAAGGGCGTCATCGTAGACCTTCGCCGCAATCCCGGTGGCATTCTCGAGCAGTCACTCTCTGTCAGCAACCTCTTTCTCCGCCAGGGCCTCGAGCTGGCCTCGGTGCGCGCGCGCAATGGCGAGACACAGTCGTATGTAGCGCGTGGGCAACCGGCGCTTCCGAACATTCCGCTGATCATTCTCACCGATGAAGGTTCCGCGTCCGCGAGCGAGATCGTGGCCGGCGCACTTCAGGATCATGATCGTGCCGTGATTGTGGGACAGACCACGTACGGCAAGGGCCTAGTTCAATCCGTCTTCAACCTGGACGGCGGCTATGCTCTGAAGCTCACCACCGCCAAGTGGTATACCCCAAGCGGGCGGTCCATTCAGCGTGAACGGAAGTACGTCGACGGCCAGTTTGTCGAGGACACTACGCGCGATTCGCTCGAGACGGAGCTCAGCAAGAAAACCCGGCCCGCGTACAAGTCCGATGGCGGTCGCGTCGTGTATGGAGGGGGCGGAATCAGTCCAGATGTCATCGTGGCTGACGACACGCTGACGACAGCGGAGCAGGAGTTCTTCAAGACGATCGTGTCACCGAAGGCTGTCGAATTCTCCAATGCGCTTCAGGATTATGCGCTCGAATTGTCGCGCTCTGCGCCAAGCGACATGCAGCCGCAGGCGGAATGGCGCGAGGAATTGCGACGTCGCCTCGAGGCGCGAAAGGTCACCATCGACCCTCAGCGCTGGGCGCAGGGCAGCCGCTGGATCGACCAGCAAATGGAGCATTTCGTCGTCCGGTATGCGGCGGGTGATTCGGCTGCCAAGCGGCGCGAGCTCAAGTTCGACAGACCGTTGCAGAAGGCGATCGACATGATGAACAAGGGTCAGACGCAGAAAGAGCTGTTCAACCTCGCCCAGGCAGCGGCGGTCAAGCCGATTACTGGAACGACGCCGCCGAAAAATCAGAACGCGACTGCACGTCCGGATCGACAGCCCTAACTTTCCTACATGTTTCGAAACACTTTCGCCGCCGTCGCTATCGCCGCGACGGCGGTTGCTTCATGCGGCCCGCGACCGGTCGTCGGTTCGGCGCCAGACCGTGAGATCCCCGCGCGGCTCATTGCCGCGGCCGAGGGGGAACGTCATTTCGGCACCATCCGGCAGCTCACCTATGGCGGCGAGAATGCCGAGGCCTATTTCAGCCCGGATGGACGGTCGCTCATTTTCCAATCGACCCGCGACGGTCGCACCTGCGATCAGCAGTACATCATGCGGACCGACGGCTCTCAGTTGCGTCGCGTATCCAGCGGTACGGGCAAGACGACGTGCGGCTATTTCATCGATGGTGGCCGCCGGATCGTATACGCCTCGACGCATGCGGCGGATAGCGCATGTCCGCCTCGCCCCGACCCCTCCCGTGGCTACGTCTGGCGTCTCGACCCGTTCGACCTTTTTACCGCGAATTCCGACGGCTCCGACCGGAACCGGCTGACCAGCTTCGGCGTCTACACCGCCGAGGCCACGCTGTCGCCCAACGGGAGGACGCTGGTGTTCACGTCGCTCAAGGACGGCGACTTGGAACTCTACACCATGAACGTGGACGGCACTGGCATCCGTCGTCTGACTACGGCCCCGGGGTATGATGGTGGCGCATTTTTCTCTCCGGACGGCAAGCGCATAGTGTACCGCGCCTGGCATCCCCAGGGCGAGGAGTTGCGGACCTATCGCGAGCTGCTCGCGCAGGGCCTGGTTCGCCCGAACCGCATGGAACTTTTCGTCATGAATGCTGACGGGTCCGACCAGCGGCAGATTACCAACCTCGGCGGTGCCAACTTCGCGCCGATTTTCAGCCCGGACGGCAATCGGATCATCTTTTCGTCCAACCACAGGAACCCCCGCAGCCGCAATTTCGATCTCTTTCTCGTCAACCTCGACGGCTCGGGGCTGGAGGCGGTGACGACTCACGGCGAATTCGACGGCTTTCCTATGTTCAGTCCCAACGGCAAACAGCTCGTGTGGGCCTCCAACCGGAACGCCCCGAATCCCGGAGGCACCGACATATTTCTGGCCGACTGGATCCCTTGACTCAGAGGTTGAGGCGACCGGCACTATATTGTTGCGTCAGCACAAGTTGCTCGTCTTTTCCTCGAGGCTGATCCCCACCGTCGCTTCCACGCGAATCAGCTACGGAAGCTCCCCAAAAATCCAACCCGTTTTCTGGTTCGCCATGAGAGAGGCGCGGTAGCCCATATGGCAGTGAGGCGTTGGTTGGGCGACACCCTGTTGAAGGCTGGCCTGGTCACGCAACCGCAGCTCGACGAGGCGCTGGCGCTACAGAACACCACCGGGCAGAAGCTCGGCCAGACGCTCGTCTCGCTGGGCTACCTCGCGGACGCCGCGCTGCTGGAGACGCTCTGCGCCGACGCCGGAGTGCCGTTTCTCACGGATGCTGAATTGATGCCCCAGGCAGATGCGGTCGCGCTCATCCCCATAGAGCTCGCGCGATCCAACGCCGTGGTGCCGCTAAAGCTGGAGAGTCGACACCTGGTCATGGCCATGGCCGATCCGTTCGACCTTGTGACGATTCGCGTGCTTACGCGGGCAGCTGGCCGCTCGGTGCGCGTAGTCGGTGCGCAGCGCGACGCTCTACTTCGCTCCATCGAGAAGGCCTACAGCACCGCGGCGAACGCGACGTTTGCCGCCTCGGTCACGGCAGGGGCGACAAGCGCGCGCGTGGCGGTTGGTTCGTCGGTTGTTCCAGCAGGTCCCGCACCCACCGCTACACCGTCCGCCGCGCCAAAACTGGAGCTTTCCCGGGGTGCAGACGGTGGCGCCGGTTCCCGAACCTACAATCGTCCGGGTTGGCCGGCGCAGACGTCCGCCCCCTCCATGGGCGAAGATGGCAATGCGGCTGGGGTGGTAGACGAGATCATCCGCCGCGGGATCGATATTTCCGCGACCGACATCCATATCGAGCCGCTCGACGACGTCATTCGCGTTCGCTATCGCATCGACGGCCTGTTGACGGAGGGCCCGAGCTTCCCGAAGTCCGCGCAATCCGCCCTGATCAGTCGCGTAAAGATTCTCTCCACGCTCGACATTTCCGAAACGCGGCTCCCGCAGGATGGTCGTGTCCGATTGCGCTTCGGAAGCCGAAACGTGGATCTTCGTGTATCCAGCTTCCCGACGTTGCACGGCGAAGACATCGTCCTCCGCATCCTGGACCGCGGGCGCGTCGCCCTGCAGCTCGAAAAACTCGGCATCGAATCTGATGATCTGATGCTGTTGCGCACGGCCCTGCAGCGGCCCCACGGCCTGGTCCCCGTGACTGGACCCACGGGCTCAGGCAAGACGACGACGCTCTATGCCGCGCTCACCGAGTTGAATACCGGGGATCGCTCGATCATCACGCTCGAAGACCCGATCGAGTACGAGATTCCGCAAATCCGCCAGTCGCAGGTAAACGTGCGCGCCGGACTCACGTTCGCGTCGGGTTTGCGCTCCATCCTGCGCCACGATCCCAACATCATTCTCGTTGGCGAAATCCGCGACCAGGAGACGATGCAGATCGCGCTGAGCGCAGCCCTCACCGGACATTTGGTGCTAACGACGCTCCACACCACCACCGCGGCAGGCACCATTCCCCGCTTGCTCGACATGGGCGCCGAGCCATTCGTAATCGCGTCCGCAGTGTCCATGTTCGTTTCGCAGCGGCTGATTCGCGTTCTCTGCTCGCAGTGCAAGGCCAAGTCGGACGTTCCGACCGCCGTGCGCAAACGGTTTGGGCTCGACGATGCCGTGCTCTACGCCTCGCGCGGGTGTCCCCAGTGCCGGAATACCGGCTTCAAGGGCCGCCTCGGCATCTTTGAGATCCTCCCGATGTCTCCCGATATCGTGACCGCCATCGATCAGCGCACTCCGGCGGAGCAGATCCACCGGGATTCCGGCCGCCCGACACTGCTCCAGGACGGAATGCGAAAGGTGCGCGCCGGCGTGACAACGCTCGACGAGATCCTCCGCGTCACCACCTGACGGCCGCATACCGATGCCGGATTTCTGGTACAAGGCACTGACCGGCAGCGGGGCCGTCGAGGAAGGCTGGATCAACGCCGCCAACCCCGTGGTCGTCGAGGAAGAACTCCGGCGAAAAGGCGCCTTTCTCATCGCTGCGGAAGAGCGGCTCCGGACAAAGAAGGTCACGGATGGCAGCGTCGATCGTAAGGAATTGCTGGCGTTTCTGGAGTACCTCGCGGGCTCATTTACCGCTGGGCTGCCGCTCCTGACCACGCTGGACGACGTCCAGCGCCGTCTCAAGTCAACCAGACTCCGTGCCATCATCGTCGAGGTTGCCCACGCCGTGTCACAGGAAGGCAAGAGTCTCTCCGAGGCGCTCGGTGAGCATCCCAAGGCGTTCCCCGCTGTCTTCGTCAGCACCATTCAGGCTGGCGAGGCGAGCGGCCAACTGGCATTCGCGCTTCAACAGCTTGTGGAATATCTCGACTGGCAGGAAAACATTTCGTCATCCGTACGCCAGGCAACGATGTACCCGATCGTCGTACTCGTCGCCGTCATGCTCCTCGTCGTCGGTTTGATTGGGTTTGTGTTCCCCCGGATCCTGCCCATCCTCCGCATGCGCAACGTGGAGCTTCCGCTTCCAACGCGCATCATCATGAACACCTCCCTGTTCATGCGCGAGTACTACGTCGTGCTCGTGCTGCTCTTCGTGGCCGCGGCCATCGGCATTGTCCTGCTGCGAAGAAATGAGCGCGGACGCCTGTTTGTCGACCACGTGATTCTCAGGATTCCGGTCATCGGGCCGCTGATGCTCGAGGTGAACATGGCCCGTGTGGTCACCTATCTCGGACTGTTCTACCGCACCGGTGTTGACCTGCTGCACTCACTGCTCCTCGTCGAGAACATGGCGACGAACAAGGTGGTTGCCGGCGTCGTTCGCGATGCACGCGAACAGATCACCGGCGGGGCTTCGATCGCCAACGCGTTCGGTCGATCGCCGCTCGTGCCTGTCGTCGTCATGCGCAGCCTCGCACTGGGCGAATCGACCGGCAAGTTGGACGAGGCGTTGGAGCGCGCAAAGATCTACTACAGCCGTGAAATCCCGGCCGCCGTGCGTCGTGTCATCACTCTGATTCAGCCGGCGATGATCGTCATGCTCGGCGGCATCGTGCTGTTGGTGGCGCTCGCGATCATGCTCCCCATCCTCAACATCTACAACACCATCGGCGTGCGTCGATGAAGCTCTCGGGACGAGCCCCGCTGATCGGCGTGTACGTCAGCCCGAGAGGAGTCGTTGCCATCGAATGCCGGCGGAGCTCTGGCGGCTTCGAAATCGGGCGTGTGTTCGATGTTCCGCTCACCTTGAAGTCGCCCGGCGAAGCGGCGGATCATATCGTCTCGGTCCTGCAATCCGCCGGCGTTGTCGGCGCTCACGTGTCGGTGGCAATGCGTGGCTTTGGCGTTGCGCATCAGACCCTGCAGTTCCCTCCGGCGACCGATGAGATCCTCGGCCCCATTATCGAGCGTGAAGTGCGTCGACTGGAGCCTCATCTCACGGATTGCGTCGTGAACTGGCTTGCGCAGCCGCCACTCGACCCCACCGGGACAAACGCGCCGGCGCAACGCGCGTTCCTGGCAACAGCGGCTCCACTGGAGACGGTACAGGCGCTCGAGAACGCGCTGCGGGCCGCCGGTCACGAGCTGTCGCATCTCACCGCACTCCCTGTCGCGGTGCAGCGAGTGCTGGACCAGTTCGATTCTGGTACCGGCGCAATCGTCACGATCGCCTCCCTTCCGGACGGAGGGTACATCGGGTTTTCGCTGAACGGTGGCGTGCGGTTGATCGTGGAGCCGCCGCTCCCGCAGGACGCCGAGCATGAAGCGGCGGCTATTGGCGAAGAGGTTGAGCTTGCGACGATGTTCGTGCGCCAGCAGTTCCGTGGCGCCTATATCGACAGAATTGTTCTGGTCGGTGTGAAGGAATCGTTGGTAGACCTGAAGGTTCAATTGGCCGACCGGATGAAGGTTTCGGCCAAGCAGCTGGAGGCCGAGGGACTGAGCCCGGCAGGGTTCGTCGCCCTCGGGGCCGTTCTCGACGGCCAGGCTGCCGACGCGCAGTCCATCGGGGGCAGCAGCCGGTACCGGGCACGGACACGCCAGCAATCGCGCCTGGAGATGGCGTCCCACGCGGCGCTCTTTGTTCTTGCTCTCGCGGGGTTGTGGACCATTGGAGAGACCGCTCGGACTGTCTGGGCGAAAAGCCAGCTCGCGACGGCGCAGAAGCGCGTTGAGCGGGATGCATTCGGGCTCGCCCCGGTCCGAGCCACCGCCGAGCAGCGCAGACTGGTCCGGGGCGCGATCGCAGCCGTCCGGGTGGTCACCGCCGATCGCGTGGGCTTGCAGGAAACTCTTGCCGGGATCGCCGCTGTTGTCCGACCGCCAGCGCGCCTGGACTCCCTGCGCCTCTCTCGGGACGACGCTGGCTGGCGCGCAACCCTTGGAGGCGCAGTCGAGAGCAATACGAATGCTCGCGCCGTACAGTCGGTCCACGACCTCTATCGCGAGCTGCCGCAGCGGATACCTCTGGACTCGCTGCGCCTCGATAAGCTGACGTATGCCGATTCATCCGCGGCTGATAGCG
>JANNJV010000394.1:0-4256 GCA_031395945.1 Gemmatimonadota bacterium | reverse complement strand
CCTACACGCGCTTCAAGCGCGTAGTCTTTGGTCGGCCGCTATCGTCGGACCGGCTGGACCACGAGCGCCTCAACAAGAAGACGGCGCTGGCCGTGTTGTCCTCGGACGCCATCTCCTCCGTCGCCTACGCCACGGAGCAGTCGCTCATCGTCCTGGCGGTGCTGGGCTCCGCCGCGCTGTCGTACGTGGTGCCCATCTCGGCGGTGATCGTCGGCTTGCTGGTGCTGGTCGCGCTCTCGTATCGGCAGACGATCTTTGCGTATCCCGCCGGTGGGGGATCGTACACGGTGGCGAAGGAGAACCTGGGGCAGAATGCGGGACTGGTCGCCGCGGCGGCACTGCTCACCGACTACATCCTCACCGTCGCAGTGTCGATATCCGCCGGCGTAGCCGCGATTACTTCTGCCTATCCGCAGCTCGCTACACACGCAGTGGCACTCGGCGTTGCCTCGATAATCCTGCTGATGACAGTGAACCTTCGCGGCGTTCGCGAGTCCGGCGTCGCACTCAGTCTTCCCACGTACGTCTTCATCATTCTCATGCTCGGGCTGATCGGGGCTGGTCTGTACCAGCTTGTGACCGATCCAACTGCCGCCACGATCGCGACGACGACCGTGAACCCGCCTTCGGCGGCGCACCGAGGGATGAGCGCGCCCGTGGGGATCGCGCTGACTTTTCTCATTCTCCGCGGCTTCGCCGAGGGCTGCGTGGCGATGACTGGCACAGAGGCCATCTCGAACGGCGTAACCGCGTTCAGGTCTCCCAGCGCGAGAAACGCAGCCATCACCCTCGGTTGGATGGCCGCGATCCTGGCCACGTTCTTCATGGGCACCAGCTACCTGGCGCAGCACTTCGCCATCATGCCAAGCGGGACCGAGACCGTCATCTCGCAACTGGGGCGGCGGGTCTTCGGCAGCGGCGCCCTCTATTACGCGCTTCAGTACGCGACCTTCGCCATCCTGGTGCTGGCGGCCAACACCGCATTCGCCGACTTTCCGCGTCTTGGAAGCATCCTGGCGAACGACGGCTATATGCCGCGCCAGTTCGCGGCGCGCGGCGACCGGTTGGCTTTCTCCAATGGCATCATTGCGCTCGCGCTCATTGCCATCCTATTGGTGTGGCTCTTTCACGGCGACACGACCGCCCTGATCCCGCTGTATGCGATCGGCGTGTTTATCTGCTTCACGTTGTCGCAGAGCGGCATGGTGATACACTGGCTCCGGCTGCGCGGACGGGGATGGCGCTGGAAAGTCGCACTCAACGGACTGGGCGCGGTCGCCACGGCCGTCGTCTCGCTGGTGCAGATCCTGACCAAGTTCACCGAGGGCGCGTGGATCGTGGTGCTCATCATGCCACTGATCATGCTGCTGCTGCTGAAGATCCACCGGCACTACCAGCATTTCGAGCGCGAGGTGGCCTACACCGGCCACGCGCCGCTGATGTTCATGCATCACACGGTGCTGGTGCCGGTCAACGGCATCACGAAGGCGACCGCGGGTGCGCTGGTGTACGCCACGACCATTTCCGAGGACGTCCGGGCGGTATACGTGGAGGTCGATCCGGTCGCGTCGCACCGGCTGCAGGCCGCATGGGAATCGTGGGACATTGGCGTGGAGCTCGTGATCATCGAGTCCCCGTATCGGTCGATTCTGAAGCCCCTCGCCCAGTACGTCGACCGGCTGCAGCAGGAGGGAAGCACCGACCTGGTCACCATCGTGGTGCCGGAGATCGTGCCGCGGAAATGGTGGGAGCACCTGCTGCACAACAAGACGGCGCTCTTCATCCGCACCGCGTTCCTGTTCCGGGCCAACGTCGTGGTGACGGCCGTGCCTTTCCTGGTCGGCCGCGCCATGCGCTTGCGCGACTTGATGTCGCGCGGCGAGATGGTGGCCGCGCTCTGCGCGCTCTTCCTGGTTTCCGCGTGCGGAAGCGCGCCGGCCACACCCGCGCCCGGGTTCAGCGAGCATGTTGGCGGCTTGTGGGAGGCGACGCTCCAGATTGACTCGCGCGCCTCCACACACGGGCAGTTTGCCTTCGTTCCCACGGCTGGCGACAGCGTAGTCTACGGCGCGTACACGTTGTTCTTCGACAGCGTCGGTCTGGGCGCGGCGCCGCCGCCGAATGCCGTCGCCCGGGCGCGGGGCTCGGACTCGGTGGAGATCCTGATGTCCCAACCGCCGGCACAGGTGAGCCTCCGGGGTCGGATCGCGGGCGACTCGATCGTGGGGGTATGGTTGGTGGATCTCGGACGCTCCGCCGCTCGCTCCGGGCGATTCGTCATGGCCAAACGCGAATGAGAATCGCCGCGCTGCTAATGGCAACCGTGGCACATGTGTTGTCGGCGCAGGACTTCACCTGGATGAACGGGCAGAGCCGTCAGCGTGAATTTCCCCTTTCGTCGCTGAGCAAACACGTCGCGCTAAGTCTTTACCTGGACAGCTACTTCGCGTACTCGACGCATCGTCCCAGCGATCACACGCTCACTGGAGGCGCAAGTGTTGGACGGCACGGCGAGTTTCAGCTGAACCTCGCGAGCGTCGGCGCCGAATGGAGCTACCGAAGCATGATTGGCCGCCTGAGCCTCCAGGCAGGAAGCATGCTGAATAGGGTTCAGGATCTGGACGGCTCGGGGACGCGTGGCCGGAACTTGAGCACGGCGAGTCTGCACAACATTCGTGAAGCCACCGTGGGGTATCACTGGGATACAGGCGCCGGGGTGAATCTCGAGGCCGGGATCTTCATGTCGTACATTGGGCTCGAGAGCTACCTGCTGGCCGAGAACTGGAATTACAGCAGAAGCCTGGTGTGCGAGTTCACGCCCTTCTACTTCCAAGGTGTGCGTCTCCAGGTCTTCCCCAGCGCGCGGCTGAAGATCGAGCCTTGGGTGATGAATGGCTGGCAGACCTATGGTGCCTCGAACGACGTGCCCGCTGTGGGGCTGTCAGTGAACTATCGGCCGCGAGAGGCGCTCGGGTTCGTCGGCAACTTCTATTACGGATCAGACACACGCGACGATCCCGGGCGGAAGCGTCTGCACAGCGACCACAGCGCGCTGCTGCGGTACTACAACGCACCAGGGGCGAGCGGAATCTCGAAGGCGGCGCTCAGCGTGAACAACCATATCGGCGTGGAGCAGGGCGGGCTGTCGTCGTCGCGCGGAAAGTTTCTGGGTACCGCGGTGGCCAATCGTGTCTGGCTGAACGGTGACAAGCTGGCCTTCACGCTGCGCGGAGAGTTGGTGGACAACCCGGGCCGATACCTGGCGATCGCACCAAGGCCCACCGGCTTTCCCGATGCGGGAACGGGCATCCACCTGGGAGGAGTGACGGCGACGGTGGACGTGATGCCCACCGACCTCCTCGCGTGGCGGTTCGAGTATCTGAACAGAAGGGCCAGCGTGCCCTATTTCGCGGGGAGGTCCGGCCTGGCGTCGTCACAGCATCTACTTACAGGGGCCGTGAACTTTCGCATGTAGTCCACGTGAGAATTCACGTGGCAGAGCGACGCTAGAACGTCGCCACGTAGTGCAGGAACCACGTCTTCACCGGCACGCCGACGGGATTCGCCCGCGGAGTGCTCCCCTGATAGTCGAGCGCGAGCGTGATCCTGGCCGTGAGGTCCCAGGTACCTCCCGCGACGAGAAACTCCGTGTATGGCGCGAGATCCGTGTCGATCTTGAACCGGTCATAGCGACCCACGAAACCGAAGCGCGAGCGCTTCTTCGCGTCGAACAACTCGGCGGGACGCACCAGGGCAAACACTGACATCAACTGGCTGGTGCGCTCATTGAACGCGCCACGCGCCACCGGCGGCGCCGTGGTCTCCAGCTCTTCCAGGCGCTGATCGATTTCCGCGCCGACTGTCAGCTTGCGATCGCGCAGTCCGATGAAGATGCCGCGACGATCCTTCTGCAGGCCATCGCTGACCGTTGTCGCGGCCTGGGTGTAGGCGCTCGCCAGCCACCCCTTGGAGTACCAGGGGCTTATGGCCAACGTGCGAAGCAGGCTGGAGTCGTTCGCGAACGGCGTCAGTGTGACACGCGCCGCGAGATCCTTGAATCGGTCATTTTCAGCATTCGCGTACCCCGGCCCGTTCGTGACCGTCAGATAGACCTCGCCACGCTTTTTGGGGAGCGTCATGAGGGTGGAGGCACCCAGGTCGGCGGACGAGAAGAACCCGTGCTGCTCCGGCGCAGAATTGCCCAGCCACCTGGGCCAGAAGCTTTCGATGTGCTCGATGGCGACCGTCTGCAGCAT
>JANNJV010000231.1:0-2931 GCA_031395945.1 Gemmatimonadota bacterium | reverse complement strand
TGAATGCGCCTTAGCCACAGGTTAGCTTCTGTATTCCCGTAAGGGCCTGTAGCTCAGGTGGTTAGAGCGCACGCCTGATAAGCGTGAGGTCGGAGGTTCAACTCCTCCCAGGCCCACTCACCCAGCAATGAGTTAGCCCGCCGAGGGTCATCCCCGGCGGGCTTTTTCATGCCCATCCGTATTGAGTGCGCCGCCTATCGATCGTCGTTTCCGCGGTAGCCAGGCAGCAGCGCGGCGAGGAGTCCATTTGTGCGATCGTAGTGAATGGCCCACTGTGCCACCGAGCGACCCAGTTCCTGCCCCGCCTCGACGTCAAAACGGTAGTGAATGCCGGCATAGATGCGCGAATTGCCATTGTCTATCATGTGTTGCTCGTGACTCCGGCGGTCCTCCGGGAAGAATCGCGTAAGCACCGCCGCTGCGGCGCCCGATACGCACGAGTGACCCGAAGGGTACGACGGATGGTTCGGCCGTCCGATGTTCAGTTTGGAGTTCGGCAGATCCGCTGGTGCTACCTGCCACGGCCGCAGCGTCAGATACACGAATTTTGCATCCCAGCAACCGGTCACGGCATCCATCACCGCGGCGTTCAGGAGCGCGAAGACGTGGGCGGCGGCGCGTTCGTCCATGTTATGCTTTCGGATGAGAACCATCGCTCGCTGATCCCAGTCGCCAGCGGGTGTGATCGTGCCGGCGGGCAGGTTCAGCGCGACGGCCATCGCCGCCTGCTCGGGAGTGCGATTGTTCACGATAGCGATGACTTCCGCGACGGGACCGGAGAGGTCCGCCGGCGGCGGCGCCGACCGAAACTGGTCCGCGCTCGTCAGAAAGTACGGTCGCATGAATGGGAACTGGAAGCCGGCGGGGGGAGGCGGCGTGCCGGCGTCGATATACCAGATCGTGGGACCGACGGGCAGCGTCGTGGGGTCCCAGACCTTCGGCGTGCCGTTGGCGTTCGCAAATCCGTCGGCCCGGCCCCGGACGACGATCACATCGCCCATCGTGCGTCCCAGCGTCACGCCACGCGCGAACGCCGCGCGTTCGTCCTCCGAACCGACTGCTCCCTCATTCTGGAGCTGCGTCTCGAGCTGCGCGACGTCGGCCGCGAACAGGTACGACAGCACTTGCGCCGATGCTCCGGCAACCGCGCCTCGGCGCTCCTCTTTCGCGGCGGCATCGGCGGCGGCGTACTGTGCCAGGCCTACGAGCGCATAAGCACGCGCCCCGGCAATAGGACTGAGCGCCCGTATCCTCACCAGATCGCTGGCTTTCGTCTCCCACACGATGCTCGCCAGCTCTGGTCGGTCATCGCGTTTCAACGCCGAGGAACCCTTTGCGGCTGAGAGGTTACCGGCCGGCGGGCTGGTCGGTCGTTCCGAGCAGGCGACCAAGATCGCGAGCGGAAGGATGAGGCACAGCGATGCAGTGCGAGTCATGCTAGCTCCGGAATTGAGTGACCGAACAACAAAAACCGGCCCGTAGAACGCCGGGAGCGTTCTACTCGGCCGGTTTCGCAATTTGCTCCGCACGGGGCATGGGCGAATTCGTGTATCCATCTGTTGCTCGCCCCGGGCATCAATGCATCCGAGTTGCTGCGACGATACGCATCGCTCGACCAATGTCAAGCATCGTGTCGACCAACGGATTCGTGGCTCACCAGAACGACTCAAGGAATTACCAAGACTACAGGCGCACCGTGTCGGTGCGACGGACGCAGCCGTCAGTTTGCAGTGGTGGCCATCCGGTGTGTGGCGTGGGGGTCGCACTGTTGCGTTGGCGCTGCGGTGCGCGCGCAACCGGTGATCATCCTTTTATTCGTTGACATCGGTTGCCAGCGGCGCAACAGTACTCGCCCCCTTGGTGCCGGCTACACCACGCAACAAGGAAAGGTACTATATGCGCAGAAAGTTCTTCCTCGGTCTGATCGTCGTGGCGGCGCGGTTTCGATGAGCTGCACTAGCGAGACGACCACCGCGCCCGGCCAGCTCGTGACGGCGACGCAAGGCGTCCGGTCGTACGGGACAGGCGAATGCGATCCGCACAATCCATTGTGCGTTCCACCCCCAACATGTGATCCGCACGACCCGGCGTGTACGTGCGACCCGCACAATCCGGAGTGTGTTCACAACGTCGATGGCCGCATGACCGGCGGTGGGGGTCAAGTCATGATCGGCGATGTGTACATCACCCGCGGTTTGACGCTGCACTGTGACATCACGCTCTCGAACAACATCGAGATCAATTGGCCGGGAAACAAATGGCACCTGGACAAGCCCATCACCGCGGCGCTCTGTATCGACAACCCGAACATTTCACCGCAGCCTCCGGCGGCGCCGTTCGACACGTTCATCGGCGAAGCCACCGGCCGACTCAATGGTGTGGTTGGGTCGAGGATACGGTTCACGTTTGTCGACGCGGGTGAGCCCGGTGGCGCCAGAGACCAGTCCGCGATCCAGATCTTTGATGCGGGCGGCGCGCTGGTTCTGAACGTCCCGCTCAGCTTCCTCACGAGGGGGAACCTGCAGGCACACTACGATCAGCCGCACAAGTAGAGCCGACGAACACGAAAAGGCGAACACCAGAAAGCGGACCTGAGGGCCGGATTTAGAACGGTCCTGTTCCTTAGGTCCGCAACTGATATGTGAGGTCGGAGGTTCAACTTGACCCCGGTTGCGGTGTACCCGCATCGGGGTCTTATCGTTGCCATGGGCTCTTGCGAGCCCCCATGGGAGAAGATGTCTCCCCAACGCCGGTCGCGAGTACACGGCCGACCAGGCTTTCGAGCCACTTGTCCCTGCGGTCGACTTCTGTTGACACCGGCTGACGAAACTGACCCTACTAATCGGCGCCGGTTGGCCGACACTAGGATGAGGACGCGGAGTGCCGGCGCCCAGCTGAACGTCATAACTCACGCTGCCGGCTCGAGCGAGC
>JANNJV010000372.1:0-2684 GCA_031395945.1 Gemmatimonadota bacterium | reverse complement strand
CCGGTCCTCTGCTGTACGACCCGAACTCCAGCACGTGCACCATCTCGTGCGCCAGCGCGTTCCGGAGCTTCACCGCGTCTCCGGTGCCGGGGATCGTGATTTTCGTTTGGATCGGGTCGCAGCCGCCGAGGACGTATGGGTCGGTCTTGGCCTTCACATCGCCCGGATTCAGCATACCGAAGACGATGATGTTCATGATGTAGATGTCCACCAGCCCGTCGCCGCCATTGCACGCGGTCGTGGCGTTTGCGTCCGGCAGCGGCTCGCGTCCCAGCGCCCCCGTCACCGCCGCGTAGATCTTCTCGATCTCGGCGACGACGATGTCACGCGTGGCGAAGACCGCCTGATTCAGTTGGTCGGTGGCGCCCCAGCTGTCGTAGTGGATGCGGAAGTGCTGCGTGGTGACCGATTGGTGCCACGACATGAAGTTGCAGGCGACGACGTTGGCCTTGCTTCCCGGCGCCGCGGCGAGCGACGCGAGCGACGTGCTCGATGTCACGCGGGCGTTGGCGGGATCAGCCGGGTGCCGCGCCGCGTACCAGCTCCCTTCATAAGGAAGCGGAATGAAGAAGGGGGCCAGCAGCTCCCGCGTCGCCGCTGAAAGCGTGGAGAGCTTCGATGATACTTCTTTAAGGATGGGATCGTCTGGCGCATTGCCTTCCGCAGGGCCGCGGAATGCAGCCGGGAGACGCTGGTCTCCGAAAGACGCGAACACCCGATACACGAGTCCCTGCTCCGCGGTGAGCGCGCCGGATGCAACCGCGGCCGCGATGAGCGTCGAGGGCGACGCACCCGTCGCCGGCCACTGAACGTTATCGGTGACCGTGACCGTCACCGCGCCGTTCACGGCGCCGCTGGCGGCGGTGATGATCGCTATTCCCGGCGCGACCGCCGAGACCAGGCCCGCCGAGGACACAGTCGCGACGCTGGACAGGGAGGTGGTCCAGGTCAGCGTCGCCGTCACCGGAGCGCCGGCAGCATTCGTCGCCCGCGCCGTGAGAACGCGCGTGGTACCCATCGTCAGCACAGGCCCAACGGGTGACAGCGCGATCGCCGTGATGCCGCTGCCTCCGCCGCCCACAGGCGGAGTCGTCGTTCCCTCGGAGCAGGCGACAAGGGCGACCATGAGCAAGGTCGACAGCGAGAGCTGGGAGCGGGACATCGACGGCCTCGGCGCAGTGGGAGAAAACTCTCCGGATCGGCGCGGGCATCCCGATCGTCTGGGGCGAGGGCGACAAGGCGGAACGACTCGGTTGAACTAAGCGCTTGGCGCAGGCGGGCGATAGGTAGGCGCCTGGCCCGAACCGATCGAGTGTCTCGCCTACGGCGACGTCTTCGACAACCCGGTCACGACGCCGTCGGTGTTGTGCGCGAAGCGGATCCCGTACACCCCGTCGGTCGCCTTGAGCTTCCCCGCCGCGACGACCGCCGACTTCGGGTACGTCGCCACCGTGGTGCCGTTGATCGCGCAGCTCACCGAGTCACCCTTCACCGACATCGCGATGCGCTGCGTCACCGGCTGGTTCTTCCCCGCCGCCTTGCTGATCGCTGCGTTCGCCGCGCCGCGGCCGTTCATCTGGAACGACTCGGGCCCGAAGCCGCGCACGATGAAGCGGCCGTCGCCGTACGCCGAGCAGTAGAGGTAGCTCTGCTGGTCGGTGCCCATGCCGCTGCCGCCGATGAAGAGACCATATGGGTGCGGATGGTCGTTGACGTTCTGGTACTGCGGCTCGGTGAAGGTGGCGCTCACGGTGTAGTTGCCCGTCGCGGTGTTCGCGGGATTCCAGTACGCCGTCGCGGGCCCCGTCGTGACGCGAAGCGAGTCGCCGCGCTGCTCGAGCTTCGCATTCTCCAGCTTCTGGCCGTCGGCCGCTTCGCCGGCGTCGATGCGGCCGCTCCATCCCGCCGCGTTGATTCCGCCGCTCGCCACCTGGCGTGTGCCCTCCATCGGCGTGGCTGCCGCGGCGGAAGCGCCGGCAGCGCTATCGGAATTGCTGCCCTTGCCCGAGCATGAGACGGCAGCGAGGACGGCGAGAGAGGTCAGGACGATTCGGGATGCACGCATGTCGGAGCCTTCGGGGGTGAGTGGTTGTGAGGAAACTAAGCGAGTACGGACCGCGCGCTGCGCCCCCCAGGCAACGCGACCCGAAACCCTTGCCGCACCCGCGTCGTACGGCCCCTCAACGCTGGACTCGTTCCGGTTGTCCAACACGCACGCAACCCGTGGATGCGTCGACTTGTCCCACGTGAAAGCCGTCTCGCTGCCTCGCGGCATGTTCTAGTTGACATTCTACTAGACGGACACAATACTCTGGTAGAATGCCAACCAGAAACGACGCACCCACGCGAGACTCCCTCCTCCAGGGAACGCTCGACCTGCTCATCCTCCGCATCCTCGCCCTTGGCCCGCACCACGGACACGGCGTCGTGATCGCAATCAAGACCCGCTCTGGCGACACCCTCCTCGTGGATCACGGGTCCCTCTACCCCGCGCTCCAGCGCCTCGAAGACCGAGGCTGGATCAAGGGCGCCTGGGGCACGTCTGAGAACAATCGCCGCGCGCGGTTCTACGCCCTCACCGCGACTGGACGCAAGCAGTTCACCGTCGAGACGGGACGCTGGAATCGCCTCGTCGAATCCATCGCCCGAGTCATGGACCCGGGCCCTACACCGGAGAACGCCTG
>JANNJV010000350.1:0-2717 GCA_031395945.1 Gemmatimonadota bacterium | reverse complement strand
TCTTTCAGCATCAGTCGCGCGAGCACGAACAGCGAGGAAGGATAGCCGTCCAGCACTGCCGGCCCGAACTCGCGCAGGGCAGCCAGATAGGCGCGGAGGTTCCCCGGAGACAGATGAAAGCTGGAACAGACGAGCTGATTCAGCGCGCGATTGTGCCGCCAGTAGGGCGGATGCTTTTGATCGAGCGGCACGATCACATTGCCGCGCAACACGGCCGCGCGGTCGCCGCCTTTCTCCATGCGCAATCCCGCCCAGCGGTACTGGCGATCCATGACCGCGTAATTCATCGCGATCATGTCCGCGTCATAGAAGAGCGTGATCGGCGAGCCGGTCGTGCCGCTGGTATGGCCCTCGGTCAGGGCAACCGGCGGATTCGCGCGTGATTTCAGCTCCTGCGCACGATGCTTGACGACCTCCCGGTCCAGGACCGGGAGTTTCAGCAGATCGTCGATTCCGGCGAAGCGAGCGGGATCGTAGCCGCAATGCCGGAAGGTCTCGCGGTAATACGGCACGTGTTCATAGGCGTGGCACAGCACCCGCCGCAACTGCTCTTCCTGCCAGCGACGCATTCGATCGCGGTCCCACCATTGGCTCTCTTCGAGTAGCGCGCGAAACTCCGGGAAGCGCCCGCCATACCGTTGACGATTCAGCCGCGAGCTGAATGCGGTCAACAGAAAATTCTGGACTGGTACCGGGCTCCAGTCGTAGATCCGCTTGAACGTGGACATCACCCGTGCGACCGGTCGATGGCGCGCGCGTACGCCGCGGCGAGGCGCTCGCCCAGCGTCGGCCACGAATACGACGACTCCGCCCGCTCGCGCGCCGCGTCGCCGAGCCGGAGCCGTTCCTCGGGGCGATTCAGCAATCCGACGATGCGGTCCGCAAAGGCGCTGGCATCATCGGCGAGCAGCAGATGCTCGCCATCGCGCACGTCGATGCCCTCGGCTCCGAGCGTCGTCGAGACGATTGCCTTGCCCTGCGCCATGGCATCGAGCACTTTCAGCCTGGTACCGCCGCCGACGCGCAGCGGCACGACGTAAACCGCGGCGCGGGCCACCGCCGGCCGGACGTCCTTGACAAAGCCGGGCGCCTCGACGGCGCTGTCCCGGGCCGCGGCCTGCAGCAGGCGGTCGCCGGGATGCTGCCCGATCGCGACAAATCGGGCCGCCGGCACGCGCGCTTTCACGGCCGGCCATACCTGTTCGACAAACCACTCGACGCCATCGCGATTGGCGAACATGTTCATGCCGCCGGTGAATACCAGAGTTGGCGTCTCTTGTCCTCGACGCGGCGTGAAATACCGCGTATCCACGCCGTTCGGGACGACGTCGCAAAGCGCCCCGGGGCAGATTTCCCGGAGCGACGCGGCATCGCCGACCGAAACGGTGATGTTGGTGAGGAAATTTCCGGCGACCCGTGATTCGAGCCGATGCAGCTTGGCGGCTTCGCGACTGACAAATCGGCGCTGCAGCCAGCCACCCTCGAAATCCGCGCGGCGTTTCATCAGTTGCGATTCGATGTTGTGATGCGCCAGGACCAGCGGCAGGCCGCCACAGCAGCGCGCGTAGGGTGCGAGCGCGATCGTGTCCAGGTGGACGATGTCGGGAGCGTTCTCGCCCCGGCACGATTCGGCAAGGCGTCTGGACAGCATGCGGTTCCGGTGGGCCAGGACGCTGAATGGCGCAGGCAGCAAAGCGGCGACGGCGTAGCCGAAAAGCCGATGCAAGACGGAACGTTTCGGCCACAGGTCGAAGTACTCGACCGACCGGCAGAACTTTCCCAGCTCACGCTTGCTGGTTTCCACGGCTTCGCCGGGCGGCAATTCATCGCGGTGGTGAAAAGCCAGCAAGTGCACCTCATGCCGGTTGCCGAGTTCCCGCAGCAGATTGAATCCGCGCTGAAGTACGCCGCCGTGTGGCGGGTACGGCACGATCTGTGTCACGTAGAGGATGCGCATGAAGTGGTGAACTGCACGGTATACTCACGATCCTGTCAAGTCTGCGGAATCCCTCAAGAATGCCGGAAATTCTTCGTGTAGCCCTGCTGGGCGGCGGCAAGATGGCCGTTCAGCACGCGGCGGCAATCAGGCAATGCGGGGGAACGCAGTTGGTGGCGGTCGTGGACCCCGCCGTGCCGTCCTCCGAGCTGCAAGCGCGCTTCGGCGCGGAAGTTGCCGCGTATGCGGATGTGCAGGAAATGCTGGCGGCGATCAGCCCCGATGTCGTGCACATCGTCACGCCGCCCGCTTCGCATGCGACCCTCGCCCGCCAGTGCCTGGAGTCGGGCGCCCATGTCTACGTCGAGAAGCCTTTCGCGCTCACGTCCGCCGAAGCGGAGGCCGTACTCGAGCTGGCCGCGCGCCGGAAACTGAAGGTCTGCGCGGCGCACCAGGTGCTGTTTCAGGATGCCGGACGCGCCTATCGCCCGCACCTGCCGATGATTGGCGAGGTCGTGCACGTCGAGAGTTTCTTTTCGTTCCGTCCCGTGCGCCGGCGCGCCGGCAGCGGTCTCAGCACGCCGGTCGACCAGCTGATCGACATCCTGCCCCACCCGGTCTACCTGCTGCTTGACGCACTGCCGGAATCGGCCGGCGCTCGCGCCGAGGTTTCGGCGCTCGATGTCTCGATCGATGGAGAAGTCCGTGCGGTGATCCGGCGTGGCAAGGCGCTGGCGACGCTCGTGGTGTCCTTGAATGCGCGGCCGGTCGAGTCCCAGCC
>JANNJV010000343.1:0-11887 GCA_031395945.1 Gemmatimonadota bacterium | reverse complement strand
GAGTAATCCTCCTTAGTTGAGGAAATGTGACCACCGCCGACACGACGCCCGCGTCAGAGCCAGTCGCCTCCCGTTCCACCCGTTCTTGGGAGCTCTTCCCGCACGGCCTGCTCGTGTTCGAGCACAGGGCTGCCACCGCCCGACGACAAGCCGCTGCCCACGGCGAACATCAGGAAATCGCACTCCAGCACGTAGCCGCCGCCACGAAACACTCCATGATTCGGCTCGAAGTCGGCCAGCTTTCGGATGCCGGAAATGGCGTACGCCAATTGGCCCAGCACTGCCTTGATCTGCGACGGCGTCTCCGCGGTCGCCTCAGCGCCGATACCGCCGGTGGACACATTGAGAAAACGCCGGCCGTTCAGCGATGCCGTGTCGATACGCACCGGCTTGCGCTGCAGGATAACATCCATGGCATGATCTGGATCCGCGGGAATGCCCGCCTGTCGCGAAAAGTCATTGGCGGTTCCCAGCGGAACGACACCCAATGGCGTTTCGTATCCATCCAGACCGTTCACGACTTCGTTGAGCGTTCCGTCGCCACCCACTGCGGCGACCACATCGGCGCCGGCATGCGCCGCGTCGCGCGCCAGCCCTTCGGCGTCTCCGCGAGCGAAGGTTGCCTGTACTTCCACGAAGTGGCCGCGCCCGCGAACCCAGCTTACCATGTGCCGGAAATCGGGCCGGCCGGCGCGGGCGCCGTGGACGATGACGACAATGTGTTTGCGTTGGGCCATGTGACGGGGTCGCAATGAGTTCTCCGAGACCCACCTTTGACACCGCGTATCACGCGCCAGTGCTTGCGGACGAGGTCGTCGAGCTGCTTCGCAGTGCGAAAAGCGTGCTCGACGGCACTCTTGGCGGCGGTGGTCATTCGGAAGCGCTGCTCGCGGCCGGCGTGCCCAAAGTGATGGGCGTCGATCGCGATCCCCAGGCCATCGCCGCCGCTCGGCTTCGGCTGGACCGCTACGAGCGTGACGGCCGCTTTGAACTCATCCACGCGAATTACGCCGACATCCCCGAGCTGACGCACACCCGGGATCACCAATTTGACGGCATCCTGCTCGACCTGGGTGTGTCTTCCCGGCAGTTCGACGCGCAGGAACGGGGCTTCACGTTTCGCGAAGGCGCGCCGCTGGACATGAGGATGGGCAGTGAAGGGGAGTCTGCCGCGGACCTGTTGAACTCCATGGATGATCGACAGCTCGCGGCGATGTTCCGCGAGTACGGTGACGAGCCTCGCGCGGGACGGCTGGCTCGCGAGATCGTTCGTCGCCGTGCCACAGAGCAGTTCGCGACCAGCGATCATCTGGTGCGCGCGGTTCGCGGCGCGCTGGGTCCGCGCACAGGCCCCGGGGATTTTGCCCGGCTGTTCCAGGCGTTGCGCATCGCCGTGAACGACGAGCTGGAAGGGTTACGGCGCGCGCTGCCCGCGTTACGCGACCAGCTGACCTCGGGCGGCACGCTCGCCGTCATCACATACCATTCCGGCGAGGATCGCGTCGTCAAGCATGCGTTTCGCGAATGGAGCGCGGACTGCATCTGTCCACCGAAGCAGCCGATGTGCACGTGTCGAGGTCGCGCCTTGGGCGAGACGCTCGGGAAGCGCGGCACGCTACCATCGGAGGCCGAACTCGCGCGCAATCCGCGGGCGCGCAGCGCTAAACTTCGCGCATGGCGGGCAGCGTAAAGACCGGCAAGCGGTCCGGCGTGTCGAGAAAAAGAGCGGGGGTGGGAACCCGATCCCTCGTCGCGGTCCTGTTGCTCAGTTTCTTCATGGTGGCTACGGGCGTCATTGCACGGAGGACGTTCGGCATCAGACAGGGACGGGCGCTTCGCGACCTGGAGCAGCGGCGTGACGCCGTTGACGCGGCGCGGGTGAAACTGGAGGTCGAGATTCGCGACGCTTCCAGCCGCGCGCGGCTCATCCCGATCGCCGAGAAGCGTCTTCAGATGTACGTCCCCGCCGATAGTCAGGTCATCATCTTGTCGCGCACGCCCCCGGTCTCTCGCCCGAAGGAATGAACCGCAACCGACGCATTGGACTGCTGCACATCGCGCTCGCGCTGCTGATGCTGGCAGTACTGGGCAAGTCGGCCCACGTGCAGTTGGTGCAGGGCCAGAGTTGGTCGGCGCAGGCGCGTCGCCAACACTTCACGGCCCGCGACGTTCCCGCGCCGCGAGGGCGCATATTGGATGCGGGTGGACGCACCCTTGCCACGTCACGCGATCTCGTGCGCCTGGAGGTCGCCCCGCACGAGTTGCGCGACGGCCGCCGGTTGCGGAAGGCGCTGGTCGCGGCGGGCGTCGATTCGGGAGCGGCGGTGCGTGCGGCTGACCCGCGCCGGTCATGGGTCGTGGTGCCGGGGCGTTTCGTGGCCGAAGACGTCGCATCGCTCACCGCGATGCGCGGCGTGTACACGACGCCCGTCAGCGAGCGCACGTACAGCGCATCCGGCGGCCTGCGTTCGTTGCTGGGGCGTGTGGATGCGGGTGACGGACGTGGCCTGGACGGTCTCGAGCTCGCAATGGACTCGTTGCTCCGTGGCACCATCGGCGCATCCCGCATGTCACGCGACGGACGCGGCCGCACGTTGGCCTCTCCCACGCAGCTCGGCGTGGCGGCGACGCAGGGCCACTCCGTGACACTGACCATCAATCACGAGCTCCAGGACATCGCCGAGCGTACGCTCGGCGATGCGGTAGCCCGGATGGACGCCGAAGGCGGCGACATCGTGATCATGGACCCGCGCTCCGGCGAAGTGCTCGCGATGGCGGGACAGCGCCGTGGCGCGATCGCGCCCGCCGTGACCGCGGTGACTGAGCCCTTCGAGCCGGGGTCCACACTCAAGCCGCTCATCGCAGCTGGATTGATGGCCCGCGGGAAAGCGCGGACCACGGACAAGGTGCCGACCCGAGGGGGCGTCTACGAGCTGCACGGGCGGAAGATCAATGACGAACCGCACGAGGGACTCACGCCGTCGATGTTGTCGCTGGCCGACGTGATCCGGTTTTCGAGCAACATCGGCATCGCGCAATTCGCCGAGCGATTCGAGCCGCGCGAGCAGTATGAAACGCTGCGGGATTTCGGGCTCGGAACACCGACCGGACTGCCATACTCGTCGGAGGCGGCGGGGACGCTGCGTCCCCCGCGTGCGTGGTCCAGCCAATCATCGGCGTCGCTGGCCATGGGCTATGAAGTCGCGGTGACGCCGCTGCAACTGGCGCTCGCGCTCGCGTACGCGGCGCTTGGCAACGGCGGCGAGCTGCTGGAACCGGCGCTCATCAAGGAAATTCGGACCTGGGACGGCGAGGTTCGCTACCGCCACGAGCGACGTGTCGTTCGACGGGTCATCCCGCGGGAAGTCGCGACTGCGGTGCGCACGCTGTTGACCGGCGTTGTCGAGCGTGGCACGGCCGTTGATGCGGACCTGGCCACGTATCAGTTGGCGGGAAAAACGGGAACGCCGCGCCGGACGGTGGACGGTCGGTACGCGCCCATGCAATACAACCCGAACTTCGTAGGACTCTTTCCGGCGGACGCGCCCCAACTGGTCATCGTCGTGAAGTTGAGCAACCCAAAGGGCAACTTCTACGGCGGCCGCACTGCGGCCCCGATGACCAAGACGATCCTGCAGGCCGCCCTTGCCGCGCGCGATGCGGCGCTCGACCGCGCCAGCCTGACGCCGCCGCGGTTGGCCGGGTTACCGGTTCGGGTGGGCGAGGCGCTGGCGCCAGTCGCCATCGTTGGCCGCGGCGACAAACCCAGAGCCTCGGTCGATTCCACGGCCCGCTCCATCATGCTCGATCTCCAGGCGAAACGTGTTCCGCCGCACAAATCGAAGGCGTCGAACGCGGTCCCGAACGTCCGCGGCATGAGCCTTCGCGACGCGGTCCGATCCCTGCATTCCGCGGGGTTCCGGGTCCAACTTGCCAGTGGCGCCTCCGCCTCGAGCCTCACGGAGCCGGCGCCGGGTTCGATGATGACGCCCGGATCGGTGGTCCGCCTCCGCTACTCTCGCTGAATGTCCGTCCCTACAGATCGCATCACGGCGGCGCTGACCGCCGCGAATCTGCTGGTCGAAGTCCGCGGCGCGATTCCGGAAACCGTTACGTCCGTCGAGGACGACAGCCGGCGCGTGACGCAGGGCGCCCTGTTCGTTGCGGTCAAGGGCAGTGAGCGTGACGGACACGATTATCTCGATCGCGCGCGCGATGCCGGTGCGGCACTGGCTGTGGTGGAGCAGCCGAAGCGCACCGCGCTTCCCGCGATTGTGGTGCGGGACGGTCGGCGCGCGGCTGCCGTGGTGGCGTCTGCCGCCTTCGATTGGCCCGCACGCGAGCTGCGGCTCATTGGAATCACAGGTACGAACGGTAAGACGACGACTGCGCACATGCTGCGGCACTTGCTGGACTCACCCAAGGCACGGTCCGCGTCCATCGGAACGGTTGGCGTGTTGATCGGTAGCGAAGGACGCCCCCTGGAAGACACGGGACTCACCACGCCCGGACCGGTGGAGTTGCAGCGCGTCCTGCGGTCGCTGCTGGACGCCGGCGTCCGACAGGTGGCCATGGAGGTGTCGTCGCACGCGCTGGACCAACATCGGGTGGATGGTCTGACCTTCGATGCGGCGGTGTTCACCAACCTCACGCGCGACCACCTGGACTATCACAAGACCATGGACGCGTATCGCCTGGCCAAGGAGCGTCTGTGCGCGTATCTGGCGCCGCATGGAACGGTCGTCGTCAACGTTGACGATGCCGCGTGGCGCGCGTTGGCCACGGACCGGCGCAAGGTGGGCTTCAGCACGCGGGTCGCATCGGCCGAGGTCAACGCCCAACACATCTCCTACTCGCCGAGGGGCTCCACGTGGACGTTGGTGGTCAACTCGGATAGAAGGGACACCCTACTTCCATTAATCGGCGACTTCAACATCGCCAACGCTCTGGGTGCCGCCGCCGCCGCGCATGCCGTAGGACTCTCCGTGGAGATCATCGCGTCGCGGCTGTCCACCTTGCCGCAGGTGCCGGGGCGTCTCGAGGTCGTACTCGAGCGACCCACGGTGCTGCGGGATTACGCACACACGCCGGATGCACTGGAGCGCGCCCTGCAGGCGGTGCGGCCGTTCACGCGCGGCCGGTTGATCGTACTATTCGGCGCCGGTGGCGACCGCGATCGCGGAAAGCGACCGCAGATGGGCGCGATCGCCGAACGCTTCGCGGATCACGCCATCATCACCAGTGACAATCCGCGAACCGAGGACCCCGAGACCATCATTGGAGAGATCGAAGCGGGAATGTCCTCGGAAAATCACGAGCGAATCGAGGACCGACGTGAGGCCATCGCCCGGGCGCTCGCCATCGCCGACGACGAGGACGTAGTGCTGCTGGCCGGCAAAGGGCACGAGACCTATCAGATTCGGGGAACCGAAAAGCTGCCGTTCGATGAAAAGCTGATCGTTGAAGAGCTCACCCGGGTGCGCACTTGAGCATCGAAGCGAAGGGTCCAAATCTGCCGGTGCCGGCGGCGACATCGAACTTCTGGACGCTGGACCGCGTCGCCGAGGCGCTGGAGTCGCGTGCCACCGTGGGTCTCCCGAGAGGGTCGCACCGGCTGGGCCGCGCATGGACCGACACCAGATCACTTCAGAGCGGTGATCTATTCGTCGCGCTGTCCGGCGAGCAGTACGATGCCCACAATTTCCTGGCGGACGCCGTTCGTGGGGGTGCGGCGGCCATCGTTGCGTCGCGGGCGGAGGCGGCGAAAGGCCTGGGTGTTCCGGTCTTTCTGGTGGACGACACCCGGGCCGCGTTAGGCGCGCTCGCGAGGTATCGCCGCCGCGCCTGGAACGGACCCGTAATCGGCGTCGTGGGCACCAACGGAAAAACCAGCACCAAGGAACTGATCCGCGCGGCGCTCGATAGCCGCCTGGAGGTGCACGCCACGCATCTGAACCTCAACAACCTGGTAGGGGTGCCGCAGACGCTGCTCGGCATTCCAGATCACGCGGACGTGGCCGTGATCGAGATGGGCACCAACCAGCCGGGCGAGATCGCCCAACTGCGTGCCATCGTCGAGCCCAACATTGTGGTGGTGACTTGCATCGCGGAGGAGCACCTCGAAGGCCTGGGCGACTTGCAGGGCGTGATGCGCGAGGAAATGACGGCCTGCGACGCCGCGCCGGTGGCCATCGTGCCCGCGAACCAGCCGGACGTGGTGGCTGAGGCTCGCAAGCGGGCGCATCGTGTCATTGTCGTCGGACTCGAAGACGGCGATATGCCGGTGAGCAGCTGGTCGGTGGATGAGGAAGGCCGCGGCCACCTGAGCCTCGCCGGCACCGATGTCGCCGTCCCCTTGCGCGGCGTCCACAACCTGCGCAACGCGACTCTGGCCATGGCCGTAGCGGCAGAGTTGGGCATTGCCGCCGCCGATGCCGCGCGTGGCATCGCCCGGATGAAGCTGCCGCCGATGCGCAGCAACGTGGAGCAGATCGGCCGCGTGCTGCTCATCAACGACGCGTACAACTCCAACCCGGGCTCGGCGCGCGCCGCCATCGAGCTGCTGGCGCACGCGGGTGGCCGGCAGGCCGTGAACCGGCAGCGGGTCGCGGTTCTGGGCACCATGCTCGAGCTCGGTCCAACGACGCCCCAACTCCACGACGATATCGCGCGGGCCGCCTTGGCAACCACCGTGGACCTCGTGGTGGGCGTCGGCGAATTCGGGGCGGCGCTGCAACGCGTCGGGGCGCCTGCCGACCGCGTCCTCTCGGCGCCCGACGCGGACGCGGTCTGGCCCCTGCTCGCGTCGCGGTTGAAGCCCGACGCGATTATTCTGCTCAAGGGCTCGCGCGGCGTCCGGCTCGAGCGGCTGGTTCCATTCATCACGAGCTGGGCACAGACCGCCACCTAACCACCAACGTGCTCCACTACTTCTTCGTTCCGCTCATTAAGGAATACTCATTCCTTAATGTTTTTACGTATATCACGTTCCGGGCGGCGGGGGCCGCGGTGACGGCGCTGCTGCTCTCGTTCATCCTCGGCCCCATCATTCTGCGGGCGCTGAAGAAGGCGGCGTACCACCAGGTAGTGCGCGAAGGCACGCCGGACTCGCACCAAGCCAAAGGCACCACCCCCACGATGGGTGGACTGATCATCCTGGCCTGCTCGGGCCTCTCGGTGCTCGTCTGGGCGCGGCTCACCAGCCACTACACGGTGCTGGCGCTGCTCATCACCGCGTGGATGGCGGGCATCGGATTTCTGGACGACATCCTCAAGTTGCGGCAGAAGCGCATGGGCCAGAAGAACCAGGGTCTGGTGGAGCGCTACAAGCTGGCGGGACAGGTGGTCGCCGGCGTCTGCCTTGGCATCTACATCTGGCAGAACCCGCTCTCGCCAAATCTGCCGGGCGCGTCCACCACGCTGCCATTCTACAAGTACGTGCTGGTGGTGCCGCTGAGCGCGTCGTTCGAGTGGTTATACGTCCTGTTCACCACCTTCATTCTCGTGGCCGTCAGCAACGCCGTGAACCTGACGGACGGCATCGACGGACTGGCGGCGGGATTGAGCGCCATCGCCTTTGCCACGCTCGCGGTCTTTGCCTACGTCATCGGCCGCGTGGACACGAGCCGGTACCTCGGCGTGTTCTACCTGGTGAACGCCGGCGAGCTGACCGTGTTCTGCGCCGCCATCGTCGGTTCGCTCATCGGATTTCTGTGGTACAACGCGTATCCCGCGGAGGTGTTCATGGGTGACACCGGATCGCTGGCGCTTGGCGGCGGGCTGGGCGTTGTGGCCATTCTATTGAAGTCGGAGTTCCTCCTCCTCTTCGTCGGGTTCGTGTTCATGGTCGAGACGTTCTCGGTCATCGGGCAGCGGGTGGTCTTCAAGTACCGCCGCAAGCGCTACGGCCTGGAATACGCGCAGAAGAACCGGCTCCTGCTGCGAGCGCCGTTGCACCACCATCTCGAGCTCAGGGGGTGGCACGAGTCAAAGGTGGTCATCCGGTTCTGGATCATCGCGATTCTGTTCTCCGTTATCGCTGTGAGCACGCTCAAACTCCGCTAGTCATGCCGTCGCAGCGGGCCGCCGGGCCCCTGATGCGGGCGGATTGGCTCCAGCGCGAGATCGCCGTGATCGGGCTGGCGCGCAGCGGACGCTCGGTCGCCACCCTGCTCGCACGCAGCGGACAAGCCGTGTACGCGTCGGACGCGGGCCGCTCGGCAGATCTCGAGACCACCGCGGCCGAGCTCGAGCGCGAAGGCGTCCAGGTGGACCTCGGCGCGCACAATCTCGACCGGATCATGCGCGCCTCGCTGGTGGTGGTGAGTCCTGGCGTGCCGCCGGACGCCCCACCCATTGTCGCAGCCGTGTCGCGCGGCATCGACGTGGTGAGTGAGGTGGAGATCGCGCTGCGATTCCTGCCCAATCTCGACTACATCGCCGTCACCGGAACCAATGGCAAGACGACGACGACGGCCATCACCGAGCACCTCCTGCGCGCGCTCGGGCTGCGCGCGGTAGCGGCGGGGAACATCGGGACGCCCTTGTCGGAGATTGCGTTGCAGGCCCTGCCGCCGGCGTGGATTGCGCTGGAGATGTCATCGTATCAGCTGCACTTCACGCCCAGCATTCAGCCGCGAGTGGGCGCGCTCACGAACCTGTCCCCAAACCATCTGGATCGGTACGCCAGCGTGGAGGAGTATTACGGCGACAAGCAGCTCCTGTTCCGTCATGCGTCGCCCTCGTCGCACTGGGTGATCAATGGCGACGAGCGGGCGGTGGCCGAGCTGGCGGCGGGAGTGGCGGGGGTAGTATCGCGCTTCTCGACGTCCCGGCAGGCCGACGCCTACTATGATCGGGACGCCGACGAGATGGTGGCGTTGGGGAGTCCGCTGATCAGGCGGCCCGAGTTCAAGCTGCTCGGAGACCATAACGTCGCGAACGCGCTGTGCGCGACCCTCGCGGTGATGCTGGCCGAGCCCGCGCATCGCAGCCGTGATGCCTGCGGCCTCATCGCTGACGGTCTGCGGTCGTTTCGCTCACTGCAGCATCGCATCGAAGTGGTCGCGGAGGCGCATGGCGTTCTCTGGATCAACGACTCGAAGTCGACCAACGTGGCGTCCACGCAGGTGGCGTTGCGGGGGATGACGAGGCCCACGGTCCTCCTGCTCGGGGGCCGGCACAAGGGCGAGCCGTACACCGCGCTCGTGCCGGATCTGCGCCGGATCGTGAAGCGAGTGATCGCGTACGGGGAGGCCGCGCCCATCATCGTCCGTGACCTTGCAGGCACTGTGTCCGTCGAGGAAGGCGGCAACAACTTTGCCGAAGTCATCGAGAGCGCGCGCAGAGCTGCGTCGCCAGGTGACGCCATTCTCCTCTCGCCGGCCTGCTCCAGCTTCGACATGTTCGACAACTACGAGAAGCGCGGTTCCGAGTTCAAGCGGCTCGTCGGTCAGCGATGACGGCGATTGCGCTACCCGCGCGCGACGCCGCGCGCGGCAATTCGGGCTCTGAGGCGCGAAGCGACGTGCGTCACCGCTGGCGCATGAGCGCGGAGGCGCGCGCCCTCGTCCTCGTGTCCGGATGCGTGCTCGTGTTCGGCCTCGCGGTGCTCTACAGTGCCAGCGCGATTCTCGCCATGAATGAAGGTCGCGGCGGCGCGTTCTATCTCTTGCGCCAACTCACTGGGGTTCTTGTCGGAACGGCCGCGTTCATGATCGCTGCCAAAATGGACGCGGACCGCTGGCGGGACTGGGCCTGGCCGTTGATGTGGATCACCCTCGCCGCACTGCTGTTGGTGCTCGTGCTCCCGGCCGGCATCGCGCCGCGCATCAACGGCTCCAAGCGATTTCTCTTCGGCACCTCATTTCAGCCATCGGAGCTGGGCAAGTTCGCCGTGGTGGTCTGGACCGCGATGCTCGTGGTCAAGAAAGGCGAGCATCTCCGACGGTTCTCGCGCGGGCTCGTGCCATTCCTCACGGTTCTCGGAGCGCTCTGCGTGCTGGCCGCCGCCGAGCCGGATTTGTCAGTCGCCATGCTCTACACATTGTTGATGGCCATCGTGCTGTTCGCCGGCGGTGCCCGCATCGCGCACTTCGTGCTGATTGGCGCGCTCGCGATTCCCTGGTTGTGGTTGGAGATCGAGCGCGTGCAATACGCGGTGCTGCGTCTCGTGTCGTTCCTCGACCCTGGAGGCGCGCCGTCCACCGGCTGGCAGCTGAAGCAGTCTCTCCTCGCCGTGGGTTCCGGCGGTTGGTTCGGCGTCGGCTTCGGCGAGGGGCGGCAGCAGTACGGGTTTCTCCCGTATCCCTACAGCGACTTCATCGGCAGCAACGTCGGTGAGGAGTGGGGCTTCGTCACCGGACTCCTGCCCCTGACAATCGCGTTTGCGGCATACGCGCTGTTCGGTTTTCGCATTGCGCGGAATGCGCGCTCGCCCTTTCTCCGCCTGGTTGCGGTCGGCCTGACTTTCACGACGGTCATCACTGCATACGTGCACATCGGGGTCGTGGTCGGCCTGCTGCCGACGACGGGGCTGACGCTGCCATTCGTGTCGTACGGGCGCTCCAATCTCGTCCTCACCATGTTCCTGACCGGGGTTCTCGTGAACATCGGCAGCACGCGCGAGCGCGTGGTGGGAGTGGGCGCCACCAATCCGTTCTCCGCAGCCGGATGAGAATTGTTTTCGCCGGAGGCGGCACCGGCGGGCACCTGTACCCGGGCCTGGCCATCGCGCGCGCGGTGCAGCGCCTCCGCCCGGACGTCAAGCCCTTTTTCATCGGTGCGCGTCGCGGCGTGGAACGCGAGGTGCTGCCCACGACGGGATATCCGCATGTGCTGCTGGACCTGCATCCGCTCTACCGCAGCCGCGTGTGGAATAATTGGCGAACGGTCGTCGGCATGGTCAGCGCCTGGCGCGGCATCGGACGGGTCTTTCGCGAGGAGCACCCCGCGCTGGTGGTCGGCACCGGCGGCTATGCGGCCGTCGCCACGCTTGCCTACGCCATCGCTCACAAGGTGCCCATCGTCGAGCAGACGGGAGACAGCCTGCCAAGTCTGACAGCGCGCCTCTTCAGCCGGTGGGCGCAGGAAGTCTACCTGTCGTTCCCGGAGTCATCGACGCACTTGAAAGTCCGCTCGCCGGATGTGCTGGTGGATTCCGGCGCGCCCATCGACCCGCCGCCCGCGCAGCGTCCGGCGCGCGATGCTGCCCGGCGCGCGTGGGGCTTCCCGGGGAACGGAAAAGTCAAAGTGGTGCTCGTGTACGGAGGCAGTCAGGGATCGCTGGCCATCAATGCCGCGGTGCGCGAGTGGATTCGCGCCGGGTTGCCCCCTGGAGTGAATCTCATCTGGGGCACCGGCAAGAAGACGTACGACGAGTTCGCGAGCCTCGAGAGCGAACGGGTGCGCGTGCGTCCCTACCTCACGCCCATCGCGGAGGCGTATGCCGCCGCGGATCTGGCGATTGCGCGCGCGGGAACGATGACACTCGCCGAGTTGTTCGCATGGCGGATCCCCGCCGTGCTGATCCCGCTGCCGACCGCTGCCGCTGATCACCAAACGCTCAATGCACGCACGTTGGAACAGGCAGGCGCCGCGATCAATCTGCCGCAGTCCGAGCTCACGGGTCCCAAGCTCGGGGCGACGGTTGCCGCGTTGCTCGATAACCCGGCGCGGTTGAACGCGCTCGCCGCCGCCGCGGCGGCCCGGGCGCGGCCGCGCGCGGCTGAGGAGATCGCGCGTCGCATCGTCGCCCTTGTCGATGGCGCCAAGTCCTCCTAGCGCAGGGCAACCACGCTTGCTGCCGACTAAGGGACGGCACGACCGATCGACCGGTGCCGCTCGCGTTCGCGCGCACGGTCCGATCGGCGCCCCAATTGCCGGGCTC
>JANNJV010000316.1:0-9186 GCA_031395945.1 Gemmatimonadota bacterium | reverse complement strand
GTGCCAAGACTCGCCACCACGCGCACGTTCCGCAGGTCCACGCCGGTACCCAGCGCGTAGATGCCGTTCTGCCCGCTGCGTCGCACCAGCGTGTTCTCGACTTGTACTGAATCGCCCAGGATCAGCGCCGGCTGCGATGATATGAAGTTGTTCGACGCCGGTCCCGTGGTGTCGATCACGCTGCGACGGATGTAGCTCCCCGGCGCGGCAATGCTCGCCGCCGCGTAATACGACTTGCGGATGACCGCGCTGTCCACCTGGAGCCGGTGCCGTCGACCGCTGCTGATGGCGCCATTGTACCCGATGCCGTCGCCCGCACTCTGGCCTTGCGCCGAGTCGAGTTGCACATAGCTGAGCGTGCTCACCGCGATCGGCGCGTTCGCTGGAATGCCGCCCGCCCCGGGGCTGTCGAAGCGCAGTCCGTAGAAGGTGCCACCTTGAGCGGGCTCGAACCGGATGAACTTCCCGACGGTCCCCACGGCCGTCAGGGTTGCGCCCGCGGCAAAGCTGAAACCGCCGTAGTAGAAGCCGAATCGTGCTCCCGGTAGGGCACGCAACTGGGAGAGCGTATCGAACTGCGTCATCGCATCGACGCGCCATGGAAGGTCAGGACGCGCTTCAACCACGGCGCCCACTGCCGTTCCGCCCGTGACCACGATTGTATCCTTGCCGTTTCCGAACAGTGTCTGCTGAGCGACTGAGTCGGGGAAGAGTCGCGCAAGGTTGCCGATCTGGCCGCGGAAGGCTCCCCCAGTTCCTGCGCTGACCTGCACGTTGCCGGAAGTGGCGTTGAGCAGGCCGTACGGCAGATCGATCGCTACGCCCGTGGATCCACTGATAGTGATGTCGTTGAGGCGTGCACCAGCGACACTGGAGGTCTGCACGAGACCACTCAAACCGCCCACGATGGTGACCTGCCGGATCGTGGAGGCCTCATTGATCTGAACACCGCTTGCCAGGGCGCCGATGCGAATGGTCGTCGACTCGAGCGTCGCGCGTCCCAAAGTCGCCCCGTAGTAGCCAGCGTAGTCATTGATGAGGGTGTCGATGCTGCTGCGGATCATCCGGCTACCCGGGGACATCAATGCCAGTCCGGCATAGTACGACTGCCGGATTCGAACGCTATCCATCAAGACGACGTGCTGCTCGCGGCCGTTGATGGCGCCATAGCCGCTCGCCGAGCGCGAGAGTTCGACGTTCGTAAGAACACTCGTGTCCGCGAGTGGAGTGGCGACATAGCCGGCGAAATCACCGAACTGAATGCCACTCCAGGTTCCTGTCGGACTGGTCGGCTTGAAGATGATGGGCGCGACAGCTGTCCCGACGGCGGTGAGTCTGCTGCCCGCGCGGAAGATGATGTATCCGCCGTCGGTGCAGATCAGCGTTCCGGGCTCGATGGTGAGGCGCGAACCCGTGTTGAAGTCTTGCGTCCCGGTGAGGTAGTGGGGATTCGTGCTCGGTGACCAGGTCTGCGGCGTCGTGTAGACGTTGCTCGCGTGGAGCGTACCGCCGGTCCCGGTGCACGTGTTTTGTGCGGGCAACTGTACGGTCAGCCGCACGCTGTCCCTCACCAGCGGATTGGTCTGCGATGTGGCGAACAGGAACGTGTTCCCCATGGTCAGGGCGGTCACGTTCTGGTTGTTGGCGGCGGCGGCAGGTACGGTGGCGATAACCGCGTCGCCGGTGATCCACAGCGCATTCGGGAAGGTGGAGAGAACACCCAGCGAGTCCCGGCTGCGGACGTAGAAGTTGGTGGTGCCGTTCAGCTGGCGCAGGGTGTCCGGCCGCTGCGGGACGATGACAATACCCGCGTACGACCGGAACACCCGGATCACCCGGATCACGCGCGCCGACGTCGACCCATCGGAAAAGGCGGTAACAGTCGCGCTCGCATCGGCCGCACCGGTCGTCGCGAAGTGGTTGCTGACCCACGCCGTGTCGCCACGCGTGCTGTCGATCGTGACGAGGTCGGAGTTGGTGGTCTGCCAGGTCACCGGCCGCTGGATGAGAAACCCTTGAGGATCGCGAAGGACGGCCCGCAACCTGATCGCGCGATTCACCAGCAGCGACGTGTCGTTGCCTGGAGTGATCTCGACCACGGTGGAGGCAGGGCCGAAGGTCTGCCCGACGCAGTACTGCGCCGTACTCAGTCCGATGACGAAACTCAGAACGATCTGAGCATCGAGCGCTCCCGACGCGGCGTCGCAGTTCGAGTCGCCATTCGACACCACGTAACCAGCTGGGAGCGGCAGACCTACAACGGCCGTGAGAATCGCCTGCGCGTCCAGCGCGCTGACCACTCCATCCCCGTTGACGTCGCCGTGCTTTTGTTGCGCCGAAAGATTGCCGGGAGACGCCGCGACACTCGCGAACAACAGGCCGAGCGTCAGCGCGTGCCGAAAAACTCTATTGTCAGTCAAGCCGTGACTTCCGGATGAGGGGGGACGGAACCGGTTGGAATGGAGCATTCATATTTGCAGTCCGCACAGATGCCTGCAAGTGCGATGCTGAGCGGCCCCACGCTGTTAGGCTGCTTGAATACTGCTTGGTGTGCACGAAAATGAAATGACGTGCGTCACGATTTCCGGGAGTGTTGCACGCGTGCCACACTTCGGCATCCCGGCGGGACGCGTGACCGACCGCACGGAAAAAATCAAGCCAAGTAGTACTATTGACTCTGGTCGTGCAGCCGCACAACGTGCTCGCCCACCAATCAGTTAGACCGTTTTCCCCCTCATCTTGCTGCGTCGTTCGGTTCTGTCGTTTGCGGGAGTGCTCGCCGCGGCGCTGTCGCTCTCGTGTAGCGATTCAGCGCTTGCCGGTCGCCGACTCGCGCGCGTGGCCTTCGCGCCGCGCTTTTCGCAGCAGGATGCGGCCATCCTCAAGTCGCTACGCACGTTCGGGCTTGGCGTCACCAGCCTGCGCGTGCAGCTCCGGCGGCCGGACCAGGACGAGATCGCCGTTGAGAAAACGGTCATTGTCCAGGACGGACAGACCGAGGTGGCGGTTGAGTTGGACGTCACCATCACCGGCAGCGAAGAGTTGTTCCTCGCCACGCTCGAGATCCACAGCGGCGAGGTACTGATCTTCTCGGGCACGGTGAACGTGATCGCCCGCACGGGCGCCAATCCGACGGTGACGAACCCGGTTCTCGATGCCATCTGGGTGGGCCCGGGAGCCAATGCGACACGGATCGTCATCTCACCGCGCGACAAGAGTCTCGCCGCGGTCAACGGCCGGCTGACACTCACCGCTGCGGCCTTCGACGCCAACGACGCGCCCGTGACCGATCCGGACTTCGTCTCGCGCTGGCAGTGGCGCGTCACGGACCCGACGCTCGGCTCCATTCCCGCGAACGGTGGCGAATTCGTGGCCGCTGGAGTCGCCGGCGTCGCGCTGGTGACGGTGACGACGCCGAACCTGCTGCGGGACACCGTGCGTCTCACGCTCATCTCGGCCCTGCCCGCCGCGCGCGTTCGGTTCGCGCGCCAGGTGGAGGTGCTGGACCGCGGGACGACAGCCAACTCGGTTCCCGTCACCGTCACGGACCCGAACAACACGCCAGTCACGAACGCCACGCTCAGCTACCTCAGCCGAAATACCGAAGTGGCGACCGTGAGCTCGTCGGGCGCTATCACCGGGGTCACCAGGGGCCAGGCCATCGTCCTCGTGCGCGCGCAACAGCCGGGCAGCACGTCGATCGTCGAGGATTCGCTGCTGGCCGTGGTCGCCGAGCCGGGCGGGCCCGTGGTGATCAGCAGCGTCGACAGATTCCAGTACCTGCGCAATGAGTTGATCACCGTCTCGGTGTTCGTCGACATGCGCACGTCCCCACAGAAGCTTGGCTCGACCGCAATCGACGTCACGTGGAATCCGGCGCAGCTGTCGTTCCAGAACAGCGCGAATGGCGCCAGCGGTGTCACCGCAACGGTTAACTCGACGCTCGTCTCGACCGGCCTGCTCACGCTTGCAATGGCGGACGCATCGAGCCCGGGCCTGAGCGGCAGGATCGAGCTGCTGCGTATCACGTACAGGACGTCCAGTACCGCGACCCTGGGCAATCTCACGCTGACCGCGAAAGAACTCAGCGCCGCCAGCTTCGCCGATCTCCTTGGACTCACCGTCCAGGTCTCACACGCTCTTTCGGTTCCCTGACCTCCCTCCTCCTCGAGTCGAACATGCGCGCTCTTTCCTTCTTTCGTCTCTCCGTCGTGGCTGCACTGGCACTGTCGGCCGCCTGCAACGACGACCGCAAGGCGATCCCGACCGCGCCGATCAGCGTCGGCGACAACGCGCTCTCCGCGTACGTCGTGGTGTCGAACCCGAACGCACCCGTGGGCGCCGACGTCACGGTGTCGGTACGCGCGCTGCGCGGAAAGCTGGTGGGGCCCATCGGCAGCTTTACCATCCGGCTCGCCTATGACTCGCTGGGCCTCAGGTTCGGCAAGAGTGCGAATAGCGCGCAGGGCATGGTCATGGCCAACGCGGCAACGCGCGGACTGGTGATCGCGGCCGGCGCCAGCGCCGAGGGATTCAAGGACGACGAGCTGTTGCGCGCGACCTTTACCGTTACGGCGGCTGGTACGCTGAAGTCGCTGACCCTCGCGGTGACCGAGTTGAACAGCCTCAAGTTCGAGGACCAGCGCGCAAACATGACGGTGATGCGCGGCATCTACCGCGCGGCGTCCAAGTAATCGGGTTACGGATTCCTGACGTGATACTCTCGCTTTTGATGCTTGCCTTCGGCGCCGCCTTGCAGGGCGTGGCGTCCGACTTGTGCGCGTCCCAGAAGCCGGGTGCCTCCATGGCCGCGGTCATCGTCATGCCGGCGCGACAGATGCGTGACACGCTCGTGCGTGCCACGGTGTGCGTGGTGCCGGCGCGCTCGCACGCGGCGAAGATCGGCAGCTATCACGGCGAGCTGCACTTCGATTCCACGGCGGTGTCGGTGGTGAGCGTCCAGAAGCCCGAGGGGGGCGTGCGCGTGGAGAACACGACGCTCAAGGGCCAGGTGAACTTCGCCGGCGCCGCGCCGAGTGGATTTCCGGGACGCACGCTGGTCACGGTAGTGTTGAAGCTCAGGCGTGCCGGCGCACAGCCATCGCTCCGGCTGAAGATGAAGGAGTTGAACAGTACCGATGGCACCAACCTGATGCAGCGACTGATCACGGCAACGCCATGAGCAATTCCCGAGTGGCGCGCGTGCTCAGGGTCGGTGGCATCGCCGCGGCGGCGCTGCTTGCGACGTTGCCCGCCACCCGTGAGCTGCTCGCTAACCGTGAGCGCAGCGCGGCTGTAACGGCTGGGTTGCTGCCCGATTCGATCAGCGGTGTTCTCGGCCAGACCAACGTAGTCGCGGTGCGCGCAGACCTTGGCACCACCGGCAAGCTGCTCGCTTCGTACACCGTCGTGGTCCAGTGGGACTCGACGGTGGTGCGCGTGGACTCGGCGCGTGGCGCCGCCTTTGGCGTGCCGCTGGTGAACTACGTGAATGGCGGCGAGATCCGGCTGACGCAGGTGAACAATACCGGACTCGGCGGCGCCTTTGCCATGGCGCAGCTGCACTTCCGATTCGTGAACGACACGGCGGGAAGGCGCACGCCAATCGCGGTCACGTTCCTGGATCTGGTCGCGACGGACTTCACGGATCTGCGCGCCGATCTCGAGGTCAAGTCTGGTGTCGCGCGTGTGCTGGCGCCGTCCGTGATCGTCCGATTCTCGCCAGACTCGCTGCTGGAGCGCGTGGGCGCGAAGCCGCGGATCGACCTGACGGCGGACCTTACGTCGGCGCCGGGCGTGGCGCTGGGGTCGTACGCGGTGACGTTCACGTGGGACGCCACCGTCATGACCCTCGACTCACTGCGCCCAGGCGACTTCATTGCGCCGCAGACGAATCAGCCCAATGCCGGCGAGCTGCGACTGACCGCGGCGGACGCGCTGGGGCGCGGTGGCGCGCCGTTCTCGCTGGTGAGGCTGTACTTCAGATTCGTGAACGCGAGCTTCCCAACGGTGACGTCTCTGGTGCTGTCGGTGACTGAGATGCGCGCGGCGCTCACCTTCGCGAATCTGCTTTCCGGGGTGACCGCGCGGAGCGGCAAGGCGGTGATCGGAGGCGTATATAGAGGCGACATCGATATCAACGGAAGCATCGCCGCGCTAGACGCGCAGTTGATCCTTCAGGGTGTCGTGGGGCTAGCGCTGCCCGCCGGGGTTCCGGGCATTCCGCACGGCGACGCCGATTGTGGCGGCACGCTGCAGGCGAAAGATGCGCAGATCGTGCTCAATCAGGTCGTGGGGAATCCAGTGGGACAGTTCTGTGTGGCGAAGATCCAGTAAGGTTTGCGGGGAGAAGTCGGGGTTCGGCACGGAGAAGAACTACACATCCGAATGAATCCGAATTGATCCGAATGGTTCCGGTGTCACTTGGAGCTCCTCTTGGAATTCAAGCTGGAGCTTTTTTGTTGTCCGCGAGTAAGCGCTGGTTCGCGGTAGACGCCAGAGTGAGTACTGGCAAAAGCAAAACTCCCCCCGGACCAGCCAAGAGGAGCTTTGTCTAACATCGGAACGATTCGGATCAATTCGGATCCATTCGGATTCTGCCGTTCGAAACCGAGACAGTCCGTCCTGCCCGGGAGTTTTCCGGCTACGGCGTGGCTTTCGTTGGAGGATTCTTCGCGAAGTCACCCGCCCTGAAGATCATGATCTGCTTCGGATCAATGTATTTCCGGAGCGCGGCGTTGATCTGCTCCGGCGTCAGGGCAGCGATCTTGGCCTCCAGCTCCGCATCGAACGCCATGGTGCGGCTGTTGAACCGATTCGCGAGCAGGGTGTTCACGAGCTCGGCGTCGTTTGCGCGCGCCTGGCTTCGGCCCGTCAGGTAGCCTGCACGCAAGGCATCGACCTCCTGGGCGGTAAAGCCTTCCTTGATGGTCCGGTCGATTTCCTCCCGGAACGCCGCTTGGAGACGCTCGACGTTCGCGGGAGCAAGGATGGCCTGGGCAATCCAGGCACCACCCGGGTCCTGCGGCGTGACCTGCAGGACTGAGCCGCCGCCGTAACTGATGCCTTCCTTGGTGCGGATTCTCGCGAGAATGCGCGAGCTCATGCCAGCGCCGCCCAGGAGGTAGTTGCCGAACAACAGCGCGGGGTAATCCGCATTGTCGTCGCGCATGGAAAGGTTCTGCGCCACGACGAAGAACGCGTTCGCCTTGTCCGGAGTCTCGATGGACTCGAACGTGGAATCGGTGCGGGCATACTGACGGCTGAGGCGAACGTACTGCTGGGTGTTCTTACAGTCGCCAAAGAGACGCGTCGCGGCGGCGGTGACTTCGGCCTGATCGAAGTCGCCCACGACAGCGAGATCAGCGTTCTGCGTGGAATAGAAGGTCTCGTGGAACGTCTTCAGGTCCTGTTGCGTGACCGCGTTCAGGTCGGCGATGGTCTCGTCGGCTGTGGACGTGTACTGCGGATGTCCCTTCGGCTTGGGATTCAATTTCTTGTTGAGCGAAATGCCAATGAGGAAATCCGGCTGCGACTTGGCGGCTTCGATGCCGGTGAGCCGTTCCTTCTTCAGCTTCTCCAGCTCCTCCGCGTCGAACCGCGGTGTGCGCAGCTGCTGCGCGACGAGCTCCATGGCCGGAATCAAGTTCGGGCGCGTGGTGTTGATGCTCACGAAGGCGCCAGCGACGGTGCCATTGATGTTGACTTGCGCCTGGAGCTTGGCCAGCGAGTCCTGCACCTGCTGGCGAGTGAGCGCCAGGGTGCCGCGCGAGAGCATGGCACCAGTGAGTGCAGGCGCCTGTCCCTTGTTCATGAGGCTCGCTTCCGTTCCCCACCGCAGCTGCATCCGGGCGACGACGTTGGCGCCGCGCGTCTGTTTGGGCAGGAGCGTGACCTGCATGCCGTTCGCGAGCGCCAGGTGCCTGGTGCGCGAATCGATGTTGCGAGGCGAAGCGTCGAACGCTTCTCCCGCCTGCACCACCGCCCGCCCCTTGTAGCCGCTGACCATCGCCGCGATGCTGCCGACGACGGGAATCTCGGCCCGGTCCGGCTGCGGCGTCGGGATGAAGACAGCCACCGTGCGATTGGCGGGCTTCAGGTACGCCGCGGCAACGCGCTGGACATCCGCCGGGGTCACCTTCTCGATGCGGTCACGGTGCAGGAACAACAGTCTCCAATCACCGCGCGCCATCCACTCGGACAGATCGTAGCCGATCTGCTCGGAGTTGTTGAGCGACAAGTTGATGGTGCGAATGATCGCGTCCTTGGCGCGCTGCACCTCTTCGGCCGTAAACGCGGATGAGCGCGAGGCATCGAGCGTGCGCTCGAGCACCGTGCGCGCGCTGTCGAGGCTCTGGTCGGTGCGGAGCTGCACGCCGAACATGAGCATGCTCGGCTCACGAAGCTGCTCAGTGAACGCCTGGACGAGTGCGGCGAGCTTGGTGTCCACCAGCGCCTTGTACAGGCGGCCGGACGGGTTGTTGCCCATGGCGTTGGCCAGAATGTCCACCGCCGCGAAATCGGGATGCGACCCCGCGGGAACGTGATACCCGACGACCATGGCCTGGGCGTCGCCGGTGCGTCGCACCGTGACGAACTTCTCGCCGTCCTGCGTGGGCTCGGTGGTGTACGTCGCGTACAGAATGTTGCCGTTCTGCAGGCTGCGCGCCGGCTTTGGAATGCGGCCGAACTTGTTCTCGATCAGCGGCAGCGCCTTCGCGGGTTCGAACTTTCCGGCGACGACAAGGATCGCATTGTCCGGCTGATAGTACTTCTTATAGAAGGCCTGGAGTCTCTCGATGGGCACCTGCTCCAGGTCGGCCTTGTTCCCGATGGGTGAGCGGCTGTAGCCGTGCCACCGGAACGCCGCGCTCATCATGCGCTCCCACGTCACGTTGAACGGGTTGTTCTCGCGGCTCTCGAATTCGTTGCGCACCACGGAGAACTCGGTTTCAAGATCCTTCTTGGCCACGAAGCTGTTGATCATGCGGTCGGCTTCGAGGTCGATGGCGAAGTCGAGATTCGCATCGGAGGCCGGCAGCGTCTCGAAATAGTTGGTGCGATCGAACCAGGTGCTGCCGTTGCGGCGCGCGCCCCGGCTGGTGAGCTCTTTCGTGACATCCATGTACATGGGCGTGCCCTTGAATAGCATGTGCTCCACCAAGTTCGCCATCCCCGCCTCGCCGT
>JANNJV010000279.1:0-8101 GCA_031395945.1 Gemmatimonadota bacterium | reverse complement strand
CGCCGCGAACTGCTCGACGACGTAATGCTGCGCCATGGTGTGGATTTCGTCGCGCAGATCCTGACCGCGCAGTACGTCCAGCCGGTTGGCGTAGATCACCTCGCGTTGTTTGTTCATGACGTCGTCGTACTTGAGCAAGTGTTCGCGGGCGTCGAAATTGTGCAACTCGACGCGCTTCTGGGCCCGACCGATCGCCTTGGTCACCATCGGGTGGGTGATGACCTCACCCTCTTCGACGCCGAGACGCGACATGATGCTGGCGATGCGCTCGGAGTTGAACAACCGCATCAGGTCGTCCTCGAGCGACAGGAAGAAGCGCGACGAACCCGGATCGCCTTGGCGGCCGGACCGGCCGCGCAGCTGGCGATCGATGCGACGGCTTTCGTGTCGCTCGGTGCCGATGATCTGTAGGCCGCAGGGTGCTTCCAATTCGCCTTCGCGCGGTTTCGCGTTGGGATTCGGCGCCCCGGCTTTTCCGCCCCCGAACGGGCATGCCGGACAACGCGCGCCTTCATAGTCCGCACTGCGATCACAGACGATGACGCCGGTGCCCAGTTTGATGTCGGTGCCGCGCCCCGCCATGTTGGTGGCGATGGTGACCGCCTTGCGCTGCCCCGCCAGCGCGACAATGTCGGCCTCACGCTGGTGATGGCGCGCGTTCAACACCTCGTGCGGGATGTTCTTGCGCTTCAGCATCCGCGACAGCGTTTCCGACACTTCGACCGAGACGGTGCCGACCAAGACCGGCATGCCGCGCTCGTGTTCGCTGACAATTTCTTCGATGACCGCATTGTATTTCTCGCGCCGCGTCTTGTAGACGAGATCCTGGCGGTCATCCCGAACCATCGGCCGGTTTGTCGGAACGACCGCGACCTCGAGTTTGTAGATCTGGAAAAACTCCGACTCCTCAGTTTCGGCGGTGCCCGTCATGCCGGCCAGCTTGTCGTACATGCGGAAGTAGTTCTGAATCGTGATGGTCGCGAGCGTCTGCGTCTCGCCTTTGACCTTCACGCCTTCCTTGGCTTCGACCGCCTGGTGCAGCCCTTCCGACCACCGCCGTCCGATCATCGTGCGGCCGGTGAATTCGTCGACGATCAGGACTTCGCCGTTCTGAACGACGTAGTTGACGTCGCGCTCGTACAGGGCGTGCGCGCGCAACAGCTGATGCACGATGTGCAGCTTTTCGGACTTGCCGGCGTATTCGATCTCGAGCGCGCGGCGGGCGGCAATTTTCTCATCCGCGGAGAGCGACGGATCGTGCTCGACCCGGTGCGTGTGGATGGAAATGTCCGGGAGCACGTAGGTATCGTGCGCGTCCGGCGACATGTAGTCGACCCCGAGATCGGTGAGATGCACCGAATGTCCCTTCTCATCCAGGACGAAAAGGAGTTCCTGCTCCAGGTCGCGAAAGACCTGCTTGGACGCGGGCAGCTTGCGATCGGCGATGTGCTCCAGCTCCGTCTTCTGCACGAGCACCTTGTTCCCCTGCTCCTGCAGTACCTTCATCAGCCGCTTGTTCTTCGGGTGGCCCAGGTGTGCCTTGTACAGGCTGATCGCCGCGGCGTCCGTGTCCCCCTTTTCCAGCGCGCGCTCCGCGGTGGCGACCAGCGTGTTCACGATCTCCGTTTGCCGCCGGAACAGCCGGCTCACGGAGGCGTTGTGCTCGAAGTACATCGTGTCGTTCTCGTTCCCTACGGGGCCCGAGATAATGAGCGGCGTCCGTGCCTCGTCCACGAGCACGGAATCCACCTCGTCGTCGATGGCGAAGACATGCTGGCGTTGGACGCGATGCTCGGCGCTCACGACCATGTTGTCGCGCAGATAGTCGAAGCCGAACTCGTTGTTCGTCCCGTACGTGATGTCGGCGAGGTACGCGGCGCGCCGGTCCGGCGACCCCGGCTCCGTATCGTCGATGCACCCGACGGTGAGGCCGAGGTACCGGTAGACGTGGCCCATCCACTGGGAATCGCGACGGGCCAGGTATGAGTTTACGGTGACCAGGTGCGCGCCCTTGCCCGGCAGCGCGTTCAGGTACAGCGGCAGGGTCGCCACCAGTGTCTTGCCTTCACCCGTGGCCATTTCGGCGATGCGTCCAAAATGCAGCTCGATGCCACCCATGAGCTGGACGTCGTAGGGCACCATGTCCCACGTCAGCTCGTGCGCCGTGACGTCCATTTTTGATCCTAGGAGACGCCGGCAGGCGGTACGAACGGTCGCGAAGGCCTCCGGGAGGATCTCATCGAGCGTTTCCGCGATCGTGTCGCGCAGCTGTCCTTCCACGCCCCCGCGGCCATCCGCGCCACCGAGCTCCTGATCGATCTGCTCACGCGCAGCCGCGTCACGCGCGGTACGCTTCTGTTCCTTGAGCTCCGCCACGCGCGCGTCCAATGCACCGGCGCGCTCGGCCAACAGACGCCGGAATTTCTGCGTTTGGGCGCGCAGTTCGTCGTCGGAAACGCGCTGGAGCTTTTCGTCCCACTCGTTGATTTGATCGACGATGGGCTGAATGCGCCGTCGCTCCCGCTCGTGCCGGGAGCCCACCACCGCATTGATTACGCGTTTCAGCATCACACCTCTAGCGATATAGGCCGGCGCGTTCGATGTACGCGGCGACCGCTTCTGTGACAAACCCTCGAATCGTCCTGCCAGTGCGCACCCGTTCGCGGATCTCCGTCGAGGAGATATCGATGCGGCGTGTCGGCAGGTGAATCACATCGGCCTCCGTACGCGCATCCGGCGTCGCGACGCGGAGGTCGCTCTGCCGCTCGAGTAACACGAGCCGCGCGAGCTTCAGGACGCGCTCGGGCTCCCGCCATTGCCCGAAGGAAGCGAGCACGTCCGCGCCCAGCAGCAAATACCGCTCAGCCGTTGGATGAAGCTCCGCGAAATGCGCCAGGGTGTCGATGGTGAAAGATAATCCGCCCCGTTCGACTTCGAGGGTGGACACTTCGAACCGTGGATCATGCTCCACCAGGAGCCTGGACATCGCGATCCGCTGTTCCGCGCCGGCTACGACACGTCCGATCTTCAGGGGCTGCGTGGCGGTGGGAACCAGGATGATGCGGTCCAGCGACAACTGCTCGAACGCGTCAGTCGCGGCGATCAGATGGCCGAGGTGCGGTGGATCGAAGCTGCCGCCGAAAATGGCGAGGCGCACCGATCACGTACCGGACGGTATCGGTCTCGCGCGGCCCGTGGTGTCGACCATGCGCGCACCGCGGCAGACCACCGCGACCTCGCGGTCCGCGGGATAGGCGTCGCGAAGGCGCGTGCACGTCTCCTCGAGATCTTCGCGATACCGGATAGCCCTGTAGGATTCGGCCAGGCGCAGCAAGGCATCTCGAGCGCGCGGCACATTCGGCCAGCGAGCGAGGGCGTTCCGGAAGTAGATGATCGCGGAGTCGTACGCCTTGCGCCGGAAATAGAACAGGCCGGTTTCGTACTCCTTGGTCGCGAACCACTGCTCCAGATCCGCAATCCGCCGGCGCGCCTCGTCGGCGTGCTCGGTCGTGGGATACAGGCCCAGCAGCGCGTTGTACGTCGCCAGCGCGGTCTCGCCATAGGTGGCGTCGAGCGTCGGCTTGCGCCAGAGCCGGCGATAGGAGTCCGCCGCCAGGAATGCGGCATCGTCGGCGAGCGTATCCTCGGGGAATGACTCGAACAGCCGCGAAAAGCTCTGTGCGGCCAGCAGATGCTCTCGCTGGCGGGCGTGGGCGTTCGCGAGGTACCAGTGCGAGCGCGGCAACAGCGTATCGCGCGGGGACAGATCAGTAGTCAGTTTCTCGAATGCCAAAACCGCGTTGCCCCAGTGCTTGCGCTCGTACTCGCGGACACCCGCGGTGTAGAGTACAGTCGACGAGGGAAACCGATTGATTCGAAATCCGCCACGACACGCCGACAAAGCGGCGGCCGCCGCGATGGCGACGAAAGTCCAGGTACGTGCGTGCATAGGGATCGAGGTACCCGACAGCCGTCGTCGAGTTCAGCTCTGCTCGCCCAATTTCCGAGCGAGCATGGAGCGATACGTCTCCAGGCGCGGATCGTCGGGGTGCCGCTCTGCAGCGCGCTCCCAGACTGACTTCGCCTGCTCCAACTCGCCTGCAAGATAAGCAGCCAGCCCCCGGAGCAGCATGGCCTCGATCCAATCGGGCCGCGCGCGCAGGATTTCGTCCAATTCGTGGGCTGCTTCGTCGGGATCGCCGGCGTCCAGCAGCGTCCGGGCCAGGTCCAGCCGGAGATCAGCGAATGTGGGCCGGATGGAGAGCGCGCAGCGGAACTGTTCCGAGGCCGGGACGAAGGCGCCCGCCTCACGATACGCACGGCCTAGCTCGGCGTGCATGTTGGCGAGCCGGTTGGCGACGACCGTTGGATACCCGGTGTAGTCCGGCTTGCCGAGCTCCTGGGCTTTCGCGAGCGCGTCCGTCGCCTCGGGAGCGCGGCCCATGTCACTCAGGACGATCGAGCGATTCAAGTGGGCCTCGACATAGCGCGGATTCAGGCGAATGGCTTCGTCGAAGGACTTGAGCGCGTTTTCGTGTGACTCGGTCAGCGCGTAACAGAGTCCCAGCATGTGATGCGCATCCGCGTAGCCCTGGCCCGCGTCGATCGCGGACGCGAAGAGCAACGCGGCCCCACGATAATCGTGGGCCGCGAAGCGCTGGCGCGCCACGGTCAGGAGATCAGACTCGGGTGCCAATCCGATTTGTCGGCGAGGCTTTCGTCTCCGCGGCGGAGGGCGCATCCCCCCCACGACCGATCGAGTAGTACTCGAATCCGAGCTTTTCCATCTTCTCCGGGGTGTACAGGTTCCTGCCATCGACGATGAGTGCACGACGCAGCAGCGTGCGCATCCGCTCGAAGTCTGGATGGCGGTACTCGTTCCAGTCGGTAATGACCGCGAGCGCATCGGCGTCGCGCAGCGCTTCGTAGCTGCTTTCGGCGAACTGGACCCGGCCGTCCAGACGGCGCCGGGCCTCCGGAATCGCGACCGGGTCGTGGGCCACGATCGTCACGCCGTCCGCCAGCAGGTCGTCGATCACGGTCAACGCCGGCGACTCGCGCATATCATCGGTGTTCGCCTTGAATGCGAGCCCCCAGATCGCGACGCGGCTTCCACGCGTCCTGACACCGAGCGCCGCTCGCACCTTCTCGCTCAGGCGGTGCTTCTGCCGGGCATTCACGCTCTCAACTGCCTCGAGAATCTCGAGCACCGCACCATGGTCACGAGCTGTTCTGGCAAGGGCCTGCACGTCCTTGGGGAAGCACGAGCCTCCATACCCCGGCCCCGGAAACAGAAATGACGGGCCGATTCGCTCGTCGCTCCCAATGCCACGACGCACAAGGTCGACGTTGGCGCCGACGCGTTCGCACAGATTCGCGATCTCGTTCATGAACGAGATCCGGGTGGCGAGCATCGCGTTGGCCGCGTATTTGGTCATCTCCGCGGACGCGATATCCATGAAGATGATTGGCCGGCCCGTTCGGACGAATGGCGCATACAGCTCCGCCATCACGCTGCGCGCCTGATCCGATTCGGCGCCCAGCACCACGCGATCCGGCTTCATGAAATCGTCAACAGCGGCGCCTTCCTTGAGAAACTCGGGATTGCTCACCATGTGAAACGCGTGCTGGGAGTGTTGCGCCACCACGTCGGCCACCTTCGCCGCGGTCCCGACGGGAACCGTGGACTTGGTCACGATCACCAGGTCACGCCGCGCGGCCATCCCAATGGTCTTGGCGACGTCCAGGACGTGGCGCAGGTCAGCGGACCCGTCGTCGTCCGGCGGCGTGCCGACCGCGATGAACACAACGTCTGCTTCCCCGATGGCCCACGCCACGTCCGTCGTGAAGGACAAGCGGCCGTCCCGTTGGTTCCGCTCGACATATGCTTCGAGGCCGGGCTCGTAGATCGGTAGCGTATTGCGCTTGAGCCCCTCGACCTTCTCCGCGTCCACGTCGGCGCAAATGACGTCGTTGCCAGTCTCCGCCAGACACGCCCCCACCACGAGGCCGACGTAGCCGGTTCCAATGACGGAGATATTCACCGCGGCGCCACCGCCCAGAGTGCCTCTGCCGCCCTACGCAACGACCTTCCCTGCCAGCGGTGCGGTTGCCGGCGCGATTTCCGCCGATGCCGGAGCGTTGCTGGAGCTCAGGGATACGATGCGCGCGCGTCCAGGCGCCGCCAGCTTCGTGGCGTTCCGCGTATCGACAATCAGGCCCGCGCGATTGACAAGCCGCTGGTAATCGACGCTGGTGTGATCCGTGACGATAACGACGGCGTCGCTCCGCTTGAGTACATCGTCGCTGAGGGCAACGCTCTCGTGCTGCACGCCGTCTTCGAGAAAGCGGGGGACGTACGGGTCGTGATAGGACACGTCGGCCTTCAGCTCCTCGAGCAGCTTGATGATGTCGAGTGCGGGGCTCTCGCGCACGTCGTCAATATCACGCTTGTAGGCGACGCCCATCACCAGAATGCGACTGCCGTTCACCGCTTTGCGGTCGTCGTTCAGCGCGTCGGCGATCTTCTCCACGACGTACGCCGGCATTTCACTGTTGATCTCGCTGGCGAGATCGATGAAGCGCGTCTTGTAGTTGAGCGTTCGCATCTTCCACGCGAGGTAGTGCGGATCGAGGGGGATGCAGTGCCCGCCGATTCCCGGCCCGGGCGTGAAGCGCATGAAGCCGAACGGTTTCGTCGCCGCCGCGTCGATCACTTCCCAGACATCTACACCAAGCTTGTCGCACACGATCGCCATCTCGTTGACCATCGCGATATTCACGGAGCGAAAAGTGTACTCCAGCAGCTTGGTGAGCTCGGCGGCTTCGGGAGACGACACCGGCACCACCCGCTCGATGCACGCACTGTAGAAGGCCGCGGCCACCTGAGAACACTCGACCGTGATGCCACCCACCACCTTGGGCGTATTCTTTGTGTTCCAACGCTCGTTGCCGGGATCTACACGTTCCGGGCTGAATGCGAGGAATACGTCGCGTCCTACCACGAGCCCGCGCGCCTCCATCGCCGGCTGCAACAGCTCGCGCGTGGTACCGGGATACGTCGTGCTTTCGAGGACGATCAACTGGCCGGGGCGCGCGGTCCGCGCGACGGTATCGGTGGCGGATACGACGTACGACATGTCGGGATCGCGTGTCTTGGCCAACGGCGTGGGCACGGCGATCGAAATCGCATCGAGCTCGCCGAGCCGCGCAGGGTCCATCGTCGCTTCGAGCAGTCCTTCCTTCACCAACGCGGCCACGGCGGATCCCGCCACGTCCTTGATGTGCGAACGGCCCTCGCTGACGAGCGTCACCACACGCTCGCTCACGTCGTATCCAACGACGTGGAATCCAGCGCGCGCGAACTCGACCGCCAGTGGCAGGCCGACATATCCCAGGCCGATGATCCCGATCTTCGCGGTTCGGCGATCGAATTTTTCGAGCAGTACATCCTTCGTCGACATGCGCAATCCTATCGTTGGTAGAAATCACGAATCGCAGCAATCACTTCATCCTGCTGCGACCGCGTGAGCTCGGGAAACACCGGAATCGAAATCACCTCTTTCGCCGCGCGCTCGGACTCGGGGCACGAGCCCTCCTTGTAGCCGAGGTAGGCGAAGCAGGGCTGAAGATGCAACGGCAGCGGGTAGTACACCGCGCTGCCGATCTTTTTCGCACTCAGGTATGCCTGGAGCTCGTCTCGCCGTTGCACCCGCAACGTGTACTGGTTGAAGATGGACGTATTGGCAGGATCAATGAACGGGGTCACGACCTGCGGTACGTCCGCTAGCGCCGTATCGTAGTACGCCGCATTTGCGCGACGCGTCTCGCTCCACGCCTCGAGATGGCGGAATTTGGCCCGAAGGACCGCGGCCTGCAGCGCGTCGATGCGGCTGTTGTACCCGACCTCGTCGTGAAAGTAGGTCTTGAGCCCCCCATGCACCCGCAGTCGCCGCAGGCGCTCGGCCAGTCGATCGTCCTGCGTGACCATCATCCCGCCGTCGCCATAGCCTCCGAGATTCTTCGATGGGAAGAAGCTGAACGTGCCGATCGTCGCTACTTCTCCGGCCATCCGTTCCTTGCCCGCGATGCGACGCCTGGC
>JANNJV010000255.1:0-8022 GCA_031395945.1 Gemmatimonadota bacterium | reverse complement strand
GGTGACGTTCGGGGGCGGAATGACGATGGTGAACGGGTCGCGAGACCCCCCGCGCGCGACGACGCCTTGGCGTCGGCGTGAAAGCAGCTGGCATCCAGCCAGCGCTCATAAATCTTTGATTCTGTCGAGGGGTCGAATCGGTCGGGCAGCGACATTCCTTAAAGATACGAGGCCAGCACGAGAACGAAGGGAATCCAGTCCCCGCCCGGCGCCCGTTTCACCTCAAACATCCACCTTCAAACGTCCAACCTCAAACGCCATTCAAATGCGTGGGAAGTTGGACGCTGGAGGTTAGAAGTTTGACGTTCCTTACGCCTGGGGCTCGATCTGTTCGTTCTTGGCCGGCTTGGCGCTCTTGCCCTTGGCCTTGTTGCGCCGCTCGGCGGCGATGGCGTCGATGTCCTCGGCCGCGTTGCGCACGGCTTCGCGCTCGCTCAGCCAGCGCTCCTCCAGTTTGGGCTTGGGATCGGCATGCCGGTCCGTCTCGTCCGAGGTGCCCTGGCGACGCTTGCCTGTGCCCACCTGCTGCCCTTCCCAGTGCGCCCCGCCGAACGCCGGGTCGCCGTCCTTGAACCGCTGGATGTTCTCGCCGATCTGCGCTTCTTCGTCGTCCACCATCAGCCTGTTCACGACGGTTTCCACACCCGGAACGCCGCGCGCAATGGTCATCGCATGCTCGGCTTCGTCGTCGCTGTCCACCCAGCCGGCCAGTTCGATCACACCCTTGCCCATGGCTCCGATGTCGACGGCCCGCTCCGCCAGAATCGGATCGTTGTTAAATGCCTCGAGGACGCGTTCCTCGAGCAGGGGGACACCATCGTTCGTCGACTCGTCTGCGTCCAAGTCACTGAAGTCGTCGGCGGGAGCGCCCGCTGTCACGTCCTCCTCGATCTCGTCAAACTCGTCCTCGGCGAGGTCAAAGCGCGGAGTGGCGGCGTCCGCAGCCAGCGGCAGGCCCTTGCGGAAGCGTGCCGTCAGCCCGCTGAAGCCTCCGACGCGTTGCGCGACGTACATGCCAACTGCGAAGCCGGCGACGGCTCCGAGGAGGACGGTCGCAATGGTACTGCCGGTCGATGATTCGTCGTCGCGAAAACGGAAGGGAGACATGCGGTAACCCTGTGGCGGAGATATTGGAGGCAACGATAGCTTACCACGTGGACGGTTGCTAATTGCAAGAATAGCACCCATGCGCCTGGACCACTCCGCGGATCCGGACGCAGCGTCTCCATCTCGTCAGGAATACCAATTGCCGCCGCAGCTGACACTTACCCTGCCCGATGGGTCCACCCGCGTGGTTGACGGCGGGACCTCGCCACTGGACGTCGTTCGAAGCATCGGCGAGCGTCTTGCCCGTGACGCCATCGCCGTGGAGATCAACGGCGAGATCCGGGACCTGGTCACGCCGCTTCGCGCTTCGGGGACCTTTCGCGTCCTCACGGCGAAGGACCCAAAATCATTGGACGTACTGCGTCACAGTGCCGCCCACATTCTCGCGACGGCCGTACGACGCCTGCGCCCGGACGCGAGGATCGGCTTCGGCCCGTCCATCGACGACGGCTTTTACTACGACTTCGAGGTCGCCAAGCCCTTCACGCCAGAGGATCTGGAGCAATTCGAAAAGGAAATGGGCAAGGTGGTCCAGGAGAAGTTTCCGTTCGTGCGCGAGGAGGTGTCGCGCGCAGACGCGCAGAAGAAGTTCGTGGACGATCCGCTCAAGCTCGAACGGCTGGGCGAGCTGGGTGAAGACGAGGTCATTTCCACATACACTGACGGGCCGTTCGTTGACCTGTGCCGCGGACCCCACGTCCCGGATACGTCGTACCTGAAGCACTTCAAGCTGATGACGACCGCCGGCGCGTATTGGCGCGGCGACGAGCGGCGTCAGATGCTGCAGCGCATTTACGGAACGGCGTTCTTCAAGAAAGAGGATCTCGACGCCCATCTCCACCGAATCGAGGAGGCCAAACGACGCGACCATCGCGTCGTGGGCAAAGCGCTCGACCTCTTCATGTTCCACCAGTTCTCCCCAGGCGCGGCGTTCTGGACGGAGAAGGGCACCATCGTCTTCAACGAGTTGGTGACGTTCGTGCGCGAGCGACAACGCGAACATTTCCAGGAGATCAAAACGCCGCTGCTGTACGGCGCGGGGCTCTGGGAGATCTCCGGGCACTGGGGCAAGTACCGCGAGAACATGTTCCTGATCCAGAACAAGGAGACGGGTGAGCACGATTCATCGCTCAAGCCGATGAACTGTCCCTCGCACTATCTGCTCTATCAGACCAAGAAGCACTCCTATCGCGAGTTGCCGCTGCGGTACGTCACCTTCGACGTGCTCCATCGCAACGAGTTGACCGGGGCGCTGTCCGGACTCACGCGGGTGCGCCAGTTCCAGCAGGACGACTGTCACGTGTTCCTGATGCAGTCGCAGATCGCCGATGAGGTGAACTTCCTGATGCGGTTCATCCTCGACTATTACGCGGTGTTCGGCCTCAAGGCGTCGGTGAAGTTTGCCACGCGCCCCGAGACCCGCATCGGGTCTGACGAGCTGTGGGACCAGGCGGAGGCCGCGCTGAAGCAGGCGTTGGACGCGACGGGCCAGGAGTACGAGCTCAAGCCAGGCGATGGCGCCTTCTACGGCCCCAAGATCGACTTCGACGTCACGGATTCGATCGGACGCCATTGGCAGCTGGGCACCATTCAGCTGGACTACAACGCGCCCGAGCGATTCGAGCTCAAGTATGTCGGTGAGGACAACGCCGAGCATCGCCCGGTGGTGATCCACCGCGCGGTGAGTGGATCGTTCGAACGTTTCATCGCGATTCTCATCGAGCACTTCGCCGGCGCTTTTCCTGTGTGGTTATCGCCGGAACAGGTACGCGTGCTGCCGATCTCTGATGACGTGACCGGTGTGGCGCGTGCGATTACCGACAAGCTCAAGCGCGCGGGCATCCGCGCGTCGCTGGACGACCGATCCGACACGCTCAACTACCGCATCCGTGAAGGTGAAATGATGAAGGTTCCCTACATGGCGGTGGTCGGAAAGCGCGAAGCGGAATCGAATGCCATCGCGCTCCGGGTGCGCGGCACCGGCAAGAAACAGGAAATCGTGGGCGTGGACGACTTCATCGCGCGCGTCGTTCGCGAGAAGGACGGCCGCGAACTGGTCCCGTGAGCTGGACGACGACAACGCCGAGCCGCCGATTACCTTTCGTCCATGAGTGACCTCGACCGCCAACCCGTCATCGTCGCGGCCGCACGTACGCCGATTGGCAAGTTCCTCGGCTCACTGGCCGCGCTCCAGGCTCCTGAATTGGGCGCGGTGGCCATTCGCGCCGCGCTGCAGCGTTCCGGGGTTGTCGCCGACGACGTTCAGGAAGTCATCTTCGGGAATGTCATCCAGGGCGGCGTGGGACAAGCGCCGGCGCGCCAGGCCGCGATGAAAGCGGGGCTGCCCGCCACCATTTCCTCGCTCACCATCAACAAGGTCTGCGGTTCCGGCCTCAAGGCCGTGATGCTCGCGGCGCAGTCCATCAAGGCTGGCGACCGGCAGGTGGTGATTGCGGGCGGCCAGGAATCCATGTCCAACGCGCCCTTCTATGTCTACGGAATGCGCAATGGCGTGAAGCTGGGTGACCAGCAAATGGTGGATGGGATGATTCGCGACGGGCTCTGGTGCGCCTTCTGTGACGTACACATGGGAACGCACGCAGAATACACGGCCAGGAAGGCGGGCATCGATCGCAAGACGCAGGACGAGTTCGCCGCCGCGTCCCATCGCAAGGCCGTCGCCGCGCAGGAAGCCGGGAAATTCAAGGCGGAAATTGCGCCAGTGGAGATCAAGAGCCGCAAGGGATCGGTCACAGTGGACATTGACGAGGGTCCGCGAAAAGACTCGACCGCCGAGTCGCTGGGGAAGCTTCGTCCCGCGTTCACCCACGAAGCGGTTGCGGCGGCCGATCTCTCGATCACCGCGGGCAACGCCTCGAGCCTGAACGACGGCGCCGCTGCGCTGGTCGTTACGTCCGCGGCCTACGCGAGTGAGCATGGCTTGAAGGTGCTGGCGCGCATCACCGGCTACGCTACCGGCGCCACGGAGCCCCAGGACCTGTTCTTCGCGCCGATTCTCGCGGTGCAGAACCTGATGAAGCAAACCAGCCAGAAGATCGGCGACTACGATCTCATAGAGGCCAACGAGGCCTTCGCGTCCCAGGCGCTGGCCGACGGGCAGGGACTCGCCTGGGATTGGAATCGCGTGAACGTCAACGGCGGCGCCATCGCCCTGGGACACCCCATCGGGGCCAGCGGCGCACGCGTGCTCACCACCTTGCTGTACGCAATGCAGGACCGCGGTGCCCGCACAGGCCTGGCGACGTTGTGCCTTGGCGGCGGCGACGCGGTCGCCCTCAGCGTTTCCCGGGACAACTAAACATGACGACAGTCTCAGCGTCTGCGCTCACCAACGACAAGCGTTTCGCGCTTGCCGGCGTTCTCGGCTTCGTCGTAGCGCTCGCGGCTGCGTCGCAGGTTGCCATTCCGCTGCCAGGCACGCCGGTGCCCATCACCTTGCAACCGTTGGTAGTGGTGCTCGCCGGGATGATGCTGGGCCCGTCGTTGGGCGCGGCGAGCATGGCGCTGTATCTCGCGCTCGGAGCCATAGGGTTGCCGATCTTCGCTCCCGTCGGTGCGCCGGGAATCGCGCGATTCTTTGGCCCCACCGGTGGCTACCTCATTGCGTACCCATTCGCAGCATTCACTGCGGGCTATCTCGCGCAGCGCTTTCCATCGCTCGTGGGACGATGGGCAGCCGCGACGCTCGGCATCGCGCTGTTGTTCGTGGGCGGACTCTCGCAACTCACGATCATCACCGGTAGCGTGCGCCAGGCCATCGTACTCGGCATGACGCCGTTTGCCGTGCTGGACATCGCCAAGGCACTAGCGGCCGCACTCATCGCACGGCCGCGGGTTCACAGTCCGCAGGATTGACCCTTCGAGAGCTGTTCATTGGAGCGGATGCGCGGCCGCACCCGCCGTTGCGCATCGTGCTGTTCCTGGTTCTGTTCGTCGCCTGCCTGATCGTCGTAACGCTGGGCCTGGGTCCGGTCCTGGAGAGCATCGAGCGCATCAGCGGAGTGAGCGGGGCGGCATCGGCGTACGGTGCGACCCTGGCCCTGCTGCTTGCCCACTGGATGACGCTGCGCACGTTCGATCAGCAGCCATGGTCCTTCGTGTGGATGCACAAGGCGGCCGCTCGCCCCAGACTGCTGACGTATGGCTGGCTGTTGGGCGCCGTCCCCATCGGGATCGCGTCGCTGGCACTGGTGGGGGTAGGCCTGCTTGCGGTGATGCCGTCACCCCCTGGCTCGTGGCTTCTTACCGCGGTTCAGACACTGGTGCTTCTGGTTCCCGCTGCGTTCTACGAAGAGCTGTTGAGCCGAGGATACGTGTTCGCGACACTGGGCCAGTGGCTTGGCTGGCGATGGGCTGTGTTGTTGACGAGCGTCGCGTTTGGCCTGTTGCACTTGGGAAATCCCGGCGCCACGCCTGTCTCCATCGCGCTGGTCACTCTCGCCGGCGTCTACCTGGCTGCGATATTGCTCGCGACGGGAAGCTTGTACGCGGTATGGATGGGCCACTGGGCGTGGAACTGGATCATGGCGGCCGCCTTGCACGTGTCCGTCAGCGGGCTGCCCCTGTCGCGACCAGACTACCAAATAGTTGACGCCGGTCCGGACTGGATTACTGGCGGGCAATGGGGACCTGAAGGGGGAGTCGCCGCCGCCGCTGCCATGATCGGTGGATTAGCGTTCCTCCGGAAGAGGGTCCTGGGCTCCGGGTCTTGGGCTTTGGGCTCCCAACGTCACTTGTCCGGAACACTGAGCCCAGAGCTCACAACCCAAGGCCCAGAGCCCAAAGCCCAAAGCAATGACCAACGATAGAATCGCCGTGCTCGGAGCAGGCCAGATGGGCAACGGCATCGCGCATGTGTTCGGGCAAGCCGGCTACCCCGTGACCCTGATCGATAACTCGCGCGACGCGCTCGCACGTGGCAAGGACACGATCGCGAAGAATCTCGACCGCCAGGTGAAGAAGGGTAGCGTCACCGCCGCCGACAAGGAAAAGACACTGGGCCGCATCGCAACCGCCGAGTCGCTCGAGGCGGTGAGTGGCGCGACGATCGTCATCGAAGCAGTCACCGAGCAGCGCGACCTGAAATTCAAGATCTTCGCCGATATCGATCGCTTTGCCACGACGGGCGCGATCCTCGCCACCAACACGAGCTCAATCTCCATCACCGAAATCGCCGGCCGCACCCATCGGCCGGAGTCGGTGATCGGCATGCATTTCATGAATCCCGTTCCGGTGATGCAGCTAGTGGAGGTCATACGCGGCCTCGCGACGAGCGACGAGACGACGCGGCGCACCATGGAGCTGTCGAAGGCGGTGGGGAAGACGCCCGTGGAAGCGAATGACTATCCCGGCTTTATCGCCAACCGCATCCTGATGCCGATGATCAACGAGGCCGCGTTCTGCCTGATGGAGGGTGTCGGCTCGGCCGAGGCCATCGACACCGTCATGAAGCTCGGTATGAATCACCCGATGGGGCCGTTGCAGCTGGCGGATTTCATCGGGCTGGATACGTGCGTCGCGATCCTGTCGGTGCTGCACGAGGGACTTGGAGATCCGAAGTACGCGCCGTGCCCGCTGCTCAGGAAATACGTCGCTGCCGGTTGGCTGGGAAAGAAGAGCGGGCGCGGCTTCTACATGTACGCATCATGAGGGAGGGAGTGTGTTTCGTGGAGTCAGGTCTGAGGACCTCCAACCCTTGAAGGTCCTGCGTTTTCTGGCACCTGGCGCCTGGAGCCTCTAAATGGCATGGGCGCTGACACCGCTGACCGAGGAGCAGCGCGCGATCCAGGCGACCGCGCGCGAATTTGCCGCGCGCGAAATTGCTCCGCACGCGAACCAGTGGGACCGCGATGCCTACTTCGATCCGTCGGTCATCGCGAAGCTCGGTGCGCTGGGCTTTCTCGGCATGATGATCCCGGAGCAGTACGACGGCATGGGGCTCGAGACGCTCACGTACGTGGTGGCGCTCGAGGAAATCGCGCGGGTGGATGCGTCCACCGCCGTTCTCATTAGCGTCCACAATTCATTGCCCACGCAGATGGTGCTGCGCTGGGGATCCGACGAGCAGAAGGAGCGCTACCTCAAGCCCATGGCACGCGGCGAGATGCTCGGAGCGTTCGCGCTCTCCGAACCCGAGGCTGGCTCGGACGCCGCGTCGTTGCGCACGCAGGCCACCCGTGACGGGGATTGCTGGGTGCTGAATGGCACCAAGGCTTGGGTCACCAGCGGGACGCACGCTGGCGTAGTGCTCGTCATGGCGCGCACCGACACTCCCAGTGACCGCAAGGGAGCGCGCGGCATCGGCGCCTTCATTGTCACGCCCGACATGCCCGGCTTCTCGGTCGGAAAAAAGGAAGACAAGCTCGGCCTGCGCTCATCGCCGACGGTTCAGCTTCGCTTCGACAACCTGCGGGTGCCCAGGCAGAACCTTCTCGGCGAGCAGGCGATGGGCTTCATTTACGCAATGCAATCGCTGGACGCGGGCCGGTTGGGGATCGCGGCACAAGCGGTGGGGATTGCGCAAGCGGCGCTGACCCATTCGTCGAAGTACGCGGCCGAACGAAGGCAGTTTGGGAAACCGATCAAGGAGTTTCAGGCTATCCAGTTCAAGCTTGCCGACATGGCCACCCGAGTGGCCGGTTCGCGGGCATTGCTGCATGCCGCTGCGACCGCACGCGATCGGGGCCAGCACAGCACGCAATTCAGCGCGATGGCCAAGCTGATGGCGAGCGAGACCGCTATGTGGGTGACCACCGAGGCCATTCAGATTTTTGGTGGCTACGGATACGTGAAGGATTACCCCGTCGAACGGCTCTTTCGCGACGCCAAAGTCACGGAGCTCTACGAGGGCACCTCGGAGATCCAACGTATCGTGATCGCGCGTGAGCTGTACTC
>JANNJV010000243.1:0-2481 GCA_031395945.1 Gemmatimonadota bacterium | reverse complement strand
GCTTTCCAATCGTCGCCGAAGCCCATCTGCCGCGCGGCCTTCCTGATCTCGGCAAGGCTGAACGCGTACTCCCGTTCGGCGATGGCGATCAGTTCCTCGGGGGTGTACGGGATCATCTCGTAGCGGAGGTCTTCGCGGAGTCCGTCGATGCCGATGGGATCGCCGATGATCGGGCCGGTGTTCTGCGCCAGGTCGGTAGGACGCAGCCCCACCACGCGCTCGCGTAGCGTGCGTCCATACCGCACCAGCGACGAGTCCAGCTTTCTATAGGGGTCACGGGCCCACCAGGTGAACAGCGGATCATACCCGTCGTAGAACCGATACCATCCCGTCAACGTGCGACGGATGCGGTCGACGTCGTCGGCCGCGCGGTTGGCGATGGTGCGCGAGACGCGGGGCGTGACGGTCGGGGCAGCTGACCCCGCGGCGGGCCGGGCACGCGCGGTGGTGTCGGTGGAAGCGACGGCGGGACGCGTCGTCGCGGGCTCGAAGAGCGCGCGGAGACTGTCCACCTGCTTCGCCACCTCGGCGAGCGCACGGGCCAAGGCCGAGTGATTGATGTTCTCGAGATTGCGACGCGAGTCCTGGAGCGCGAGCAGCCGGTCCGAGAACGGGAGCAGGACAACGGTCTCGCCGCGCTGTTTCTGTTCGCGATCCAGGATTGCAAGCTGGTGCCGCAGGTAATTGTCGAGCAGGACGTAGTCGACGCGGCCTTCCTGGCTCAACCTGTCGAAATCGTGCTCGCGCAGACGCGTGCGCCAACCCTCGTAGAAGTCCCGCATCCGCTTGCGCTGTGCCGGCGACTGATCGGCGTCGTATCGCCGGGCCAGTGAGCTGTGGTCCGACCCGAAACGCTCGACGACATCTTCCAGCTCACTGGTCGTTTGCTGGACGAGCGACACGATCGGCGGCACGGCCTCCTTCGCGTCCTGCGCCGGCAAAGGAGCCGCAAGCGCGACGACGACAGCGACACCGCACGCGACGCGGAGCGTCAACGTCCGCCAGTCAATCACGCACGCCTACGCTGACGGCTTCTCGGGGTAACGCTTTCTGCGCGACATCATCACGGCAACGGCGACGCCAGCTGCCGCGCCCCCGCTCACGCCACCGTTGGACTTCTTCCACACCAGGAGCTGGATGCCCGTGGTGAGCAGCGCCGTGAGAACCGCCACCATGATGACCAGCCCCATCGTCTTTGCGAACCACATCCCTTTCGACTCTTCGGTCATGGTGCCCTCGCATGCGATGTGAATGCCGCGGTGATCTAGGCCTGCGCCATCATCCGCAAATACTCGGCGTCCCACGCAGCGGGGATGCTCTCGCGCGGCGAGTATGGGCCCGGCTCGTACCGGCGTGACACAATGCCGAGCTGGCTGCGCTCGCAGATGTCCCAATCCTGGCGGTTGGTCACGTCCCAGAAATCGATGGCGTCCTGCGGATTGAACCTGGGATCGCCTTCGTTCTTCGGATTGAACATCCATTCCGTCTCGACGATCGTCTTGTTCACCGCCACCGGCGTGAGCAGGTAGTAGTTCACATAGTCCGGATGGATGCTCAGGGCCATGTTCGGCATGAGCGTGTAGTAATACGCACGCTTCACGTCGTCGCCCGCGAGATGATCGCTCACCAGGCGGCCGCACGCGCGTCCCGTGAGCGTCGCGCTCTCGTTCGGCGAGCGGATCTCCATGTATCCACCCAGGAAGGGGCCGGACGTGAGGTCGTTCGCGCCACTCTGATAGGGCAGCACCAGCGAGAGCTCGGGGTGGATCATGGGGCAGTGCAGACACTCGGAGTAGTTCTGGAAGACCAGCTTCCAGTTGGCGTTCACCTCGTAGCGGACGCGATGACCCACCTTGAGCGTTGGCAGCTCGAAGCGGGCCAGCCGCCGGATCATGGGCGTGAACCAGGTCTCGAAGGGCTCCGGATTCTTCGAGATGTTGACGAAAATGAAGCCCTCCCACTCGGCGACCGCGGCTTCATGCAGCGGGTAGTTCTTCTTGTCGAATCCTTCGACCTCGTTCATGTGCGGCGCGCCCACGAGCCGCCCGTCCAAGGCGTACGTCCACGCGTGGTATGGGCACTGGATGGTCTCGGAGAGCTGGCCCTTCGTCTCGCGGCACAACTGCGTACCGCGATGGCGGCAGACATTGAAAAACGCGTGCAACTCACCGGCGCGGTCGCGCACGATGATCAGCGACTCGTCGGCGACCGTGCGCAGCTGAAAGTCGCCCGGCTTGATGAACGCGCTGGCGCGCCCCACGCACTGCCAGTGGCGAGCGTGGATCTTCTCCTTTTCCTCGGCGAAGATCTCGGACGACGTGTACCGCGCGCCCGGCATGGTGTGGGCGCCATGGCGGAAGGATTCGATGGTGCGCCTGAACGCTGACATGCTTCAAAAATGCCAACTACGGGGTCAGGGCGCCAATACTTTCGGCGCGGAGGCGGAGGCCGTGGACGTAAGTCAAGCCGTTACTCGACCAG
>JANNJV010000194.1:0-9893 GCA_031395945.1 Gemmatimonadota bacterium | reverse complement strand
CCCGGCGGAATCTGCTGGACGCGACGGCAGGCCACGCCCGGCACATCCGGCTGGACCACCCGCTGCTGACGGAAGCAACGGCGGATGCATTGAACGACGCGCGGCTGCGTGCGGCGCCACTCGAGTTGGTGTTCCGCGCGGCCGGGGGCGCCACGGCGCTCCGCGGCGCCATCGAGTCGTTGTGCGCGGCGGCGTCCGCGGGTGCTCGCGCGGGAGCCGAGCTGCTGATTCTCAGCGACGAAGGCGTCGACGGCACGTGGGCGCCCATCCCTTCCCTGCTCGCTGTCTCGGCCGTGCACCACCATCTCATTCGTGAGCGGCTGCGCTCATCCGTGAGCATTGTCGTCCGAAGTGGCGAGGCGCGCGACGTCTCGCAGATCGCGCTGCTGCTCGGCTACGGAGCCAGCGCGGTGTATCCGTGGCTGGCGTTCGCGACGCTCGATGATCTGGCGCGCCACGACGACACGCCGCGGACGGCTGGCTCGCCCGCAGTCGCGTACACCAAGGCGGTGAACAAGGGTCTGCTCAAGATCATGTCGAAGATGGGTATCTCCACGATGCAGAGTTACAGCGGCGCGCAAACCTTCGAAGCCGTTGGACTGTCCCGCGAGCTGGTGCAGCGGCACTTCACCGGCACGTCCTCACGCCTGGGCGGTGTGGGGCTGGACGTCATCGCCGGCGAAACGCTCGCCCGGCACGCGCGTGCCAGTGGCGACACATCGCAAGCGCTCCGGTTGGATGACGGCGGCAGCTATCACTATCGCGTGCAGGGCGAGCGGCATCAGTGGAACCCCCGCACCATCGCCACCCTACAGCTCGCGACGCGATCGGCGCGGTACGACACGTTCAAGGAATTCACCGGGGCAGCCAACGACGAGAGCCGCGCCGGCGCCACGATTCGCGGCATGCTGGAGTTCGCGGAGCGTGACGGCGTTCGCCTGAGCGAGGTCGAGCCGGCGACCGTCATCGTGCGGCGGTTCGTCACGGGCGCCATGTCGTTCGGGTCGCTGAGCCGTGAAGCCCACGAGGCCATCGCCATCGCGATGAACCAGCTGGGTGGCCGCAGCAACACCGGCGAAGGCGGCGAAGATCCGACGCGGTTCGGGACACCGCGCAACAGTGCCATCAAGCAGGTGGCCTCAGCGCGCTTCGGGGTAACCACAGAGTACCTCGTGAACGCCGCCGAGCTCCAGATCAAGATTTCTCAGGGGGCGAAGCCGGGTGAAGGCGGGCAGCTCCCCGGCCACAAGGTGGACGCGGTCATCGCGCACACCCGGTACTCCACACCCGGCGTCACGCTCATTTCGCCGCCGCCGCATCACGACATCTACTCCATCGAGGATCTGGCGCAGCTCATCTTCGATCTCAAGAACGTCAATCCCGCCGCGGCCATCTCGGTCAAGCTCGTCGCCGAAGCCGGCGTGGGCACGGTGGCCGTTGGCGTCGCAAAGGCGCACGCGGATCTCATCACGATCTCCGGCGACTCCGGTGGGACGGGCGCGTCACCGCTGTCATCCATCAAGCATGCGGGCGTGCCATGGGAGCTGGGGCTGGCGGAGACGCAACAGACGCTCCTGCTGAACGGTTTGCGCGGACGCGTGCGGCTGCAGGCGGACGGCCAGTTCAAGACTGGGCGCGACGTGGTGATCGCGGCGCTGCTGGGCGCTGAGGAATTCGGGTTCGCCACGGCGCCGCTGATCACGCAGGGCTGCGTGATGATGCGCAAGTGTCACCTGAATACCTGCCCGGTGGGCATCGCCACACAGGATCCCGTGCTGCGCGAGAAGTTCGCGGGACGTCCGGAGCACCTGGTGAACTTCTTCTTTTTTGTCGCCGAAGAGGTTCGCGAGTTGATGGCGCAGCTCGGCGTTCGCAGGATGGACGAGATGATCGGCCGCTCCGAGCTCCTGCGCCAGAGCATCAACGCGCCGCATGCCAAGGCGGGCGCGATCGATCTGTCGCCGCTGCTCCATATACCAGAGCCCGACGCGTACACGGGCAGCGACGCTCGCGCGCGCCGCCACGTGCGGTCGCAGGATCACGGATTGTCGTCCGCCCTGGATCACACGTTGCTCGTGCTGGCGCAGCCAGCACTGAGCGGCGGCGAACGGGTTTCGGCGAGCCTTCCGGTGCGCAACATCCATCGCGCCGTGGGCGCCATGTTGTCCGGCGAGATTGCGCGGCGCTTCGGACATGCCGGCCTTCCCGACGACACCATCTCGCTCGCATTCACCGGATCCGCGGGCCAGAGCTTCGGGGCATTCGGCGCGCGCGGCCTTACGCTGGAGCTGCATGGCGAAGCGAACGACTACGTCGGGAAGGGGCTGTCGGGGGGCCGCATTGTGGTTCGTCCACCGAAGGGCGCCAAGTTTCTGCCAGACGAGACGGTGATCATCGGCAACACCGCACTCTACGGCGCCACGGGCGGTGAGGCGCTCTTCGGGGGTGTGGCAGGCGAGCGGTTTGCGGTTCGCAACAGCGGCGCGACAACCGTCGTCGAAGGCGTGGGTGATCACGGGTGCGAGTACATGACCGGTGGTGTCGTGGTGGTGTTGGGCCGCACCGGCCGCAACTTTGCCGCCGGCATGAGCGGCGGCCGGGCCTTCGTGCTGGATGCATCGCGCGACTTCGCGACGCGCTGCAATCGCGCGCTGGTCGAGCTCGCGCCGGTTGCCGACGCGCAGGACGCGGCGCTGCTCAAGCGGCTCATCGAACGGCATGCGCGATTCACCGGCAGCGCCCGCGCCAGGCACGTGCTCTCGCGTTGGGACGATGCGCTCCGGGACTTCGTGCGTGTCATCCCCACGGAATACCTGAACGCCATGCGGAATGCTCCCGCGCAATCCACCAGACAGGAGGGCGAGCGCCATGGGTGATCCACGCGCGTTTGTCACGCTGCGCCGCGCTACGCCGAATCGCGAGCCGGCCGAGACGCGCGTGGAGCACTGGCATGAGTTCTACGAACCCTTGTCCGAGGGCGGGCTGCGCGAGCAGGGCGCTCGCTGCATGGATTGCGGCGTGCCGTTTTGCCACGGCGACACCGGATGCCCGGTGCGCAACGTGATTCCTGAATGGAACGCGCTGGTGCAAGGCGGCCGCTGGCGCGAGGCGTCGGACGCGCTGCACGCCACCAACAACTTTCCAGAGTTCACCGGGCGCCTGTGCCCGGCGCCTTGCGAATCGGCGTGCGTGCTGGGACTCATCGAACAGCCCGTGGCGATTCGTACCATCGAGCAGGCGATCGCGGATCGAGGGTTTCACGAGGGATGGATCACACCGCAACCGCCGCGGTCTGAATCCGGAAAGCGCGTGGCCGTCATCGGATCGGGACCAACCGGTCTGGCGGCCGCGCAGCAGCTGCGACGATTGGGCCACGGCGTGGTGGTGTTCGAGAAATCGGATCGCCTCGGGGGACTGCTGCGCTATGGCATTCCCTTCTTCAAGCTCGAGAAGCCCGTGCTCGACCGCCGCGTCGCACAGCTCGTCGCCGAAGGCGTGCTGTTCCGCACGAACGCCACAGTCGGCATCTCCCCCACCGTGGCCGATCTGCGGCGCCGCTTCGACGCCATCTGCATCGCGACGGGTGCGGAGCTCCCCAGGGATCTCCAGGTGCCAGGACGCGTGTTGTCCGGCATCGAGCTGGCCATGACGTTTCTGGTGCAGCAGAATCGGCGCGACGCGGGTGAGCGCATCGCGCCGTCCGAAGCCATCGACGCGCGCGACAAGCACGTCGTCATCATCGGGGGCGGCGATACCGGCTCCGACTGTGGCGGCACCGCCCTGCGCCAAGGCGCGCGCAGCGTACGGCAGTTCGAGCTGCTCCCTCGGCCTCCAAAGGACCGGTCGGAATCCACCCCGTGGCCCTCGTGGCCCATGCAGCTGCGCTCATCGCACGCCCACGATGAGGGATGTGAGCGCGACTGGAGCGTTTCGACGTTGTCTTTCTCCGGCACGGCCGGCCGAGTGCGGCACCTGCACGCCGTGCGCGTCATGCCAGAGACCCAGGGCACGCGAACGACGTTCGTCGCGGTACCCGGCTCCGAGTTCGAGATCAGGGCGGACCTCGTTCTTCTGGCCATGGGATTCACGGGCCCCAGACGCGAAGGTCTGCTCACGCAATTTGGCGTCGAGCTGACGGACGGCGGGACCGTGCGTACCGACGACGCGCACCGCACGACCGTGCCCGGCGTGTTCGCCGCTGGCGACGTGAGACGCGGTGCGTCGCTGATCGTGTGGGCCATCCGGGAAGGGCGCGACGCGGCCGCGAGCGTCGACGCCTACCTGCGCGGCTCCAACCGGCCGCCGAGTACCCCCAAGTCGCGCGCCACAGCGGCGGCTACCTAGGCGCATAGCGAGAACGGGCACGGAGTTGGCATTGAACGCAGTAAGGATGAGCAGGCGCATTGCGGTCACGGTGGAAGAGCTCGCGAACGTCGCGACGCACGGGTTCGGGCTGCTCGCCAGCGTCGCGGTGCTGCCAGTGCTGGTCGTGCTGGCCGCTCGTCGCGGGGACGCGGGCGCGATCGTCGGCGCGTGCGTGTTCGGGGTCACGTTGGTTGGCGCGTATGCGGCATCGACCTTGTATCACTCGTTCGCGCCGGGGCCGCGAAAGGACCTATGGCGCCGGCTGGATCAGTCCGCGGTCTATCTCCTGATCGCCGGGACGTACACGCCGTTTACGTTGGGCACGCTGCGCGGACCGTGGGGCTGGTCCCTGTTCGGGACCATCTGGTTCGTCGCGTTGCTTGGGATTCTCCTGAAGCTTGTGTTGCGCGCCGAGGCGCCAGCATGGGAGAACGCGACGTACCTCGCGATGGGTTGGCTGGTGGTTCTGGCCATTCACCCGTTGGTTGAGCGTATCGGCTGGGCGGGGCTGGGTTGGTTGCTGGCGGGCGGAATCGCGTATTCCGTGGGCGTCGTCTTTCTCGTCCGACAGTCATGCATCCGGTTTGGTCATTGCGCGTGGCACGTGTGCGTGCTGGGAGGAAGCGCGTGCCACGCCATTGCCGTCATCGGCTACGGACTGGTTCCGCCGCCGTAGCGAAAAACGCGTCATTGCGACCACTCCCGCGCGGCGCTGAAGAAGGCGTGCAGTGCGCCCTCATCTCGCGCGGCCAATGCCCGATCGAACCCCTGCAGCTCCGATTCGAATGCGGCAAGCGCTCGCCGTAACGCCTCGCGGTTGTCCATGGCAATCGCGGTCCAGAGTTCCGGGGAGCTCGCCGCGATCCGCAGGACGTCCCGGCCACCGGGGCCGACCTCGGCGATCCCGACGCCCGCCTTCGAGAGCACGAGCGCTATCGCCGCCGACACCGCGTGTGGCAAGTGGCTGGTCAGCGCGACACGCGCGTCATGCGCATCCGCGTCCATGAGACGGATACGTGCGCCCAGAACCATCCACAGCTCCTTGGCCAGCTCGAATGAATCCGTTCGAGTCGTCGGCGTTGGACAGAGGTAGACAGGCGCGTTCCTGAAGAGATCCCGCCGGGAGGCGTCCCATCCCGAACGGTGATCGCCCGCCATTGGATGTGATCCGACGAACCGCTCGGCGACTCCCGCCGCTGCAGCCGCTGCGAGGACGGACTGCTTCGTGCTGCCGACATCCATGATCAGGGTTGCGTGGCTGAGATGCCGCGACGCGGAATCCAGGACATCGGCGGCGACAGACACCGGAACGGCTATGACGACGATCCCTGCGCCCTTTAGCCCTGCGAACGAGGCGTCGAGCCGCCGAGTGACTACGGCGGCGGCACATGCCGCGTCGAGCGCATTGGAGTCCGAGTCGTAGCCGGCGACGCGCATGCGTCGCGCCGCCAGGTCGCGCGCGATCGAGCCACCGATGAGGCCGAGTCCGATCACCGCCGCCGAAAAGTCGTCAACCGCCATGCTGCTGCACACGGCGGGAGAGACCGATCAGTTGCCAGAAGATCTGCCGGATCTCCTCGTCGTAGGGCAGGTCAGCGTCGCGAGCAAGCGTGACGGCGCGACGAACGACGGTGGCTTCGCGCGCGTGATCGAGCGTTGGCATCCCCGCGGCCCGTTTGGCGACGCCAACTTCCCGTGCCAGGCGCACGCGATCCGCGATGAGTCGCACGATCTGGCGATCCAGTTGCTCGATGTCCTCTCGGAGCCGTGCAAGATCCGGCGGCGTCATGCAGCCACCGGCTGACCACCGGCTGCAGCGCGCGCCTCGCCGGCATGGAGCGTACGCCCCGCCGCTTCCGCGAACGGCCGCAGCGCGCGCATCATGTCGGCGAAACCGCCCAGCGAGAGCGATTGATCGCCGTCGGACAGCGCCTCCTCGGGACGAGGATGCACCTCCACGATGAGACCGTCCGCCCCAGCGGCGATGGCCGCGAACGCCAGAGGGGCGACGAGATCGGCGCGTCCGCCGGCGTGGCTGGGATCGACGATGACGGGGAGGTGCGTTTCCGCCTTGAGCACGGGGATCGCGGCCACGTCAAGCGTGTTTCGCGTTGCGGTCTCGAACGTGCGAATGCCGCGCTCGCACAGGATCACATCGCGGTTTCCTTGCGCCATGATGTACTCCGCGGCCATGAGCAGCTCGGTAATGCGCGCCGACAAACCCCGCTTGAGCAGCACCGGCCGCTGTACTCGTCCCACCTCGGAGAGCAGCGGAAAGTTCTGCATGTTGCGCGCGCCAATCTGCAGGATATCGGCGTGCTCCGCGACCAGTTCTACCTGTCGCGTGTCCATCACCTCGGTGACGATGGGCAGGCCGGTCTCCGCGCGCACCTGCGCCAGCATCTCGAGCGCGGCCATCCCCAGCCCCTGAAAGGCGTAGGGTGAGCTGCGTGGTTTGAACGCCCCGCCGCGGAGAAAGCAGGCCCCGGCGGCGCGTACTGCAAGTGCGCTTGCGCGCAGCATGTCCAGTCCTTCCACGGAACACGGTCCCGCGATGATCGCAAGTCCGCGGCCTCCGATGCGCGTTTCGGCAGAATCGCCGACGTGGATGACGCTGGACGACGGCGTGAACTCGCGCGACGCCAACTTGTACGGCTTGAGTACCGGCGTGACGGACTCCACGCCTGGCAGCGAAAGCAGCGCGGCGTCCCGCAGGACGGATTCATCGCCGATGCAACCGATGATGGTGCGCTGCTCGCCGCGCGAGATGTGGGTACGAAGCCCCAACTGCTCGATGCGCTCGCGGATGTGGTCGAGATCGGCTTCGGTGATGGACGGCTTGGTGACGATGATCATGTGAGTGCTCGGGCGTAGGTGCCGAAAACGCGGCAGGTTTGAGTGGCTGTCTTCATGGCAGCGACGGCCGCGTCCAATTTCGGATCGCCGGCAGCGTGGTCGATGTCGGCAAAGAAGTGATACGTCCACGGCTGGCCGGTGGGGCGCGACTCGAGTTTGCTGAGATTCAGCTCGTGGCGCGCGATGGGCTCCAGGGCGCGAATGAGCGCGCCGGGCTCGTTCAGCGTACCAAACACGAGGCTCGTTCTCGCCGGCGTGTGTGGCGCGAGACTCACCGGCGCGCGACCGACGCCCAGGAATCGCGTCTGGTTGTCAGGGCGGTCTTCGACGTGATCCGCGAGAATGACGAGGTCATAGCGCGCCGCCGCGTGCGCGCTCGCGATCGCGGCCCGTCGCGGGTCGCGGGATTCAGCGACGGCGCGCGCGGCACTGGCGGTGTCGGAGGCAGCGTGCTGCCGCGCACGCGGCATGCGCGCCAGGAACGCGGCGCATTGCGCCAGCGCGATGGGATGGCTCTCCACCACCTCGATCGCGTCGATGCTGGAGCCGCGCACGCCCAGCAGGCACTGGCGGATGCGCAGAATGGCCTCGGCGATTGCGTACAGCCCGGGCGCGCCCGACAGTGCGTCGTACGCGGCGACGACGCCCCCCGCGACCGTGTTCTCCACCGGCAGCACGCCCGCGTCCGTCTCGCCGCGCGCGACGGCGATCACCACGTCGACGACGGAGCGCGTGGGCACGGGCTCCGCGTCCGGCCAGAGCGCGGCGACGGCTTCTTCGCTGAACGCTCCCAGCTCGCCCTGAAAAGCGACGCGCGAAACGGATTGTGGGGATGCGAGATGACGAATGGCCATGGCTGGAAAAAAGAAAGGCCGCTCGTGTGAGCGGCCGGGCGATCTGCGTGGGGTTTCAGCTGGATGTCAGCTCAGGTCACGCGAGAATCCTCGGTCGCTCGACTGGGTAAAAGTACGAATAGGCGCGGTAGCCAAAAAATCTGGCCGCGCCATTGCCGACGGATCTGTGAAGTGACTGAGTGGTCATATCCTGATCCTACACTATCACGCGACCCGCCGGAAGGAAAGCGCCAATTGCGTCCGCCACGGCCTGGGCCACCGGGACCGTCCCCGTTGGATGCGGCGACGCGGCGGCGAGGTCCGGCGTGACAATCCCCCGCGTGATGGTGTCATCCACGGCGCGTTCAATGGCCTTGGCTTCGGCCGCAAGCCCGAGCGACAGGCGCAGCATCATCGCGGCGCTCAGAATCGCGCCAAACGGATTCGCGATGCCCTTGCCCGCGATCGTGGGCGCGGAGCCGTGAATAGGCTCGTACAGGCCGGGGCGCCGGCCGCCGGTTCCCACCGTGCCGCCCAGCGACGCCGACGGCAGGACGCCGATGGATCCGGCCAGCACCGATGCCTCGTCGGTGAGAATGTCGCCGAACATGTTCTCCGTCACAATGACGTCGAAACTGGCGGGACGCGTGATCAGGTGCATGGCACACGCGTCCACGAGCATGTGATCGAGTTCGACCTCGGGGTACTCGGCGCGTATCACGCGCGTGACCACCTCGCGCCACAGCTTCGAGGTCTCGAGAACATTGGCCTTGTCTACCGACGTGAGACGCCCGCGTCGCGATTGCGCCAGACTCCCGGCAACGCGCGCGACCCGCTCGATCTCTGCCACGGAGTACGTGCAGACATCCGTGGCGACGACGCCGTCCGCGCCGGCCTCGCGCGACTTGCGGCCGAAGTAAATGCCGCCCGTCAGCTCCCGCACGACGATGAGGTCGACGTCGCGCAGCACCTCGGCCTTGAGGGGCGACGCGGCCGCGAGACGCGGATACGGCGCCACGGGACGGATGTTGGCGTACAGGCCAAGCGCCTTGCGAATGCCCAGCAGGCCCTGTTCCGGACGTACCGCCGCGGTCGGATCGTCCCATTGCGGCCCTCCCACGGCGCCGAGGAGCACGGCATCGGCGCGGCGGCAGAGGTCCACCGTCTCGACCGGCAGTGGGTGACCGGCGGCGTCAATCGCGGCGCCTCCGATCAGGGCGTGCTCGTACGTGAAATGGTGGCCGGCGCCTGACGCGACCGCGTCGAGAACGCGGCGCGCGGCATCCAGCACTTCGGGGCCGATGCCGTCTCCGGGCAGATAGGCGATCGTGGCTCTCACGCGAAAGCCGCGGTGCGCGTTTCGTACGCGTCGATCGCGGCGCGTGCGTCGAGCAGGAACCCCATCTCGTCCACGCCGCGCATCAGGCAATGCTTCGCGAAGGGCGCGATGGGAAAGTGCGCCAAGACGCTGCCGCCACGCGACAGCGTCTCGTCTTCCAGATTTATGGTGAGTTCAGCCGGCGGTGCGCTGAGCAGTTCCCGTGTCAGCGCCGGCTTGGCCTCAACTGGAAGGAGGCCGTTGGCGAGCGCGTTGGCGCGGAAGATGTCCGCGAAGGTTTCGCTGACGACCGCCTGGAAACCCGCGCTCACCAGTGCCCAAACCGCGTGCTCGCGCGATGAGCCGCAGCCGAAGTTTCGGCCGGCGACGAGGATCCGAGCGCCTGATGCTTCGGCGCGATTCAGCGCAAATGCTGGATTCGCTTGGCCGTCCGGGAGGTAGCGCCAGTCGTGGAACAGATGGGCCGCCAGTCCGGTGCGCTCCGTCGTCGTCAGAAAGCG
>JANNJV010000028.1:0-9267 GCA_031395945.1 Gemmatimonadota bacterium | reverse complement strand
ATTTTTTTTTCGGATCGCGGCGATCGTCGACGAGTGCTCGGAAAAAGAAATCCGAAAAAAGTTGTTGCGCGCGAAAAAACAATTTCCTATCTTGACCGCGTCTCTCGCGCATGGCATTGCTCTTGCCCGCCTGACGAGGCGAGCGACGAGCCACACCGGTGACCGGGACCGGATGACGCGCATCGGATTCTGCTACAACCAAAAACCAGACGCCTCGATCGAGTTCGAGGGACGAAGTGTCCCAAGCGAGTCGAGTGCGGGGTTCGACGACGAACCGCCAAGTTTCTCGCGTTCAAGCGGAACGCGCGATGGAATTGCCGTCGATGTAAGGCGCGAGGCCGTTGCGCCAGCCCACGCGGCTCGCGCCGATGACGCCTACGCCGAGTGGGATTCGCCGGAGACCATCTATGCAGTCGAGCGAGCGCTCAGCGGCCTGGGAGACGTCATCCGGCTCGAAGCTACGGCGGACTTCCCCCAACGGTTGCGCGAAGCGCGGCCGGACATCGTCTTCAACATGGCCGAGGGGTTGATCGGCCAGAATCGTGAGGCGCACGTCCCCGCGATCTGCGAGTTCTACGGCATCCCCTATTCTGGAAGCGATCCCTTTACGCTGTCGCTCGCCCTCCATAAGGGGCGGACGAAGCAGATGCTGCAGTTCTACGGGATTCCCACTGCACCCTTCGCCCTGGTTGACTCTCTGGCAGAAGCGAAAGCCGTCCGCCGGGGGAACCTGCTCAGATACCCGCTGTTCGCGAAGCCGGTGCAGGAAGGGTCGTCGAAGGGGATTACAGAGCGGAGCTACATCCGAACCGGTGACGAGCTGCTGGCGTGCGTGGCCGAGCTATTGGAAGTCTACGAGCAGCCCGTGCTCCTCGAAGAGTTTCTTCCAGGCGCCGAGTTCACGTGCGGCGTGATAGGTAACGGCCGGGATGCCCGGGTGCTTCCCATCGTCGGTATCCGGTTCGACGTTCTGCCGGAAGGCGCTCTTCCGATATATGGATTCGAGGCGAAGTGGATCTGGGACCGACCTGAGCGGCCACTCCAGATGTTCGACTGCCCGGCACACATCGATGAGTCACTCCGCGCCTCCATCGAGCAAGTGACCCTTCGGGCGTATGCCGCGATCGGATGTCGGGATTGGTCGCGCATCGACGTCCGCCTGGACTCGCGCGGGATTCCCAACATCGTCGAGATCAATCCGCTGCCTGGGATCCTGCCAAACCCGGAAGACAATTCCTGTTTGCCCAAGGCAGCCGCGGCCGCCGGCATGGGATACGACGAACTGATCCAAAGCTGCGTAATTGCCGCCGCCAAGCGCCAAGGCCTGCGGCTTGGGCGCGGCCGAAAAGGGGGGGGCAAGCGATGAGAATTGCGCTGCTCTTCGACGGGGCATCCGTAATGGCGCCGTCGCCAGACCTTCTGATCCTTCAGACGGTGGAGGCGATCGAGACGGCGCTCATCGACGAAGGGAACACGGTGGTGCGCATCCCCGTAACGCTCGAGGGCAAGTGGATCGATCGCCTCAAACGCGGCCGGTTCGAAGTCGCTTTCAATATGTGCGAGGGAATCGACGGCGTCGCCGAGTTGGAGCCCCCGGTCATCGGCGTGCTGGAACTGTTTGGAATTCCCTACACTGGTGGATCCAGCTACACGACGTCCCTCTGCCTCCGGAAGCACGTGGTCAACGCGCTGCTGTCCCACGCGGGACTGCCAGTACCGCCATGGATCACACTCCGGCGGGGAAGCCGGATCCGGAGCGTAGGCTATCCCGCGATCATCAAGCCCGCAGCCGAGGATGCGTCCATCGGTGTCGAGCAGCGTTCGGTGGTTCGCAGCGCGCGCGCGCTTAAAGCGCGCGTCGAGGCCATGTTGGTGAGCTTCGACGAGGTGATCGTGCAGCGTTACATCGATGGCCGTGAGTTCAACGTGGGCGTCGTCGGTGACACGGTACTTCCAATCGCGGAAATCGACTTCGCGGCCATGCCGAAGGGGCTGTGGCCCATCGTCACCTACCGATCCAAGTGGGATACGGGAAGCGAAGAGGACCTTGGATCGATTCCGAAGTGCCCCGCGGACTTGCCGGCGCGAACGGCCAACGAGATCCGCCGCGTCGCTCTCGAGGCCTGGCGCCAGGTTGGCGGACACGGATACGGCCGCGTGGACATGCGTCTCGACGAGAATGGACATCCGTGGGTCCTCGAGGTGAACGCCAACCCGGACATTGCGCCGGATGCCGGCCTGGCCCGCATGGCACGTGTGGCGGGCATCGAGTACGCGACCCTGGTTCGAACCATCTGCGAACTGGGCATCACGCGCCGCCGCGAGCAGCAGCTCCAGCCGGACGGCTGGGCTCTCGCGCAACAGCTCTCCGGCATGCCGGCACCAGCCGGACCCGAGCTGCAGCTTTTTGCGAGCGGCGAGCGGTGACCGTTCACACGACGATCACGCTCGCCGCTCCTTTGCCCGAGCATCGGGGCAGCCTCGAAGAGATTGTCCGTGCCACAGGCGTTTTTTCGCAAGACGAGGTTACCGTCGCGCTCGAGCTGTTCGATGAATGGGCGTTGGGCTGTGGGCTATGGGCTGTGGCGGCGAGGCCCGCGACCCACAGCCCACAGCGTTCAACAGACTATGAGTTCCTTGGCGCCTTTGCTGGAGATCGACTCGTTGGCTACGCCTGTTTCGGGGCGACCCCCGCCACCGATCGGACCTACGATCTGTACTGGATTGCCGTGCACCCGAACGCGCAGCGCAGCGGCGCGGGCGCGACCCTGATGAACGAGGTCGAGCGTCAATTGGAAGCACGGCGAGCCCGACTGCTTGTGATCGAAACATCGTCGCGTGACGACTACGCGCCGACCCGTCGCTTCTACCACAAGCGTGGGTACGAAGAAGCCGCGCGGCTCCGTGATTTTTACGCTCCTGGGGACGATCGAGTGGTCCTCACGAAGCAAGTTGTTGTTCCCTCACCCGCCTGACCTTATGAGTGACTGGCAGAAGACGCTGCATCAAAGCATCGATAGCCTCGACGACCTGAAGGCGTACGTCGCGGAGCGTTTCGGACCAGAGGTGGCCGAACGCGAAATTGATGTCAACGCGCTCCAGCCGGCGTTCGACAACTTCCAGATGCGGATCACACCGGCGGCGCTGGACCTGATTCAGGAACCCGGCGATGCCATGTGGAACCAGTACATCCCGACGATGCAGGAGCTGGATGTCGTGGATGGGGTCATCGACTCACTCGATGAGGATGCCGACTCGCCGGTGCCGAACATCACGCATCGGTACCCAGATCGGGTTCTGTTCCTCGTCAGTCCGGTCTGCGCGTCGTACTGCCGGTTCTGCACACGCCGTCGGAAGGTCGGCGATCCGGAGAAGATCCCTCTGAATCAGTACGATTCCGCCTTCGAATACATCGCGTCCCATCCCGAAATCCGCGACGTCATCCTCTCGGGCGGCGACCCGATGATGCTTTCAGACCGGCGGCTGGAGTACATATTCCAGAAGCTGCGTGCGATACCGCACGTCGAGATCATCCGAATCGGTAGCCGCATCACCTCGCACTTGCCGGAGCGCATCACGCCGGAATTCTGCGACATGGTGAAGAAGTACCATCCGATTTACATGAATACACACTTCGATCACCCAAGCGAGCTCACGCCTGCGGCAGTCGCGGCGCTGGGGCGGCTGGCTGACGCTGGCGTTCCGCTCGGATGTCAGACGGTGCTGCTGCGGGGTGTCAACGATGATGCGGTCATCATGAAGGAGCTGATGCACCGGCTCATGAAGGCGAGGGTCCGGCCGTATTACATCTACATGGCGGATCAGGTCGCCGGTGGCGAGCATTTCCGTACGACCGTCGAAAAGGGACTTGAGATTGTGAAGGCGCTTCGGGGCTGGACGTCGGGACTCGCAGTGCCGCACTTCGTCATCGACGCGCCGGGAGGAGGTGGCAAGGTGCCGCTGCTCCCCGAGTACGTCGAGGAAATCAATGAAGACGAGGTGATTTTCCGGAACTACGAAGGAAAACGCTTCGTGTACAAGCAGCCGCGTCAGGCGGCAGCCGTGGGATGCGACGCAAACGACGTGGTGCCCATTCGCGTTGCGGAGCGTTCCGGCGCCAAGAAGAATGCACGCCCGAAGCGGAGAAAGACCGGGTCCTGAGCTACCTCGTCAGGACTTCGATCACACCCGCCGAGTGGCCTGTTCCCCATCGTTGGGTGGCGTCACCCGCGTTGTAGAAGCGCACTTCCTTGATGCCGTTGGTGGTCAACTGGGCGAGCATATTCTTGTTGCCAAGTCGCTGGCCATCGAGATACACCACGATGTCCGGTGGGGCGCCGGCAAGCGTGCTCGCGCCGCGACCTCGAAGCCAGTCGGGTCGGAGCATCTGCACGGCCTGGTACGCGTCGCGGGCTGCGCTCTCGCGCAGTTCCTGTTGGGTGATGACGACATTCGATCGCCGTGCTGGACGCGACACGCGCGGTTCCGCCGTTGCCTCTGCCTCGGCTGGCGCCGACGCGCAACCCGAAGCGGCTGCTATTACAGCTCCAAGCGCGAGGACCAGCGCTAGTTCGATTCGCTTCGACATGGCCGAATATGGCATTGGAAATGCCTTCCCCGCCAATGCGAGGCAGCATAGACAAACAATCGATGGGCCGGCCCGGACCGGTGAATTCCGGAGAGAGGAGGAAACATGTGGCGGCGCGTTCCTTACCTGCTGGTGGGTCTATCATTGACCGCCTGCGCTGCTGCAACACCGCCGGCGCGACCATTTGTGGGGAGCGCCGGTCGCGAAGTGCTGACGGCCGCGGAGATTGTCGCGGCGCGCGTGACAGACGTGTACCAGGCGGTGAGTCAACTCCGTCCGGAATTCCTGCGCCGACGACTATCTGTCGCACCGATCACCCCGTTTGCGCAGCCAGCGGTTGTGGTCTATCTGGACGAGATGCCGTTCGGCACGGCCGAATCTCTCCGCCACATCCCTCTGGACCGGGTACGGGTGGTCCAGTTTATCACGCCCAGTGACGCGAATCTGAAGTGGGGCGGAACACATCCTGGCGGCGCGATCCTGGTTACGACCTTGGCGCGGCGCTAGGGCTTCGCGGTTTGGCTGTGGTTGTGGACTGTGGGTCATGAGCTGTGGGCCATGGGCTGTGGGCTGTGCCATAGCCACGACCCAAAGCCCACAGCGCTTTAGGTACCTACAAGCTCTTCCTCTTTTTCCTTGCTGTGCTCCACAATGACTTTCTGCGCCACTTCGTTGGGCGTTTCCTCGTATCCGCGAAATCGCCTGAGAAACGTGGCGCGACCTTGAGTCATGGACTGGAGCGTCGATGCGTAGAGGTGCAGTTCGGCTTGGGGCACCACAGCGCGGATTCGCGTGTACCCGGTGACGGCTCCAGCGGCGTCTTCCACTGATTCAGTGCCAAGGATGTGTCCTCGGCGGCTCGAGAGGTCGCCCAAGACGTCGCCCATGTAGTCGTCGGGAGAGAGGACGTCAATCTCATCCAGCGGCTCCAACAGGACCGGCCGGCACTTCGAGGCTACGGCCTTGAACGCTAGAATGCCCGCCATCTTGAAGGACTGTTCGTTGGAATCGACGGTGTGGTAGGAGCCGTCGAAGAGTTCCACCTTGAAGTCGACGAGCGGGAACCCTGCGAGCACGCCGCGCACGGCGGCTTCCTGGATTCCGCGATCGACGGCAGGGATGTACTGCCGCGGAATGGAACCGCCGACGATTTGATCATCGAACTCATATCCCTTGCCCCGCGCCAGCGGAGCGAAGCGCACCCAGCAATCACCGAACTGTCCACGGCCGCCGCTCTGTTTCTTGTGCCGGCCCTGTCCGTCCGCCCGAGCCTTGATGGTCTCACGATACGCGATGCGCGGACGCGTGAGCTCCGCAGTGACCCCGAACTTGCGACGGAGCTTCGCCATAGTGACCTCGAGATGCCGCTCACCCATTCCCGAGACGATGGTCTCGTGCGTCTCCGAGTTGTAGTGCATCTGAAACGTCGGATCCTCGTCATGGAGCTTGTGCAGCCCCGCCTGGAGCTTTTCCTCGTCCGCGCGATTGGACGCGTGTACGGCCAGCTGGACCAGGCTTTCGGGAAGCTCGATCTGCGGAAGGCGGACCGGGTGATCCTTGGTGGAGAGCGTGTCGTTCGTGTGAGTGTTGCGAAGCTTGGCGACGCAGCCGATGTCGCCCGCATGTAAGCGGGGAACCTCGGTCCGCTCCCTTCCCTGGCTCACGGAAAGATGGTTGAGCTTTTCGGCGGACCCGCGCGTGGCGTTGTAGACCTCGGCGCCGTTCACGACACTTCCGGAATAGACGCGGAAGTAACTGACGTCTCCGACGTGCGGCTCCGAGATGGTCTTGAAGACCTGAGCCGCGAACGGCCCGTCATCCCGCGCGTGAATCTCTACCGCATGGTCCCCCTCTGCGCCCTTGAAGCCGTGGACCTCCTCCATGTCGTATGCATTCGGCATCAATTCCACGATCGTGGACAGGACGGCAGGGACTCCGACATTGAGCTCGCTCGACACGCAGAACAGCGGAAACAGCTCCATTCGTGTCATCGCATCTTTCAAGGCGCGGATGGCGTCCTCTCGGCCGATGTCACCGCCGTCGAGATAGCGTTCGAGCAGCGAATCGTCCGTGGCCGCGACGGTTTCGATGAGCTCCTGGTAGTACTTGTCGAAGGTGGGTTGGTATTCGGCCGGTATGTCCATCTCCTCAAACTGGCCGGTCTTCGAGCCCTTCTTATAGATGTGGGCTTTTTTTGATAACAGGTTCAGCACGCCATGGAAGGACGCGCCTGAGCCGGCCGGGATCTGCACTGGAATGACTTTGGGGGTGAGCCGATGCTTGATCTGCGCGTACGCGCGGTCGAAATCAGCGTGCTCCTTGTCCATCATGCTGATGACGAACAGCACCGGGTCCTTGCGTCGCATGGCTTCCCGGAACTCCCGCTCGGTACCGACTTCCACGCCCGCGTTGGCGTTCACGACGCAGAGCGCCCCGTCGGCCGCGGCGACGCCAGCGACGGCGTCGCCCTGAAAGTCCAGGAATCCCGGCGTATCGATCAGATTGATCTTCGAATCCATCCACTCGGCGAAGGCACAGCCCAGATTGATGGAAAACCCGCGCTCGGTTTCCTCGGCGGAATAGTCGGTGAGTGCCGTGCCGTCCTTAACGGAGCCGTGGCGTTTAGTGGATCCAGAAACGAAAGCGAGCGCATCGACCAATGAGGTCTTGCCGCTCGCTCCGTGTCCAACTACCGCGATGTTTCGAATCTCCGCGCCCCGATACTCCCGCATGGGTCGTCACCTCGTGAGGCTCAGGTCAGTCTGCCAATGCGCGGGGCCGCCTCAAGCCACGCGCGCAGCGTTTCATCCCCCACATCGCCGACCTCCTGCCGCAGGTCGATCGAGAGCGCCCTTGCCGATTGCCGGCCGTCGTTGATGCAGGTGAATACCACCGTCGCGCTGTCGCGCTCAACGTGGGATGCGGCGCTCCACAGGCGCCCGATCGCGTCGCTAAAGACACGTTCGCCCCCGGAGGGGCGAATATTCAGTTCACGCTTGGAAAGTTTCGGCATCGAGGGGATTTGCTTCCTAATAGCGTGGCGCCGGGGACCCGATTTCGTCAAGGGGAGAGCAGCTGATCATGACGATCTCTTCCCGGCCGAGACTCCCGGCCGTCGGCGGCGTGTCCGCTTTCGGGGGGTTGCCAGAAAAGAAAGGCGGCGCATCGCTGCGCCGCCAAACGAAAGAATCCCGAAATCTCGAGGACTCAGTCGCCTTCGTAGTCGAACGCGAGTCCGTCAGCTTCGCGCCACTTGTCCAGCGCCGATTCCAGCGGCCGAAAGACCGGAGCGGTGAGACCGACGATGGGCCCGAGCGTCACGTTGATCGCGCGACGCGCCCCTTCCGGCCAATCGGGCATCGAAAGGCCTGCCGCCAGTCGCCGAATGAGCTGGCCGCATTCACTGAGCAATTGCGTCGCGGTTGCGTGAAGAATCTCGAGCGGGATTTCCAGATCGCGCGTCACGAGTTGGCCTGTGGTCGCGTCGCGCCACGCCGCATCGCCAAGGGCCCCACGTTCCGGCCAGACACCCAGGTGTCTGATGGCCGTGAGCGAGGCAACTGGGTCGCCAATGACGTGCGCTCCACGATGTATCTCGACCGCGGCCGCCAGGGCGAGCGCCAGCGATTCGGCGCTGGGCGCACCGTAGAGCGTCACGATGTCCCGCGACGGGCGTTCGACGTCCAGCCCAGACGGCACGGAATTGACGTGCGCCAGCACTGGCGAATGCTCCGGATTCTCTTCCAGCATGACCAGGATGTCCATGCTGCCACCCTCCGTCATGTGTCCCGTGTACTGCGTTGACTCCAACATCGCCAAGCTCCATCGCGAGCCGCTTCGCTCGCGCATTCTCGCGCGTGACCGGCTGCGAGGTGTTGACTAATGCAACACATCGAGCCAGGTGATGTTCCCTTGACCAACAAATGCAGCCAGCAATTCCGCGGCGTACGGTTGTGCGTTGTTTACGAAAAAGCATAAGCCGTGCCCACTGCAGGACGCTGATTCCACAACTGCTAGATAGCGGGGCCGCGTCACCTGTCCACGAATTGGGTGTCACAACACCACAACATGTGTCGCTCTGATGAAGCAAGAAAAAAGACCCCATCGCATGACGACGGGGCCTTTTCTCGACGATAGCATTTGGATTGTTACGGCTCGACCGCTTCGACGCTCGGCACAACTTCTTCCTCGCCGGTGCGGATCACGAAGCCGCTGAAGTGGCGGATCTCACGCCACACGTCACCGGTGCGTGTATTGAAGTGCGAGCGCTGCTCGGGATCGCCCCACGCCTCGTCGACGTAGAAGCGCGTGTCGCCCACGCGGCGCGTGTAGTAGATGCTGTACTCCGCCACCATTCTCCAGCTGATCCAGCGGCCGATGATCTCGGGCCGGTTGATCGTGAGCGTGACGTTCTTGCTGGGCGAGAAGCGGATGTCGGGAGAAAAGTCCGCGTATACGCGGCCATTCTCTTCCCACACCCTGACCGTGATCGGGATGTCGCTGTTCGCTGCGGCGCAGCTCTGCGTCCAGTAGCCCGCGCCATAACCGGAGGTTGCGGGGTCGCACACGGAGTTCTCCTCCCACTGCAGCAGGAAGTCGCCCAGTCGCGCCAAGTGCGCGACATATTTCACATCAAAGTCCGTTGCAGCCATGCGCCGAGGCTAAAGTTCAAAGGTCAA
>JANNJV010000146.1:0-5798 GCA_031395945.1 Gemmatimonadota bacterium | reverse complement strand
GCTGTCGCCGAAATCGCCGCGCTCGCTCCAAGAATGATGGCGTACGGCCAACTGCTGGAATACGACTCTCGCTGGTCGCTGGCGGAAGACGTTTACACGACGGTGGCTTCGCACACGCATCCTGCTCAAGAGGCGGATGTCGCCAGCCAAGCGCATCTCCGTCGTGGCTTCTGCTTGCGTCAGATGGGTGAGCTGGATCGATCGCTCGTGGCGTACGAAACTGCCGGCGAAATTGCGCGTGCCGCCAATGACATGGTTGGCGTATTGCGCGCGCGCATCGGTGAAGCAAAGGCGGCAATGGCGCGCGGCAACATGCCCAAGGCGCAGTCGATTCTCGACGACACGATCGATCAGGCTTTTGCACATCAGCTCAGCGACGTCCGCTCGATGGCGCTGCATGATCGCTCGGTCGTCGCCCACTTGATCGGCGATTACGAACTGGCGATCAAGCTAGCCTATGATGCGCTGTCGACGACGCGCTCGCCAAGGGAACGTGACCGTATTCTCGGCGACATCGCGGGATCATTCTACATGCTCGGCGTTCACAGTGCCGCTCGCGACGCCTACTTGATCCTCGCGGCGACCGCGCAGGAGCAGTATCAGCGCTGGTTCGCCACGCTCAATCTCATGGAAATCGCAGCCGTAGACGGCCAGGAGCTGCTTTTCGAGCAGTACCGGCGCTCGGTCGACGTCCGCGCCCTCCCGCCCGAACTCGAAGCATCGTACTGGTTGCAGGCAGGGTCGGGCTTTGCAGAACTCGGGAGGACGACCCAGGCGCGCGAGTTTTTTCTGAAAGCCATCAGCTTCGCGGAGGAGTACGAGCTGAATCAGATAGCGTTCAAAGCAGATGCGGCGCTGCGGGACCTCGGCGTCGCGGAGCGACGGAGATCCCTTGGCAGACCCCTCGTTGCCGATGAGGACGTGAACGACATAGCAACGCGCCTTCGCTCTTCGCGCGAAGAGATCGGGGTTTAGGTGGATCTCAAGAGAAAAGGCCGGGCGTGCGGCCCGGCCTTCATCAAAACGTTGGGAGAACTAGTCGCACTTGAAGCCGGAGCTGCCGCTCTGGCCAATCCTGCAACTCGTGTCTTCTGATCTCGGCGCCGTCGGCTGCGAGCAGGCGGACACAACAACGGAGGAGACAACCAGGACGAGATAGCTAAGGCGGCGGCGGGACATATAAATCTCCAGAATGACAGGGATCTTCTTGGTGAAGAGCTATTCAGCCAATCTGGGGTCGCCGAAAGGACCGTAAACCAGCATTTTATGACACGAATGTGTGGTTTTATGACATCCGACTAGGCCTCCGTGGACGTCGTCGCTTATCTGCCTCGTCAGCTCCTATCGCACCTAACAATTGTTCTGGGCTCTCAGCACACACTCATCGCCGCGACGGGATGGGAGAATTTGAGAGCCGCTGTGATGCAACGCGTCACGGACGTTCTCGTCGTGGACCCTACGGTCGACGGGACGGCACGCACTGAGGTCATCAAGGACATCCACCGGCATTTTCCATCGCTGCCGATCGTGGTGTACACGGCACTCTCCGCCGTCTCGATGCGCGCGATCCTGGAGCTCGGACGGCTGGGCATCGAGCATGTGGTGCTCAACCGGTTTGACGATGAGCGGCATCGCTTTCTCGAGTTGCTGGAGCGCGTTCCCGGACAGACGCTGAGCGATCAGATGCTCCGTTTCCTGGGGGCCGAGCTCGCGAAGCTTCCCGTGGCTGTGGTTCGCGCAATCGAGCAGCTCTTTCGCTCGCCCGCGCGGTTCCATACGGCGCAGGATCTTGCGACGGCAGCCGGCACGCTGCTGCGGACATTGTACCGCCAGCTCGAGACGGCGGGCATCCATTCGCCTCGCTTGCTCGTGGCGTCGGCCCGGCTACTCAGGGTTTACGCGATGCTTCGGGATCCGGAACGACAGATCAAGGAAGTGGCAGCCAGGGTGGGTTATCACTCGCAGTATCAACTGACGCAGCACATGCGGGCCCTCGCGGGCCACACGCCGCGAACGGTTCGTTCCTACATAGAGCCGGAGCAGTTCGTGAAGTTGTTGGTCGAAGGAGTTCGACGTCCCACTCAAACGAGAAGGGTCTACGGGCGGAGCCGCTCGTGACCTTCCGAGGTAAAGGCATGGCCGCACAACTGACGCACGTCTTGCTCGTGGATGACGAGCCGGCGATCTGCAAAGCGTTGGGCATTGCGCTCACACGCGCGGGATTCCGCGTGTCGACGGCGTTGTCCGGCGAATCCGCGGCGGCCGTTGTACGCGGCGAACACGTGGACGTCCTCGTGATCGACCTCCGCATTCCGGACATGCGCGGGGACACCTTCTTCGAGTTGGCTGCGACAATCCAGCCGCACCTTCGCGCCCGCACGCTCTTCACCACCGGCGACATCACCGAACGCGCGCAGGAACTGATCGAGGCCTGCCGCTGCCCGTTGTTACGGAAGCCGTTTGACCTGAAAGAGCTCATCGACTGGGTTCGTAGCGTTCAGCCGATGCAGAGCTCCGAGACTGCCTGAGGGTCGTCGCCTCAGAGCTTCCAGGTTCTCAACGTCTCCAAGGTTTGCTCCAGGGCACGTCGCTGAGTGGCAGTCGGTGACTCCTGCCAGAGGCCTTCATACGTCGTGATGGCCAGCGCCAGCGCCAGGGGATCGTGTTCGGCGCCCGCGAGGCTCGCGGCGTTGTCCGCCAGTGCGGCTCGCGCCAGCAGGTCATCCGGAAAACGCTCTGCTACCTGCTGCCATCGTTCCATGCGCGCGCGCACGTTCGATTCCGCCAGCGCCCATAGATGCCACGCCGCCCGATTCCGGGGGTCCGCCGATTTCGCGCGATTCGCCAGGTCGCCAACCACATCGGGCCCGCGACCTGACAGCCAATACGCGTTGGCCAGTGCCACAAGGGCGCGGGCATCGTTCGGGCGCTGCATCGTGACGTGCTCGTACACAGGAATGACGATCTCGACCCGCTCCTTGTGCTGCTCGGCCGCCGCCACCAGTGCATCGATATCCGCCGTTTTCGCGAGCGCCCGAATCGTGTCGAACAGGGCGCCGAGGTTGTCGTCCTTCTCGTATTGCCCGAGGGCGGCAGCGAACTGGGTGACGAGACTGTGCATCTCGGGAAAATACTGCTTTGGGTCGTGGGCTCTGGGCAGCCCATAGGCCAGAGGCCATGACCCATAGCCCCCACCAGAGCCCACGACCCAAAGCCCAAAGCCCACTTCGGCATAGGACTGGCATGGGTCCCACGCGTTGGCCCGGAAGTCGGGGTTGCGCGGATTGCGCTGGGTTGCGATACTCAGCCGTCCGCCGGCACGACCAGTTGTACCCGTCCTTCCGGCCGAACACGCGGACAGACCTCCCCTCCCCTCGGTGCTGAGCGGATTTGGGGCGAGCAACCGCGCTGTAGTAGTACCGCCTGACAGGGCAGTCGCGCCCGAGGCGCGTGAGGTCTCCGCGCTGCGGTCGCGTCAGAAACGCAAGCATAGCCTCGCACAATCCATCGAGAGCATCGCCCGCGAATTCGTGGGCATCGTACGCAGTTTTGAGCTCTTTTTACCCCTCAGTTCAATGAACGAACGCCCGCGTCGCGGCCGGTCTGACCGCGGCAGTTCAGGGCGCGACCGTGAGCCAGATCGCCTCCATATGGACAATTCAGAAGACAATCCCTACCGCGAAAGCGGTTCCGCTGAAGCGGAAACTCCGCGCTCGAATCCCGCGAACGAACGTGCGCCGGACGACGACAAACCGCAGCGAAATACCGCTGAACCGGACGGGGAGACTCAGTCGCCTGCCAGCAATAACGGTGAATTCAGTTCGCCGCCTGACGGCAGCGGTGGTGAAGGCAGCGGTGGTGAGGGCAGCGGTGGTGCCGGCGTAGCAAGTCCTCGGGAAGGGGGACATCAGCCCCGGCGAGATCGGGCGGATCGCGGGGACCGGGGCGATCGCGGTGGTGAACGGTTCGACAAGAATGGCAGGCGGCATCGTCGGCACCGCGGGCGCGGACGACGCGGTACGGGGCCTGGGTCCGGTGGCGGTGGTCGTGAGGGCGGCGGTCGTGACGGCGGCGGCCGTGACGGTGGGGCCGGAGCTGGCGGCGCCAACACCAGTGTTTCGAACGGTTCCGAACAACAATCGCAAGCGCCCATTGTGCTCACACCCGTGGGCGACACCACGGGATGGTTCGATCCCTCGCGTGACGGCGGCTTCATTCGCCGAGCTTCCGCCAGCTACCTCGCCGAGGCGGGCGATGCGTGGATCACGCCCCAGCTGGTGCGACAGCACGGTATCAGGAAAGGCGACAACGTGAATGCGCTGATTGGCCGGGATCCGAGAGGCCGCGTGTCAGCGATAGAAATTCAGACCATCAACGGCGCCGATCCGGCCACGTTGTTGAAGCGGCCGGAGTTCCAGATTCTCACCGCGACGTATCCCGAACGCAAGCTGACGCTCGAGACGGGCCGACCAGCCAAGGGCGGACATGAGGTGACGCGTCGCTCGATCGACCTCATCGCGCCAATCGGCTACGGGCAGCGCGCACTCATTGTCGCACCGGCCCGCGCCGGAAAGACCACGCTGCTGCACGCGATTACCGAGGGCATCGTCATCAACCACCCGCAGGCGGTGCTGTTGATCCTCCTGGTGGACGAACGTCCCGAAGAAGTGAGCGAGGCAATATCGTGGGGAGTGGGCGAGGTCATCGCGTCCAGCTTCGATCAGCCGGCGCAGCGCCACGTCGAAGTCGTGGAAATGGTAATGGAGCACGCGCGCCGGCTGGTGGAGATGAACAAGGACGTCATCATCGTGCTCGATTCGCTGACCCGCATGGCGCGGGCGCATAACACAGCCGAGCGCGGCACCGGACGGACGTTGTCAGGCGGGTTGGATGCCACCGCGATGGCCAAACCGAAGGCGTTTTTCGGAAGCGCTCGCGCGATTCCCGAATCGCTGGGCGGTGGTTCGCTGACCATAATCTCGACCGCCCTGGTGGAGACGGGGTCGCGGATGGACGACGTGATCTTCGAGGAGTTCAAGGGTACCGGCAACTCCGAGATCAAACTCGACCGATCGCTTGCCGACAAGCGCATTTATCCAGCGATCGACATCGCGACCAGCGGAACGCGGCGCGAGGAAAAGCTCTTCAAGCCAGAGCAGCTCGACGCCGTGTACACGCTGCGGCGGGGACTGTCACAGATGCCGCCCACGTCGGCCATGGAGTGGCTGATCAAACGCATTGCGGCAACGCAGAATAACGACATCCTGTTGGCGGGGCTCTAGCCGAGGGACGGGGAACCGGGAACTAGGAAGGGGGACACCGAGACGGCGGGAGAGGGAATAGGGGGAACGGACGCGCTCGCTTCCCGCCTTCGCCCCTCAAAGGCACTTCTATTGCTCTTTAGCCCGCCATGTCACGCCCTGTTCACCACAGGGTGCGTGCGCGTGCGGTTGCCCGGCTCCTGGTCGCAGCAGTCCTCGCGCTCGCGCCCACGCATCTATTCGCGCAGCGAGACGACCAGCGCGAGGCACCCGAGGTACGGGACCTACGGCTGAACGGCGTGCGGCTCGTGAGCAAGCGCGATCTCGAGCGATCGATCGCCACGACCGAGAGCGGGTGCAAGAGCCTCCTCTGGGTGCCCTTTTGTGGCTTGAGCAGGTCACCGACGCTTTGGGACCGGAAGTATCTCAACCGCGACGAATTCAAGCGTGATGTGCTGCGCATCCTGGTGTTCTACTGGAAGCGCGGCTACCGCGAGGCGCAGGTGGACACGTCCGTCACCAGGATCCGCGACGGGC